>JAAYHE010000037.1 GCA_012735505.1 Bacillota bacterium
TTATAGCGGTTAGATATCATGTAGGTAGCGACCGAGTAAGCATTGCCGTAGCCATAATCTGCCTCACCAGCATTGACTGCCCTGATAGCATCTTCACGCGTATTATAATAGATAGCATTTTCGGGCAGTACGTCAGGCGGGAGGTTGCCACCTTTAACCCCCGCAAAAGTCTTTGCAGTTAAATTATTGGCGTCCACCGACTTGTGCAAAAAAAGAACTGTAGGTGCCTGGAGAAATGGCTGCGATAAGGTCATGTTAGGAAAAGAGTCGATATAAGCTGAATCTATGGCAGCTACGATGCCGTTAGGCGCATCGATAGTCCGCGCTTCTTCGGTAGAGTCGACGGCTAGATATGTAAACCTGAGGCCGGTGCTGGCAGCGATTTCATCAAGGACTAGCCTAGTGATTCCTCGTATTTCGCCTTCTGCATCGGTGTATTGCAATGGCGCTACCCCATCGATAACTATTATCTGGAACTCATGGCTTTGCCCAATATACTCTTGCTCCAAAGCTGTCAGGCCTAGGTTGGCTGAGGCTATTCTTTCTTGGCTAGAAGCGTTAGCCGCGGTAGGCAGGGCTGTTACTAAAAGGCAAAATAAAATAAGGCGACACAAAAGTTGCCTTAACCCAATTGATCTGAGGATACTCACTGATTCTTGCACCGCCTTCATGAAATCAACGTATGTTAACTACTTAGCTACAAGCTGCAATCGGAGCATATTATAACACAGAGATTCCACTAGGTCTTTAGTACTAGCAAAATATACATGATCTTATTATAGCTAGTACTCTAAACCTAGTGGGCCTGGCCCTCCTACAGCACTTTGTGCTGGTTTGCGGCATAAGCTAGAACAGAGCCTTTTTGCTAGAGGGGGGAATTGATATGAAACAGCAACCACCGTTAAATGAACCCCATCAGCCCAATAGTTATGACGAGGTGGCAGAACTCTTAGAGCAGGGTAAAGTCAGTGTAGCCGAAGCCTTTCGCCTGCTGCGAGAAGTAGAAATAGGTGGGGGAGTACCCCGGGTGGTTGTACCGCGCAACCCGCTACCTAGCCCGCCTCCGCCCAAGCAAGCCAACCTCGACGAGATTATGCGCGAGTTAGAATCATTGATCGGCCTGACTAAAGTAAAGAAGCTCGTTCAAGAGCTGCAAGCCTTTATAAGAATTCAAAAGCGCCGGGAAGAACAGCACCTAGCCACTGAACCATTAGTCTTACACATGATTTTTCTGGGCAATCCAGGAACCGGCAAGACCACCGTAGCTCGCCTTCTGGGGCGCATTTTTAAAGAGCTGGGCGTTTTGCCCAAAGGGCACCTGATCGAAGTAGAGCGGGCAGATCTAGTAGGCGAATACATAGGGCATACTGCCCAAAAGACACGTGAACAAATACGTCGCGCTCTCGGCGGTATTCTTTTTATAGACGAAGCCTATTCACTGGCTCGTGGGGGAGAAAAGGATTTTGGCAAGGAAGCCATCGATGCGATGGTAAAAGCTATGGAGGATTATTCCAAGGAATTGATCATTATTCTGGCTGGTTACCGACAGGAAATGCCCCAATTCATCGCAACCAATCCGGGGCTACGCTCGCGTTTCCCTATTATTATCGAGTTTGATGACTATAGCATCGACGAGCTTCTGGATATTGCTACTCTAATGCTGCATAAGCGGCAATACAAACTCTCACCGGAAGCCAAAGACAAGCTGGCTCGCATTTTGTTCGAGCGCTATCAATTCCAACCCCAAAACTTCGGTAATGCCCGCTTGGTCCGTAACCTGATCGAGCGTAGCATTCGCAAGCAAGCCGTACGTCTTGTCAACGAAAAGAACCTATCGCGAGAGCAGTTGATGCTTATTCTGCCGGCTGACATTCGAGATGTTGAATAGGCATTGTAGTGAAGAAAGGGGAAGGCTGCGCCACCGATGAATGACGCAGCCTTCGCAGTATTACCTACCACCCTTAGCAACTGAAAATCCTTTTTGCTGCCCAGAGCCCGAGCTATGCTCGAGCTCCACCTGCTGGGCAGTCACAGCCAAGGCAACCAACACGAACGCTGCCACAGCTAGGAGGGGTACCACCGTAAACCGAGCACTCAAAGCACCAAACGCTAAATAATAGGCTACATTGGTCAGATCAAGGGTACCGCGGAAGAAGCCGGTAGCGGCTCCCATTTGCCCAGCCGCTGCAGCGTTCTGAGCTGAAGCTAGCCAAGTTAGATTGGTGAGGGCAAAGAGGGCACCGATTAGCGGGAAGAGGAAATAAGCCAGCTTCAAGGTCTTTTGCCAGAACAGGACGAGCAAGAACAGAGCGTTGCTAACGTAAACCAGTAAGATGATGCCGCGGTTGCCGAGCCTTTCCTGCAATTTGGGAGCAAAGAACTGGGATAGTAGGCCGCAGCCTACAATCAGACCGGCTATGAGGCCTACATCACGATAACTGCCACCAACGCCATGAACATAAAGGGGCATGCCCATCTTCGTCACCGTCTCGGCGATCATACCGACACCTGCTAACAAACTAATCAGTTTAACTTGTTTAGAGATATGTAATAAGGCAGAAAAAGAAAAGCGGCCTGTTGGCTGCTGGTGGTCAGGCGCTTGTTCTTCAGGAAAGAATCTGAAGATGAAAAGGCTAATGCTAGCAAACATGATGCAACTCTGCAAAAAGACAAAACTAGGCGAAAAATACTCAGCCTGGAATCCAGCTATCCAGTTGCCAACCATGCCGCTGAGGGCAACAGAGATATTAAACAAAGTTAAATTGCGTAACCGATCGGCCGGGGCACTAGCGTTGGCCACCATGCTTAGAATTACAACCCAATAAAGGCCGGCTGCTAAGCCCTGGACAAGACGACATGCCGCCAGTTGGCCTGGGCTTTGCACTAATGCATAGGCTAGGTTCGCCAAGGCAAACCCCGCCTGTGAAAACCCCAGCAAGGTGCGGCGACCTAACCAATCGACTAGGGGGCCGCTGCTTAGACTAGTGATGCCGCGAACCAAAGAGAACCAAGCGAAGGCGATACCAACCAAAAACTCGCTAGCTCCCAGCGCTTTCAGGTATACAGGGAGAATACTGTCTGCAGCTGCAATGGATAGAGTCTGCACGAATGCAACTATATAGATGCTGCGCAATAATTGTTTGTTGGTCATTTTTTGCCCTCCGGTAAGGTAAGCGGGTACAAGCTGATAGTTGCTGCGCAACTATCACTTTATTAACCCGGAACGCTTATGCATTGCTAGGGGACTATTTCTAATATAAGCTTCGCCTCCGGGAGCAGCAATCCTGCTCGGTCTAACTGCCGGCGGGGGCCAGCTAGCGTATGGTTGCAGAACCTTAATAATACCGCAGACAGCGGCTAGCATTCGAAATTTGACGAAAACGGAACCTAATCACCCTCTAAGGCCACGAAAAGCCCGCAACAGCAGGTACCGCGGCTATCTTGGCTGTAGAGGTAATAATATGTATAATCTTTGCTGACGGGCATAACACTGTTTTCCGGCTATATTTGCAAGAAGGAATCCTTTTGGTAAGTGTAGAAGTGGTGACTGGTTAGCTAGTTAGCATAACTAAGAATTTTGCTGGCCAGAAAAAGACAACGCTTGCCTAGCAAGTAACACCGAAAAACATTGAGGGAGGTCTTGTTCAATGCAGTTTCAAGGCTTAATTTTTGGTGTACCGAAAGAGATCATGCCAGGTGAAAGGAGAGTCGCAGCTACCCCAGAAAGCGTCAAGAAATTTGTAGATGGTGGCGCTCAAGTTCTGGTCGAAGCTGGTGGCGGTTTGGGTTCGTTTTTCAGCGATGCCGAGTATGAGGCAGCTGGAGCTACGGTTGTGGCTAATGTAGAAGAGTTATTCCAAAAGAGCCATGTGATCCTCAAGGTAAAAGAGCCCCTATTTAATAATGAAGTTGGGAAGCACGAGGTAGACATGATGCAGCCTGGTCAAGTTTTGATCACCTTCCTGCATCCTGCAGCTCCTGCCAACCACGAGATGATCAAGAACCTGACGGCTAAGGGCGTTACCGCTCTCACCCTCGACGGTATTCCTCGTATTTCCCGCGCCCAAGCTATGGATGCCCTCACATCTATGAGCACGGTAGCTGGTTATAAGGCCGCATTAATGGCTGCCAACCGCTTGCCTAAGTTTGTACCTATGATCGGCACGGCCGTAGGTATGATTCCACCCGCTACTGTTACTGTAATAGGTGCTGGCGTTGCCGGACTGCAAGCTATTGCCACCGCTAAACGTCTAGGCGCTGTCGTCAATGCCATCGATATTCGCCCCGAGGCAGCAGAGCACGCTAAGAGCCTCGGCGCCAAGATCGTCGAGACGGGCATACCGGCAGAAATCGCTATCGGCGAAGGCGGCTATGCCAAGTCCTTACCGCAAGAGTGGGTTCTCAAAGAGCAGGAAGCGATTTTCGATACTGTCGTCAAGTCCGATGTGGTCATAGCAACGGCGTTAGTGCCAGGTCGTATGGCACCAATCCTGATCACCGAAGAAATGGTTAAAGCTATGCGGCCCGGTTCGGCCATTGTCGACGTTTCTATCGACCAGGGTGGCAACTGCGAGCTAACCGTTGGTGGCAAAGTTATAGAGAAATATGGTGTCAGTATCGATGGTACCAAGAATATCCCGGGCATGGTCCCCTCCAGTTCAACCACCATGTTCGCCAAGAACATCTTCAACTATGTTTCTAACCTGATTAAAGACGGTAAGGTGAATATCGACCTAGACGATGAAATAATCGCTTCCTCGCTGGTTTGCAAAGATGGTGAACTGGTCCATGCAGGAACCAGGGAGGCTTTGGGGCTCAATTAATAGACAAGGAGTGGCGCTAAGAATGAACGCACTTTGGCTGATAGTGGTTTTCGCAATCTCCACCTGGCTGGGATACAAGGTCATTAGCGAAGTACCTTCGCTGTTACATACGCCTCTCATGTCGGGAACTAATGCAATTTCTGGCGTTACTATCTTGGGATCGCTCGCTGCTACAGCGTTGGCCGTATACTTAGGCAGTAAAATATTGGGGTTTGTGGCCATTGTCTTAGCCTGTATTAACTTGGTAGGCGGCTTTGTGGTTACCGACCGCATGCTGCGTATGTTTAAAGCAAAATAGCGAGGTGTCGAGATGGATCAGACTTATCTTGTAACTTCAATTGTTCTAGCGGCCTTGGTCCTCCTTGGCATCAAGTGGATGAGCTCTCCCCGCACCGCAGTACGAGGCAATCGGCTGAGTGCGTTAAGCATGCTAGCCGCCATACTGCTAGTTCTCTGGAGCAATGACATCCTGACCATGCCCATTCTCTGGGTGGCGATGGCTGTCGGTGCGGTTTTAGGTTATGTTTTAGCTTTGCGAGTCACCATGATTCAGATGCCACAAATGGTAGCCCTTTTGAATGGCTTAGGTGGTGGCGCTTCGGCTTTGGTGGCGAGTGTCGAGATTGTCGAAAGGTATAGCGAACAATCTTCTTTCATCAAGCTAAACACCCAGCTAGGTCTTTTTGTGGGTGCCATTACATTGAGCGGCAGCCTAATTGCTGCAGCTAAGCTCGACCGGCGCATGACTCAACGCCCGGTAGTTCTCAAAGGGCATGGGCTCATATCGAACCTCAGCTTAATCGTTATTGCTGCTTTAGCTGTCACTAGCTTGCGAACAGGGGCACCTGTGTTAGCCTTGTCTGTAAGCATCCTGCTCCTATCCCTATTGTATGGTGTGCTCTTTGCTATTCGCGTTGGTGGGGCAGATATGCCGATCACCATCTCTCTGCTTAACTCGTTTTCGGGCTTAGCTGGATCTATAGTGGGTTTCACTGTCAACGAACCCTTACTGGTGAGTGTAGGAGCCATTGTCGGCGCCTCGGGCTTGATCTTAACGCAGATCATGTGCCGGGCAATGAATCGCTCTTTAAGTAATGTACTCAGCGGGTCAATAGGCACACAAACCGAGTCTAAGGCACCGACACCAGCAGCTGAGACAAAGGTGAGTGAACCAGAAGCAGTTGCAACAGATAGCCCTGGTGAGCTCTTGCGCCAAGCCAAAGAAGTTGTGATTGTGCCGGGCTATGGTATGGCTATCGCACAAGCACAAGGTCAGGTTAAGGCGCTCATGGATGCCCTGCAGGCGCAAGGCACCAACGTGCGCTTTGCCATCCATCCGGTGGCAGGCCGCATGCCGGGCCACATGAACGTCCTCTTGGCAGAAGTGGATATCCCTTACGAATTGATGTGTGAGATGGACGACATAAATCCTGACTTCGCCAAAACCGATGTAGCTATCGTAGTTGGTGCATGTGACGTCGTCAATCCAGCAGCCCATACTGCCGCAGGTACACCCATCTACGGTATGCCTGTGCTCGACGTGGATAAAGCCAAACACGTTTTGGTCTGCAACCTCGACACCAAACCCGGCTACTCGGGTGTAGATAATCCTTTATATGAAATGCGCCATGTGCAACTCTTGCTAGGGGATGCTAAAGATACGCTAGATAAACTACTTAAAGAGTTTAAAAGTGAGACAGCACTAAAGGTTAAGCCTGAGACAGCAACTGCCTTGGCAGCCACTAGTCCGGCGACTTCGCTGACTAACGTCTTACAGTCGGCTAAGAAGGCTATCATCGTGCCTGGCTATGGCATGGCTATTGCTCAGGCGCAGGGCCACGTCAAACGGCTAGCTGACGCTTTGGAAGCACAGGGCACAGAAGTTAAGTTTGCTATTCACCCCGTTGCTGGCCGTATGCCAGGGCATATGAACGTGCTTTTGGCCGAGGTTGATGTCCCTTACGATAAACTCTGTGAGATGGACGACATTAACCCCGAATTTGCAGAAACAGACGTGGCTATCGTGGTCGGTTCGTGCGACGTCGTCAACCCGGCGGCCCACACTGCCGAAGGCACGCCCATTTACGGTATGCCAGTGCTCAACGTAGATAAAGCCAAACAGGTCTTGGTTTGCAACCTAGACACCAAGCCAGGTTACTCGGGCGTAGAGAACCCCCTCTACGAGATGTCACATGTGCATTTGCTCTTAGGTGATGCCAAAGATTCTCTAGAAAAACTGTTGCAGGCAGTGAGTGGAAATCTAGTAGTAGTAGATGATGCAGCTGATACACCCGCTCCTGCACAGCCGACAGCTTCCTTGGCTTATACCCTACAGAACGCCAAGAAAGTGATCATTGTACCTGGCTACGGTATGGCCATCGCCCAAGCACAAAATCATGTCAAGCAACTGGCAGACTCTCTCGAGGAACGGGGGGCAGAAGTCAAATATGCCATTCATCCTGTTGCCGGCCGGATGCCGGGGCATATGAACGTGCTTTTGGCCGAGGTCGATGTCCCTTACGATAAACTCTGTGAGATGGACGACATTAACCCCGAATTTGCAGAAACAGACGTGGCTATCGTGGTCGGTGCGTGCGACGTAGTCAACCCTGCGGCCCACACTGCCGAAGGTACACCGATCTACGGTATGCCGGTACTCGACGTAGATAAAGCCAAACAGGTCTTGGTCTGCAACCTGGACACCAAGCCAGGCTATTCGGGAGTGGATAACCCCCTCTACGAAATGCCCCATGTGGAGCTACTGTTGGGGGATGCTAAGGATTCCCTCGCCAAACTTATAGAGGCCAGCACAACAGAACTAACCGAAGCTGCAGCACCTACAACTAGTGAAACACCAGCCACGGGCGGAGCAGCCAACGAATTAGCCACAGCCAAGCGAGTAATCATCGTGCCCGGCTATGGTATGGCCATTGCCCAAGCCCAAGGCCTGGTAAAACAGTTGATGGACAAGTTAGAAGCTAGGGGAACCGAAGTCGATTTCGCTATTCACCCTGTGGCCGGCCGCATGCCCGGGCATATGAACGTGCTTCTAGCCGAAGTCGATGTGCCTTACGACAAGTTGCGGGAAATGGATGATATTAACCCCATGTTCGCTGAAACCGACGTAGCTATCATTGTCGGGGCCTGCGATGTGGTCAATCCTGCAGCCAAGAGCGCCAAGGGCACACCCATTTACGGCATGCCAGTCCTCAACGTGGAAGCAGCCAAGCATGTCATCGTCTGCAACCTCGACAGAAACCCGGGTTACTCGGGTGTCGACAACCCGCTTTATGACATGCCACACGTACGTATGCTGCTCGGCGACGCTAAAGCTTCGCTGGAACAGTTGCTCCAAGAGCTGGAGGCGTAGATCTGGAGGATCGGACTGCTAATCGGTAGGCCGTCTTGAAACAAACTGGCCCGCCTATACCCCTAGAGGAAAGAAGGACGGGCGTGTCACAAAACGTTTGAACACGAAAAACGTATGCGACGCGCCCTTTTATATGGGAAAACCGGCCCATGCTCGCATGCGCTAGCTATTTGCCTTGTTTTGGGGTAATATATAATACGTGCTCTGTTATTCGAATCAGCGTTGAAATCGGAAAGGAGGTTGATAAGCGTTGAAGGAAGTAAAAGAAACTCTAAAGGAAGTAAGCGTTGCTGTGATTCCGATCACGGCCGTAGTCTTGGCTTTACAACTAACCCTCGTCAAGATGCCTCCAACGGTTATTGGCCAGTTCATAGTCGGAGCAGCCTTCGTTTTTTCAGGGCTATTTTTTTTCCTCTATGGCGTAAACTTAGGGCTTCTACCCATGGGGCGCCTGATCGGTACTGAATTACCTAATAGGGGCTCAATTGTGTTTTTTACGGCTGCCGCTTTCATTATCGGCGTCGCCGTTACCATAGCCGACCCTGATGTCATGGTTTTGGCCAACCAAGTTGGTCTCGTTTCTGGGGGCGAAATAGGCCGCCTGCTATTGATCTTGGTAGTGGCTTGCGGCATGGGCTTTTTCGTCATGTTGGCTATGCTGCGTATTGTACTGGGGGTTCCCATTCAATACGTGTTAGCGATCGGCTATAGTATTGTGCTGATTCTATCGTTGTTCGCTCCCTCTAATTACGTACCGCTAGCCTTCGACGCGGGTGCAGTAGCAACCGGACCGCTCATCGTTCCCTTTATTCTCAGCGTAGGTTTAGGCACTGCATCAGTGCTAGAGGGACGATCGGCCCTTAGGGACGGTTTCGGCATCATGGGCTTAGCTTCCCTCGGACCAATTCTGGCGGTTATGCTATTAGGGGTGATTTACGCATGAATGAGATTCAGATTTTTGCGGGTCTAGGGCAGACAGGCATAGAAGTGTTGCAAGCCCTACTGCCGCTAGTCATTATTCTTATGATCACACCCCGCTTTGTAGAATTACCTCCTGGGTTCATAACGAACACAGTCAAAGGATTAGTATTTACTTTTATTGGTCTGACCATGCTATTACATGGTATCAACGTCGGTTTTTTTCCAGTCAGCCAAATGATGGGGGAGATAATCGGTGCTTCAGACCACCGCTGGATAGCTATACCCATTGGGGCGGTTCTTGGTTTTGTGGCTGCCATTGCCGAACCTAGCTTGCAAGTGCAGGCGCAACAAGTAGAGGAAGCATCCAGTGGTGCAATAAAGCAAAAAATTTTGCTCTATACGGTGGCTATCGGTGTTGCCGTTATCGTCGCACTCGGTATGGCGCGCATAATTTACGGTCTTCCTTTTCTATATCTCATTATCCCGGGTTATACCTTGCTTATTGTTCTTCTAAAGTTTACTGAACCTACCTTCTCTGCCATCGCTTTTGACTCAGGCGCTTGCGTTACTGGCCCGATGGTAGTGACTTTTATTCTCTCTTTGGGTATGGGGTTAGCCACCACTATGGAGAACCGCGACCCGATCACCGACGGGTTTGGGATCGTGGCTCTTATCGCCTTCGCACCAATTCTAGCAGTTATGTTGCTCGGTCAAATCTACAAAGACAAAGATTAGAAAGGTGGTAACCATGCAAATTAACAATCATGATCTGATTGTCTCGATTGTCAAGAGAGGCTATGCTGAACGCATTGTGCGAGCCTCAAAGAGTGCCGGGGCGGAGGGTGCTACTATTCTGCATGGACGCGGCACTGGCATCCATGAACAGAAAAAACTCCTCGGCATTACTATCGAGCCCGAAAAAGATATCGTTCTGACAGTTATCCACCGCGATAAAACCGATGCCGTTTTAGCCGCCATCAACGAGGCAGGCGAGATGAACAAACCTGGCACCGGCATTGCTTTCGTTCTCGAGTTAAAAACGGTGGCTGGTATCACCCACTTATTGAAAGCACAACAAGACTAGTCGCGGATGCAACTAGGGAAGTGCAGTAAATTAAAAGAAGGCCCAAGCAGGCCTTCTTTTTTGTTACCTATCTTCGTATCTTAGCTAGTACTAGCATAAGTTTATATGAGAACATGGCTAGCAAAGGGGGGATAGGCTTATGCAATGCCTAGTCATCGGCCGCACCAATGTCGGGAAAACAGCCTTCGTCCTCAGTTTTGCCGAATATCTAGGTGTTAATCGCGTAGAAATAACTTTTAACTACCCCGACGGTTTTTCCACCAAACAGGCCTTCAGCATCAATCAGGCCCGGCAAGAACTAATCGGGCAGGGCCCACACAAAACCCGTTGCCTACAAGCCATCGAGGTACAAGTACCCGTCGGCAAGACCAAAAAGACTATCCGCCTAACCGATAGCAGCGGTTTCTCCGAAGGAATTCCGAGCGACAAGGGGATACGTCAAGCCATCGCTCAAACGCTACTAGAAATAAAGAGATCGGCTATAGTTCTGCACATGCTGGATGCTGCTAGCCCAGCTTGTGTTAGCGAGGTAGACCGGCAAATTGCCAGTTACGCTGATACCCGCGGTGGCTATGTCATTCTGGCTAACAAGATGGACCTACCCCAGGCCCGGGCAGGGCTAGAGCGTATTCGCAGCCAGTTTCCTAACCAGTTAATATTGCCTATTTCAGCCCTCCACAAACGCGGTTTCAGGGAGGTGAAAGCCATTGTGGCCCGCAGTATCTAACCACCTTCTAGGTGCTTTGGCTGCTTTCGCTGTAGGCTGGGCCATTCGCCTCATGGATGATGCCCTCGACCAAGATCTTGATTTAGCCGTTGGCAAAGCTAACTGGAGTTGGCGACTAGGCCCTGGCACCACAGCCTACGCACTGTTTGCCTTAACTCTAGCAGTCCTGCTAGAGCCAGCCACCAGCATATGTCTATTAGCAGCTGCCTACGCCGTCGGTATGTTGGGCGATACCCGCGTTCTGCCTTCGAAATTGCCCAGCTATCTCGAGGGCATACTGCTCTGGGGAGGGGCTGCCTGGCGTTTTGGTTTACATACCGCCTGGACGGCACTCGGCATCATGCTAGCTGTGCAGCTTGTTGACGACCTTTTGGATAGAAGTCGCGACCAGTGGCTGACGGCCCGCAACTGGACCATCCGGCTAGGCTTAATAGGGACTGGCCTCGTCACCTGTACCTTGCTAGCTGTCGTCTATTGGCTAGATGCCTGGCTACTCCTCTACGCCACTCTTACTTTTACCTTTTTCCAACTGTTGGAGCGGGTGGTAAGGCGGTGATCACCTATATCATGACTGCTCTCGTAGCCCTTTGCCTCGGCTACTTTTGGGGTAGGCAAATAGGTAGGGGAGAAGGTATGATCCTCGGCAAAGCTTATGCGCCTCTCGAACTGCGCATCAAGGCCCTGCAATCCGGCTCTTG
Organism: Bacillota bacterium; assembly: GCA_012735505.1. Lineage (GTDB taxonomy): Bacteria > Bacillota > UBA994 > UBA5500 > UBA5500 > JAAYHE01. Next base: position 11,624 of record JAAYHE010000037.1, read on the forward strand.
CCCCATTTGCCAAACTGACTTTGAGTCTCCCGAGTTAGAGCAAGAGCCAGGTGTGTAGTGTTCGCCTCCGAATCCTATAGAAAACAGGATATTTGGTATACCGTAACGAATATAGACTATGTAAATTAGAAGGGGAGGTGATTTTCCTGCAGATTACGCTCAGGATATATGGTGATATAAACTACCAATTACCAAACGGAGTTGATCCGGCTAATATGACTATTCAACCCGTCACCGTATTGCGGGAACTGATCAGCTCCCTGCGTATTCCGCAGTATGCCATTTGGTTTGTTAAAATAAACGGCGAGCGCGTCGATTTTGATCACCCTGTTAAGGACGGCGATACGATAGAAATTTACGCTCCCGGGGAAACTGTATAGAATAGACCCAAACCAGGTGCAGACTAGCCCTGGTTTTTATGGTGTAAAGTTCTAATAGAGCGGTTCTTACCCTTGGGGGCAGGTCTACAGCTATGCTACACTGATAAATAGCTAAGGAGGTGTAGCCTATGATTACCAATGATGTACGAGAAGATAGAGCCTTTGTCGCCGGCCTAGATTTGCCAGGACAACCGGCTGATCTAGCCGAGCTCAAAGCTTTAGTAGAGGCTACAGGTGCTACCGTGGTGGGTGAAGCGGTGCAAAGCCGCCGCAACCCCGACCCGGCCACTTTTTTTGGCAAGGGTAAGGTTGAAGAAATGGCAGCTCTTATTGCTGCCAATCAAGCCAACATGCTGGTGGTAGACTCGGAACTTTCGCCTACCCAAATTCGCAACCTAGAAGACCAGCTGGAGGTGCATGTCTTAGACCGTACCCAGTTGATTATCGATATTTTTGCCCAGCGCGCCCGCACCTACGAGGGCAGGCTGCAAGTAGAGATTGCCCAGCTAACCTATGGATTGCCCCGGTTGACCGGGAGGGGCAAGGAAATGTCCCGCCTCGGCGGTGGTATCGGCACTCGCGGCCCCGGCGAGAGCAAACTCGAGTATGACCGACGCCGCATCCGCGAGCGCATCAGCGAGCTACGCAAAGAAGTAGAGGCAGTAAAGCGCCACCGGACGCTCTTGCGGACGAGCCGCCTAAGGCGCGGGCACCCCTTAGTGTCCTTGGTGGGTTATACTAACGCTGGGAAATCGACCCTATTGAATGCCCTCACCGACTCTGATATTTTCGCTGCCGATATGCTCTTTGCTACCCTTGATCCCACCACCCGGGTGTTGCCGTTGCCAAATGGGCAAGAGGTAGCCATCACCGATACGGTCGGCTTTATTTCGCGCTTGCCCCATATGCTGGTGGACGCTTTTCATGCTACACTAGAAGAAGTGCAAGAGTCAGACCTGCTGATCCATGTGGTAGACGCGTCTAATCCACAGTTCGTTGAGCAGATGGATTCGGTACACGCTGTTTTGGCCGAATTGGAAGCCACCGATAAGAAGCAAATTATCGCCTACAATAAGGCTGATCTGCTCCCCAACCCGAATGATTTCATGCCACCGCCCAGCGAACATCCTTGGGTGCTCGTCTCAGCTAGCACCGGTCAAGGGTTAGATACATTGAAAGAACTAATGGCTACTAATTTGCCCGATGCACCCTTGCGTGTCACCTACTATTTACCCCATAGTCGGGGAGAAGTAATCAATTGGCTGCACCAACAAGGTGAAGTAGTAGCGCAAGAATATGAAGCAGCAGGCGTTAAAGTAGTAGTTAACCTACGGCAGGCACAAATTAGGCAGCTTGCCAAGCAATTTGGTGTACAACCCAAGGTCTAAGAGAAAAAGGGTGTCGCGCGAACATAGCGCGACACCCTTCTTGGTTATCCACAA
>JAAYHE010000038.1 GCA_012735505.1 Bacillota bacterium
GTTTGGATTTAAGAATGCATCTTAAGAAGAATGGTTCTGTGAGAAATCACGGCACAGGATTTAGAATAGAGGAAGATGAGCTGTACTTACTTTATGGGAAAAAGAGAAGACTTATATAGCACATAATTATAATACATACATAACCAAAGCGGCCGAATAGGTCGCTTTTTTATGTACGAAAAAAATTAGACGACGATTGTAATTGAGTAGGTGCAAGATGGAACTTGTGCTGATCAGGAAAATATAAATATCTCCTGTTATTAAGCCACCCCCGAGGCGAGGTGGCTTTTTGAATGTACATAAATAATCCACAAATTATCCACATGTTCAAAGGAAAGACAAGGGAGGTGGTATCATGGCGATCAAAAAAATAACAGCGACACACAGACAGGCGATGCTGTTGTATTGCCAGGGAATGTCTATCGAGGAGATAGCAACGGTTATAAATCGCAGTCCTGGAACAGTACAGAACTGGTTTTATCGTGATCAGAATTTCAGAGCCGAATTTGAAAAATTTAAAAAGGAGTACATTGAAGAAGTTACGAGGACTGCCCGGGATCGGATGCAATCTGCTGCCGACCAAGCAATGCAGATCCTGATCGAACTACTTTATAGCCAAAATGAGCGGATTCGCCTTGATGCCGCCAGAGATTTGCTTGACCGCACCGGCTTCAAGCCGGAGGATGTATTGGCTCTAAAAGGCTCTCAAAACATCGAGATTCACGTAACTCTCACGGACGGTGAGGGAGATGAGAGTTGATCTACGAATAGACAGGGGTGTCTTTAATGACGTTTATTTGCCCTATTTGTCCGCCGACACTCCACGAATCCAAATCTTTTTCGGCGGTTCCAGCAGTGGCAAGTCCGTCTTCCTTGCCCAGCGGGCCGTGCTGGACGTGGCCAGGGGGGCAGAATTTATTTAGTCTGTCAAAATGTAGCCAGGACGATACGAAACTCATGCTTCAACGAAATTTTGAAAGCAATTAATAGGTTTAAACTTCAAGATTTTTTTAAGGTAAATAAATCTGAGATGACAATTACATGTGCAAATGGTTACCAAATACTTTTTGCTGGCCTTGACGACCCTGAAAAGATAAAGTCAATTACTCCACAAAGGGGAGTTATAACAGATATTTGGGTCGAGGAGGCCACGGAAACAGATAGAACAGCGATAAAACAATTAGACAAGCGTTTACGGGGTGAGTCGCAAAAAAGTAAGAGGCTCATCCTTTCTTTTAACCCAATTTTGCAGGATCACTGGATAGTTTCCGAGTTTTTCTATGGCTGGAATGACTCAAAAAATGTCTTACAAGACGAAGATAGGCTAATTTTGCGAACGACTTATAAGGATAACAAGTTCCTAACACAAATAGAAGCGTTAGAAAACGAGACAGACCCGTATTACTACGACGTGTACACACTAGGCAAATGGGGCGTTTTGGGGCATGTAATATTTAGGAACTGGCGCACGGAGGACCTATCAGAGCTCAGGGAGAGTTTTGATAATTTTAGAAATGGCCTTGATTTCGGCTTTGCGAAAGACCCGGCGGCGCTTATCCATACGGCGTACGATCGGAAGAGGAATAGAATCTACGTTCTCGATGAGATTTATGAAACGGAACTAACGAACGATGTGTTGGCTGAAAGGATTCTCTCTCTGATCGGAAAACAAGTGGTATTTGCAGATAGTGCAGAACCAAAATCTATTGCGGAACTTAGAAATTTTGGTGTAAACATTCGTGCTGTGAAAAAAGCGAAAGATAGTGTTAATTTTGGAATTCAGTGGCTGCAGCGGCATGAAATTATTGTAGACGTTCGTTGCCAGAATACGATAAACGAACTTCGCAAAATACAAGTGGAAAGAGGACGCAAATGGAAATCCGCTTCCGATCCCAACTGATCGTGATAATCATCTTATGGATGCTTTACGTTATGCTTACGAAAGCGACATGGATTTCACAAAAATAAAATGGCAAGCAGTAGAGGGGTTTTACTAATCATAGAAGGGAGGGACCACAATTGAATAGATTAGCAGGTATACTTGAACAGTTAAGAGCTAACGATGGCCAAGTTAATTCGCAAATTATATAGCGCAATTACAATAGATTACCAAGCATGCTTCCCCGCACATTTTCTACTGCTTGGTTGCCAGCCTGGGCAAAGGACCAAGTCGCAAACAGGCTCAAAAGGCGTTGTAGCGATAGGCAGACACCCCAAGCGCCAGCCGCAAATAATAGTTGCCGACTGCTCGCACCTAAAACCATGGTATCTATGATAACTCGCAGAGCAAAATACTGGCCGACTTCACTCAGAATCTGCACAAAAGATATTAGGGTCGCGAAAATTAGGGTCGCCCTGTGATAGTAGGGCAACAGTTTCCATCGCATCTTAGCCAACATGGCTTGCCACCCCCTGCCCTATCTTAGGTATGGCCACCACCTGATCGGGTTGTACCAATTTTATATGTTCAGTTGTATGTAGCACCATAATAATGGTCTTTTTGCCACGCATGCGCCGGACAAGATCAAATAGCTTGTCAGCAGCAACCGCATCAAGATGGGCTACCGGCTCATCCAACAGCCAGATAGGGTTATCGCGATAGAGCAGGCGGGCAAATCCCAGCCTTTGTGCCTGACCGCCGCTTAAGCGGTCACGCTCTAGCACTTCGTCAAGTTTATAGCCTGTGAGTAGGTCTTCTAGGTTCGCGCCCGCTAGGCTTGTCTCTAACCGGTGGGCATCCAGGGGTTTATCTAAGACTATGTTGTTGGCCAAGGTTCACGAAAAACATGCACCGACTGGGGCAAATAGCCTACTACTTCTGCCCGTTGGTCTGCAGGCAGTTGATATAGGTCAACACCGCCGATGGCAATTTTCCCACCTGTCGGGGGCTGCAAGCCTGCCAAAACCCGCAGGAGGGTCGATTTGCCCGAACCGTTTTCACCGGTAATTACGACTAACTCCCCTGCCTTAGCCTGCAGGGCGAAATCGGCAAAGATGGTTCTCCCGTGCCTAGTCTTGACCAGCAAATTTTTCACAACTATGTCGCAGCTTGCTCTAGTTGGCAAGCTAGAATTTGCTGCGCAGCAGGTATGATTGCCTCCATTCTAGATGTAGCCGTGCGAATTGCTTCCCGTTGAGAAATCAGCCCACTAATAGCCAAAACTGGTATCCCAACTTCGCTTACATACTGGGCTATCATCAGCAGGCGCCCGGGAGTGCCTACGCCAGAATGGGGCTTGTATAGAGCTTGCCCGCTTCCGCATCCAGTCTGTCGCACCATACAACTGCACTACGCTAAGACCGCGTACTGTCTCTACCACGTAGGAAGAAAGCCGCTTCCCGTAGTCTAACACCCGACTTTCCAGCAGTTTAGCCCACCTATTTAAGTGTTTCTGGCAAAGCAGCAACAACGGAATAGCTAGCAGGGAAATTAGGGCCGCTTGCGGTTGTATGCGCAACAAAAGAACAAAGGGCAAAACAGCGCTAAACAGCCGGCTGGCTGCTTGCGGCAGTAGAGTGCTAAACAAGGTGCCACTGGAAACGGCTTCCCTAGCAAACATGCTTTGGACACTTTCCTTGGGCACTGTGGGATCGTTCACCAACGCATTCACCAAAGCAGAACGCCACTTGATAATATGGTCCTGCCCTAAGGCAGTAAAGATGGCAGTTGAGCCTAGTTGTAATAGGACATAAAACACCGTGATGCCAAAGTATAGTAGCGTTGCATATAGAAGCCAGATAGACTTTTTGCCAATAATGGCTTGGTCTAAGAGATTTGCCCTTGTCCAAGCATACCCTAGCGATATTAGCTCAGCGAGAAAGATTACGAATAGACCGCCTATCAATAGCCCGCGCTTCTGCATGTGGATACACCTCTTCGTAAAATGCCAACCGAGCTGGCACTTTCTTGTGTAGAGATAAATTGTTGCAAGAGAAAACCCTCCCTAAAAGAACATGCTTGCCATTAAACTTTCGCAAGATAAATTTTTTGTATCCATATTTACATATATCAGATAGTTCCGCTAGGCAAAATAATCATCCAGATCAAACAACGGGTCCTGCAAACTGTAATATCCTAAGGAATTGCTCGAGTTTGCTGTACCAATAGCACATGTCAGCATCTGCACGCAGGCACATGAAAAAGGGAGCTGCCCGTCGTTGGACAGCTCCCCCTTGTATTTTGTATCCTATTTCTGTCGCATCAAGCGCATGCCGTTAGCGATAACCAATAAGGCTGCTCCCGTATCAGCCAAAACTCCCATCCAGAGCTCGGCGCGCCCCATAAAGGTGAGGGCGAGCACTACGCCTTTGATGGCCAAGCTCAAGAAGATATTCTGACCAATGATAGCAACAGTTTTACGGCTGAGGCGCATTAGCCACGGCAGTTTGCTCAAGTCATCGGCCATGAGGGCCACATCTGCCGTTTCGATAGCGGTATCGGTGCCGGCGACGCCGAGGGCTATACCGACGGTAGCGGCAGCTAAAGCCGGCGCGTCATTAACCCCGTCGCCAACCATGGCCACCTGCTGATACTTAGCAGCCAAATCGTCAATTGCGGCCACTTTATCGGCGGGCAAAAGTTCAGCACGTATCTCGTCAATGCCGAGTTGCTGACCGATGGCGGCAGCTGTCTGAGCGTTGTCGCCGGTAAGCATTACTACCGACTGGATGCCTGCCTGGCGCAAGTCTTGTACTGCCGTAATAGCTTCTGGCCGCACTAGATCAGACAGCGCCAAGAGCCCATAAATGCGCCTGCTATCCATTAAGAAAACGACAGTCTTGCCGGCCGTTTGCAGCCTTGCCACCTGTTCCTGCACGGCTGTGTCTAGCCTTAGACCCATTTGGCTCACCAGACGCTGGTTGCCGATCCAATACTGCTGATTACCCACCCAGGCAGTAGCACCGCTGCCGGTGAGAGCCTGGAAACCTGTGACCGGGGGTAGCGCCAGTTGCCGTTCCTCGGCAGCCCGCACAATCGCTTGCGCTAGCGGGTGCTCCGAACGCGACTCTAAAGCAGCTGCGAGGGTGAGCAAGGAATGTTCGTCGCCAACTAAGGGCAGCAGTTCGCTCAGAACCACGCGCCCAGCCGTGAGTGTTCCCGTCTTATCGAAGGCTACTGTACGTATCTTGCCCATAGCTTCTAGGTAGGCCCCGCCCTTGATCAAGACACCTTGGCGCGAAGCATTGCCTATAGCAGACACGATAGATACCGGGGTCGAGATGACTAGGGCACACGGGCAAGAAACAACCAGCATAATTAGAGCCCTTTTGAACCAGCTAGCGAAGTCGTGACCCAGGAGGGGTGGCACTAGGGCCATGATGACTGCCAAACCAATTACGATCGGAGTGTAGTAGGCAGCAAAACGGTCGACTAGCTGCTGGGCCGGCGCCCGCTTAGATTGGGCTTCTTCCACCAAATGCATGATGCGCGACAGGGTGTTGTCGGCAGCTAAGTGGTCAACCTGCACCTCTAAACTACCGTTACCGTTGATAGTGCCCGCGAAGACCCGGTCGCCCTCCACTTTATCAACCGGAATCGATTCGCCGGTAATAGGAGCTTGGTTAACAGCCGATTCTCCCTGTACGATTATTCCATCCATGGCGACCCGCTCTCCCGGACGCACGATGATGATGTCCCCTAGCATAATCTGCTCCACTGGTAAGGTGACTTCCATACCATCGCGGCGCACCAGTGCTTCCTTCGGCGCCAGCTTGATCAAGGAACGAATAGACTGACGGGTTCTGTCCATAGTATAGGCCTGCAGCGTATTGCCTAAAGAAAATAGGAAAACAACCATGGCCCCTTCGTGCCACTCTCCGATGGCGACGGCACCTATAGCTGCCACGCTCATCAGGAAATTCATATCGAGGGTACGATTGAGCAAGGCATAGAAACCGCTGCGGGCCACATAGAACCCACCCGTAAGCATGCCCAAAACAAATAGCATTTTACTGAGACTTGCCTGCTGCAAGGCAAGCTCGGCAAACCAGCCGGCGGAAAGAAAGATACCAGAAGTAATGGTCAGTAAGGCTCTGCGATTCTTCAGCCAGAAATTAACTGCTCCCGCAGCACTCTCGCCACTTGCTTCCTGGCCTTCGCTCGACAGGACCTCTACCGAATAGCCAGCCCTTTCCACAGTAGTCAAGACGGCAGCCTGAACTGCGGCAGGCGCTACCGTTAGCACCCCAGTGCTGAAACTCAGGCTAGCGCGGCTTACACCGGGCAAACGCACTAGTTGCTGCTCTAGTGTGGCAGCGCAATCGGGGCAATCCAAACCGCTGATCCGCAGACGGACTGCATCCGCAGCCGTTTGCACTAACTGGCTGCCGTAGCCCATCTGGCCGATAAGCTGTTTTAGGCTTGATACGCCGATTTTCGCTTCTTCGGCAAAAACCTGTAGCTCACCCGAAGCATATGAAAGATCGGCTGCTAGCACGCCCGGCTGTCGCCGCACTACTTGCGCCAATTTGGCTGCGCAATCGGGACAGTCTAGCCCTTCTATGCGGAACACGAGCGGTACACCAATCTTATCTAGGGCCAAGGCAGCTGCAGCTTCCGCCTGAGCATGCTGCTGGTGTTCATGTTCATGCTCACAGCTGCCTTGGCCGTGAACATGGTTATGGTCATGGCCATGGCCGTGGTCGTGCCCGCAGCCGCACTCGCCTCCGCTATCGCCATCATCCCTCTCGTGCTCATTATGGCTATGGCCGCTGCTGTGCGAATGCCCACAGCCACAGGCAGAGTGATGCTCATGTGTTCCATCCTGATTTGTTTTCACGTGGTCATGCTGGCAACCACAACTACAGGCAGTAGCATGATGATGATGGTTGTTATGCATCTTCTATCCCTCCGTTTCCCTTAAGAACCGCATTGAAGCAATTAGTGGGTCGCAGTTAGCGGCTAGAACCTAGCGTATGCCTCACATGGTCAGCCGCCTGCGCTAACATATTCATTACATGCTCATCATCTAAGCTATAAAAAACTTCTTTACCTTCCCGTCGATTCCGCACCAGATTTAGCCCTCGCAATACGCGCAGTTGATGGGACACTGCCGACTGGCTCATGCCTAAGACTTCGGCTAAATCGCA
>JAAYHE010000039.1 GCA_012735505.1 Bacillota bacterium
GACCAGTGATGCCTGACATGAAAGAATCTGTTGGCGAAGATAACAAATCAGTTCAGGATGATACGGTAGCCACCCAGGCTGACACCTGGTACCACGGTTCTCCCTTTGAACTAACCGAATTAAGGACAGGTAGCACTATTACCCGGTGGAGGGAGCTGGCGGAGGCCTTTTCTCATAAACCTACCTGGCTCAGCTATGATACGGTCGGTGGCAACATCAGTCATAACGGGCAGGTCGATGGATTTCTCTACGTGGTGGACGAACCGCTGATTGCAGGTAGTGACATTTATAAACATCCGCATACCAGCATGGATGACGGGGTGGAATGGCTGACAAAACGGCCCGTCAAGGTAAGGAAAATAGGCAGCACTCGTTGGCGAGGGTTATGAAACTGTGTTACCCATACCTGATCAGACCGCTAAGCATGGTGCTATAGTGCAACAACTAAATATCAATAAGCGTAATATATTTGGTAAGAAAGCTTCGCCAACACTAGAGGGTTTCTAGGCATTGAGCCTACGGCCAATTTGCCGCAGGTGCAAAGTCGGGAAATCCTTTATTATTGCTAAAATATAAACTTAAACTAATTGCATTATTTATGATACTATTATACTATTACTTATACCGACATACTTCGACAATAACAGGGGGCTGGAGGAGCCTATTCATATACGAGGAGGGGCTCGCTAATGAATGGATTAATCGCGCAGTCATCTGGGGCGGTATTTCTAACAAGCGCTATTATCTGCGCAGGTTTATTCCAGGCCGCCTCAGGCCTCTGGGGTAAAGCAATCTTTAGCATAATACCGGCAGTAAGCTTTTGTCTATTCTTAATCAGCGGCTTAGTTTTGCTGATGTTAGCCAAAGAACGAAGCGACCTGCAATTTCTTGAAGTGCAGAGAAACTTGCGGCAAGCGGAAACTAGATTCCAGCAGATCGTAGAGACAGCGATTGAGGGAATTCTGATTTTCGACGAGCATTATCGAGTTACCTTTGCCAATGATAACATGGCTGTAATGCTAGGGTATACGGTAGATGACATGTTAGGCAGGACGTATGCTTCTTTCTTCCCAGAGAGTCATATGGATGTATATCATTATCAAGAGTCATTACGGAAGCGAGGGGAGGGGTCGGTCTACGAGTGTTGCCTGCTCAGGAAAGATGGTCAGCCCCACTGGTTTTTGATTTCTGCCAAACCCATCTTCGATGAGCAGGGCAACTTTGAAGGTTCCTTCGGTATGTTTACCGATATCAACGATCGGAAGGAGATGGTGCTGTTGCTGGAAGAATCCAATCGCCGGTTGACCGAGTTAAGCAATCAGGATAGCCTTACCGGAGTAGCGAACCGAAGATGCTTTGATGCCACTTTAGAACACGAGTATTCCAGACTCCGACGTTCCAACTCGCAACTATCGATTATCCTCTTAGATATTGACCATTTCAAAGAATATAATGACCGCTATGGTCATGTCAGGGGAGACGAGTGTTTGCGCCAGATCGGTAGCGTATTGGCCTGCAGTATCAACCCATCCGTCGATTTGGCGGCTCGCTATGGGGGAGAGGAGTTTGCCTGTATATTGCCTGATACAGACATTCAGGCTGCAGTAGCAATCGCTGAAAAGATTCGGCAAGGAATTCAAGACCTAAGAATTGAGCATGAAGACTCTCCTGTTTCGCAGTTTGTTACTGCTAGCTTTGGGGTAACTACAGTGCAATATTCGACAGACATTTCCCCGGCTGATATCGTAGCCATGGCCGACAAACTGCTATATAAAGCCAAAGTTTCAGGTCGTAACACGACAGAATATGGGGTTATAGAATGACAGGGACGGTTCCATTTGTTCGCAGTGAACAGATGGAACCGCCCCCAATGATTTTACACCACTGTAAGCAAGGACGTCTTCTACCTTGCCGCCCAGGAAGTTGGAGAATTTTCGCAGGGAAGGCGCAGGTTAGGTGCTGGCCTTGATAGAACTTAGGATTAGCAAACTGTCGCAAGCAAGGGGAGGAGCTCATGCAAGTATACTTCAAGTCGAGCTTTTGGGCCCGGGGGCGGGGTTTACCAGGTACTAAGCAGCCGGTGTATTGGCAGTTCGAATATGCCGGAGCAGAGCGTCATATCCCCGCTATTTATCGCTTTGCCAACGGGCTTATTTTTGATGTACTGACGATCCTTGACGAAGCCAAAGTCTATGCCTTTCTCGAAAAGTATGAGTCTAGAGCAGGGGAGTTAACTGCCCTCGAAAGACGGCTGGCAGAACAGGAGCACCCCTATCAGGCTGTGCCTATAAAAGAGATCTGGATCAATAGCAAACGGGTTGATGGTGATTACTCGTCTAGCACAGTCATAAGCATGCCCGGGAGGGAAGAGTGCGATGAGCTGGCGCTTATTCGCCATGCTTATCGGCGAGTCCTGCAGGATAGACGCTGTTTTGCCTGTGAACGCTTTGCCGTACCCTACCCTGAAGCTGACTCTAGGGTGCAAGCATTACTGCGCTGCCTGCGGCTTGACAAAGTGCGGAGCTTAAGGCTAGTGACAAGACCGGTCTCGCGCATCCTTCCTCTCGATCTAACCCTGGCACTGAAGGCTACAGAGGAACAAATCGAGTGCAAGTTTGTGCATCCAGAGAGTGGGGTAGGGCATGCCCTACATTTGCAGAGGGCAGGAGATCTAGAACTTCCAATAGGTGATACCAAGTTGTTTATCACCCAGGCGCTATATTCGCTTGATCCTGGTTTGCCAGATGGAGAAACTCTGCAATTCGATAGTACCATGCAAGTCCATAAGTTTCCCATTGGCAAGGAATACTTGCCCCATTCTGCTGCAAGTATCGGCATCATAGGTACAGCCGACGGCCCCACTAGCGTCTTTATAGGCGGACAAGACCAGTCGCAGGCCGGCCAGCATAGGTGTTTCTCCATTCCTAGTCTGCAAAAAGAGGAGATAGCGCGTTTTAAGCTGGAAGGCATCAACTGCAGGTACCGTGCAAGTCAGGAATTCGCTTTCTCCTTGCGGGAACCAGGGCAATAAAAGAAATTCGAGTTCGAGTTCGGGAGGTCAAGATCATGATTACAATCAGGTCCATATACGAGGCGCAGAAGCGCATTTCCCCTTATATCTATCAGACTCCCCTGCTGCGTTTACACAATCTAGACAGATATCTAGGTTGTCAGGTATACGCCAAAATGGAATCCATGCAGAAGACAAACTCCTTTAAAGTGCGAGGTGCTCTTAACGCCCTGCTGACCCTGCCTCAAGATGCCTTAGCCAGAGGCATCATTACGGCCTCGTCGGGGAATCATGGCAAAGCGATCGCCTACGCGGCTCAACAAGTCGGTGCCAAGGCGCGCGTGGTCGTTCCCGACAACGCACCAAAAGTCAAGGTCCAGGGGATCCAGTCTTATGGGGCCGAGATCATTTATAGTGTTCCTTCCGAAAGATTTGACTTGGCCAAGCAATTAAGCGAAGAACACAGCTGGAGTTTTGTTTCACCCTTCGACGATGTTGCCATCATGGCCGGCCAGGGTACAGCCGCCCTCGAGATATTAGAGCAGCTGCCAGATGTAGCTTACCTTATTGTTCCTATAGGCGGAGGCGGGCTAATTAGCGGAGTGTCGGTGGCAGTTAAAGAGACTAACCCCCAGATAAAAGTTATCGGGGTTGAACCTACAGCAGTCGCCCGCTATACCAGGAGTTTGGCAGCAGGCCATCCGGTTACCATGCCGAAGACTGCAAAATCAGTAGCCGACGGGCTGCAAACACTAGCACCCGGTGAACTCAATTACCCTATTGTAGAGAAGTATGTTGACGAGGTTGTCACCGTAGATGAAGAAAACATTCTCACGGCGACAAAGTTGTTCTTGACAGAGGGAAAATTGCTGGCCGAGATTTCTTCCTGCATCACCCTAGGCGCTTTCTTGCAAGGGGCCGTCAGCTTGCGTCCTACCGATAAGGCGGTGTTGTTTATTTCGGGTGGTAACATAGGTATGGATCAGTTCGAGAAATTTGCGAGCATCAGTATATGAGACTGGTACAATGTCTCTATGTGTCACCGCCTGCAAGAAGATGAGCGTCACGAAAGTGAGGAGAAAAACGATGAAACATAAAATTTTTCAAATGGCCTTTTCTAGAGTCTATCCCTTGTATATCCAAAAAGCCGAGAAAAGGGGCGCACAAAAGAAGAAGTTGATACAGTAATTTGCTGGCTAACTGGATATGACGAGCATGGCTTGCAGACGCAGATTGAAAAAGGGGTTGGTATTGAGACCTTCTTCACAGCAGCGCCTCAGATCAACCCTAACGCCAACAAAATCAAGGGAGTAGTCTGTGGCATTCGCGTCGAGGAAATTGAAGATCCGCTTATGCAAAAAATCCGTTGGCTTGACAAATTGATTGATGAACTGGCGAAAGGCAAGCCGTTGGAGAAGATTTTGAGAAATTAAGAGCGATTCTTGGCTTGCATAAAGTTGCGTCTAGCTCATTCATAGGAGGCCATCGGGATGAAATATACGGAGATCAATTCCCAGACAATTGATAGATGGGTGGAGGAAGGTTGGGAGTGGGGCATACCGATTTCCCATGAAGCATACCTGGAGGCTAAAAACGGGAACTGGTCGATGCTCTTAACCCCAACAAAGCCAGTCCCCAAGGAATGGTACCCCGACCTCAAAGGCAAGAAGGTGCTCGGCCTGGCGGCAGGTGGCGGACAGCAAATACCCATTTTTGTTGCACTCGGCGCCGAATGTACCGTCTTGGATTACTCCCGCAAGCAAATAGAAAGCGAACTACTTGTAGCAGAGAGAGAAGGATACCAAATAAACGCCATTCGCGCCGACATGACCGAACCGTTACCCTTTACCGACGAGGAGTTCGATTTGATTTTTCATCCCGTATCCAACTGCTATATTGAGGATGTAATGCATGTTTGGCAAGAGTGCTATCGCGTGCTTAAACAAGGCGGGAGGCTAATGGCGGGTTTAGATAATGGCATGAATTTTCTCTTCGATGAAAACGAGAGGGAAATTAAATACCGGCTTCCCTTCAACCCCTTGCGTGACCCAGAATTGCTCAAGGTATTAAGCCAAACAGATAGTGGCATCCAGTTTTCCCATACGCTAGAAGAACAGATTCGAGGGCAACTCAAGGTCGGCTTTCGGATCCTAGACCTCTATGAAGATACAAACGGTACTGGCCTTCTCCATGAATATGGAGTGCCGACATTTTGGGCTACCTTGGCCGTAAAATGATCGGATGAATCCCCACCAGTTTAGCAAGCTCCGCAGGCGCTGGGTCGACTGCGGCAATAGGTTTATTCTGCTACGGTAAAGAAGGGAATGAGGTTAGCATGACAGCAAGCCCCATATACCCGGTACAAAGCGCGGAAGCAGGCCAGTGGTTGATCACAGCTTTGGAAAAACCCTGGGGGCGTTCACCTGAGGCCAATTATGTGGCGGCCGTCATTCCCCGGGGATTTGCTGCTTATGCCCGCCTGTTTCACCCGGCTTATTTGGGGAGCCCAGCCAAAGCCATAAGCTGGGCGGATGTGGCTAGATATAATGGGAAAATGCCCCATGCCGAGATGCAATGGCAGGCTATTATTAACTCGACAAAAGCCCGTTCCCTGGTCGGCTTAACAGAGCCGGACACCGGCCGCCTGCCAGAAAAGCAGGCTAGAATATTGATTGACATTCTAGCCCAACACACCGGCTCACCGGGAAAATGCTATTACGCCATCTGGGATGGCTGGGGAGTTCCCGCCCTAGCCACGCTCCAGCAGCTGCAAACGGCCCGCCTGCACTTGTTCGATCGCTCCTATTACCTGCTGCAAGGAGACATCTATGCTTTCCTTAGCGAGTTAGCCCGCTTTCCCCCTCTAAGCCCGAGTATCTGGTGGCCCGCAGATCGGGCCTGGTGCGTGGCAACCGAGGTCGACATGATGTGGACCTATATTGGGGGGGCAGAGGGTTGCATTGAGCGAATCCTGTCGGATAGCCGCCTGGAAGCTTGGCCGGCTAGCCTTGACCACCGTGCAGATATTGATGGAGATCAGTTTAATACTGTGCGAGGAGAGTAGCGTCTCGATAGCTTACAGAACAACTAACCGACTTATAGCACCGGCTAGCACCTTCACGCCAAACTTATCCCTAATGATCTTACGAAAGGCTTCGGATAAAACCACATCAACCATACTAGGGTCAACTACCCCTAAACTCATTGCTTGATAGGCAGCCAGCTTAGCGGTTGTAATGATCTCGTTGTCGTAAACCAATAGGTATGTTTCCCCTTCTACTTTAACTAGGGGGAGGTGTAGAAGCTGAGCGAGCTCAGGCCATACTTCGTCGTTATAACGCACCGCATAGCCTGGGTTGCTCTTGTGCATCTTGATCCAATCCCTCTTGATCGCTCCCATTACCACAAAAGCCCCCCGCGGGTGGCGCTGTCGCTCAAGAACACGACCGGCCTGCATTAAGATGTAACCATCGCTGACTTGATTGACATAAAACAGATAGTCGGCAGTCTCGGTTAAGTGCTGCTCCAAATTAAAACCGTTTTGGGCAATGATCTCGTGCTCTACCTTATCCAAGCTGATGCAAGTTTGCTTCAGCTCTTTTGTCGATATATCCTCTCTGGTAGGATGGCGAACCATAGAATTAGGAAAGCGTAAAATCTTAGCCATTAGCATCACCCTTCTGCACAACTTTCTTCCCTTTTAATAAAACAATCCAAACACAAGTCGCCAGTACCCACCCGTTGATCAAAATAGTGGATCTCGGCGTTACACTGCCTGCAGTAGCCCACAACCACAAAATATCTTTGGGCAACAGCTCTACTGTTCCTCCTGATGCGTTCTACAACCTCTGGTGGGTAATCTAGCTCCAGCTGTCGCCTCGCCCAGGCTACTAGCTCCTTAGTGCTCATCTTTTCTTTTTGTTCGTCAGTAAGTTTCACTCTTTCTCCTCCCTATTTTATCGTATTTGAACAACCG
Organism: Bacillota bacterium; assembly: GCA_012735505.1. Lineage (GTDB taxonomy): Bacteria > Bacillota > UBA994 > UBA5500 > UBA5500 > JAAYHE01. The sequence goes on from JAAYHE010000039.1 coordinate 6,987, forward strand.
CTTGACGTATTAACACCAGATACCCGGTTTATATTGTGACTACCCTCCTTTCACGGATATAAGGTAAATGAACTATACATCTGCATATGCTTTCCCAGAATTATTCTTAGAGATTTTTGTGAGGTTATGGATTCTCTCTTACTCTATATAGAGTACATAAGTCCATACGTTACCCACGCTAGGAAAGAAAAATTTTTGCTTCCAGTCGGCCTGGTTTTGTTTTGATTATAATTAGTATGGTTGGTTAGCATGTGCTGGGCGAGTGGCTAATTGATGTAAGGGAGTGTCTGAGCATGATAGATAAGATTACAAAATTGGTAGCAGAGAAGTTGTCGCCCCTGCCCTTTGTCGAAGGTATTGTGTTAGGTGGTTCGCGTGCCAGGGGTACCCACAGCGAGGATTCGGATATAGATATCGGTATCTATTACAACCCGGAAACCTTTGACATAAATGCTATTAATCAACTGGCTAGTGAGTTGGATGATGAACATAGAAGCAACCTAGTTGTACCTCCAGGCGCATGGGGTGATTGGGTCAATGGCGGCGGCTGGCTGATCATGGACCGATACCATGTGGACCTAATTTTGCGTGACATAAAGCGAGTGGAACAAGTTATGGCAGAAACCGAGCAAGGAATTGTCACTACCAATTACCAGACAGGACATCCCCATGGCTATATTAGTGCCATGTATCGTGGAGAACTGGCCATCAGCAAAGTGCTTTATAGCAAGAGCAGCGAGTTTAAGCAACTAAAAAGTAGGGCGGAGCTTTATCCTACCGCACTCCAGGAGAGCTTAATTAACTTTTTTGTCTTTGAAGCAGGGTTCTCCCTAATGTTTGTAAAAGCAAACGTTAAAGCAGGCGATAAATATTACATTGCAGGACATGTTTTTCGGGTCATTTCCTGCTTAAATCAAGTGCTTTTTGCCTGCAACAATAGTTATTGCATTAACGAAAAGAAGGCTGTCGAGCTGATTGAAACTTTTGCGCATAAGCCTGAGAACTATGCCCAAAAGGTTAATCGTATCTTTGAAGTGCTGGGCCTGTCTCTGGCAGAGTGCTGCGAGATGACCGAGCAGCTCTATAACGAAGTGACGCAGATTGCTGACGGGATGCAGAGTGAGTGTAAACAGACATAATGGAGGCGAATGCAATGAAACGGGTTTTAGTAGCGGCTATGCATCACGAGTCTAACTCTTTTAACCCGATAACAACCGGTGCTGACGATTTTAGGGTGATCTATGGGACTGACATTTTTGCCAACCTCCGCCCTAACGATTCGGTCACTGGCATTATCAAAACCTTGCAGGCAGCAGGATATGAAGTTATCCCTACCGTTTTCGCTCGGGCGGTGCCCAATGGCGAAGTCGACTATGACTTTTATCAAGGAATCAAGAAGGAAATCATACGCAGGGCAAAAGCAGCGCAAGCCGAAGCGCCTATCGACGCTATCACCCTTTCCTTGCATGGCTCGATGCGGGTGAAGGGGCAAGGGGAGGCAGAGGGGTATTTTCTGGAAGAACTAAGAAGTATATTCCCCGATATTCCTATCTTTTCTTCCCTAGATATGCATGCCACCATGACCCAGCGCATGCACACCTGCTGTGATGGTTTTGTCGGTTACAAGACGGCGCCGCACACCGATTGTTTTGAAACGGGAGAGCAGGCAGCTAAGATGACCATTGCTGCCCTAGAAGATGGGGCCCAGGCCCAAGCAGCGTGGGTGAGGGTGCCTATTTTGGTGGCAGGAGAGCAGTCGGAGACTTCTGTGCCCCCCATGCTCGAGCTGATCGCCGCCCTGCGGGAGGTGGAGCAGAAGGAAGGCATTATGGCTGCCTCATACCTAATGGGCTACCCCTGGGCCGACAATGAAGACAGTTCTATCGCTGCTTATGTGGTAGCCGATGGCGATTTGGCTCTGGCCCAACGGGAGGCTATCGCTCTGGCTGAATTAATCTGGTCTAAGAAAGATGCATTTAGGTTCTACACCGAGGCCTACGAGGAGGCAAAAGCTCTAGATGTAGCTTTTGCAGCGGTGGAGGCTGGCGAAACACCCGTCTACCTTTCCGATTCGGGTGACAACCCAACGGCTGGCTCTAGTTCTGATTGCACCGGTTTCCTGCAGCTGCTCATGGCCGACGAGCGCACCCGCTCTCTGGACAAGCCTGTTCTTTACGGCGGCATCTACGATCCGATTGCTACTAAGCAATGCGCTGGCAAGGTAGGTCAGGAATTGACGCTAACTTTTGGTGCCAAGTTCGATAAAGTCACTTCGTCACCGATTACCGCTACTGGGGTGGTCAAAGCCTATATCCGAGACTGGTCGCGGGGGATGGTCAAGAGCGACCTAGCCCTTTTTCACAGCTGCGGGGTAGACATAGTGCTGGCAGAGGCCCACGTTGGCTATACGTCGCCCCAGATGTTTATAGATTTGGGTGTCGACCCGCAAGCTGCCGCCATAGTCGTCTGCAAACTCGGCTATCTAACTCCGCCACACAGTGCCATAGCTAAACGCAGCATCATGGCCCTCACCAAAGGCAGCACCAACGAAGATTTGACGACGCTCGACTATAAGCATGTCAAGAGACCCATCTTCCCCCTAGATAAAAATTTTGCTTACAACGCCAAAGACAATCTAATGACAAAATTGTCCGAGGTGTAGGCAACTGCTAAGAAAAAGAAAGGGGCGCTAGTCGCCCCTAAAACTTCCTATTTTTTTCGCACTGGAATCCAAATTTCGCTGTAGGCGTGATCTGGTTTGTGTTTATCCATCTCGGTAAACGAAAACGTAGGAGCATCGATTACTTCGTAATCGGAAGACGGAAGCCATTCTGCATAGATGCTCGCCATTGTCTGTTGCAATGTAGAAGGGAAAGGCCCCTCGTTAGGAAATACCGCCCAAGTATGGGCCGCGACAGGAACTTTTTCCAGCCGCTCACTCACTTCTTCTTCGGTCGTTAGAACACCTATCAAGTGGGTTAAATACCCTTCTTCTTTTAGGAATTTAAAGTCTGCATCGTAAGAAGCATTGACGACCCGATAGGGCTCCACATTTTTTAGTGCATGCATTTCTTGGCGTTGCTCTTCCGTTATGCTTTCAGCTAGCTTCACAATTTCTTGGTTAACACCTTCAAATTGCATCGGGACCCGCTTGCTTACGCCAACCAGATTAAAAGCTGGCATGTCTACAATCCTAAACTCCATAGCTGTTCCTCCCTTAACTGTTATAATGAATGAAAGTTTGGGGAAATACTTGCTGCTGCCCGTTCTTATTACATCTGAAGGCAAGAATCCACTCCAGTTTTTGAAAGCCCGGGTAAAGCCATCGAGCGATTGATAGCCATATTTGAAAGCAACATCTGTCACCTTTTCACCTTGTAATAGCTCCTTATTGGCTTCCGATAATCTCCGATTCTTGATGTATTGGCTTAAGGTCATGCCTGCAAGATAAAAGAATAGCGTTCGCAAGTGGTAGTCGGATACACCAGCATGGTGCGCGACCATCTCGGGCGATAACTCTTCATCTGTCAAGTGCGCCTCGATGTAATCAACGGCACTGTTTAATCTGTTAAGCATGATCTCCCCCCTCTCTTGCCTCTCATGCTATCAAAGCTAGTTTGGGACCGCTCGACATTTTGATACGAAAAATATCGTATGGCTGATAGTGATAGTTGCTGCGCAACCATCACTTCATTACCCGCAACGCTTGCGCGTTGCTGAGAGGTACAAGCTGATAGTTGCTGCGCAACCATCACTTCATTACCCGCAACGCTTGCGCGTTGCTAGTAGGAGGAACTGGTTTGTATACCTTAGAGGAATTAAGAAGCATTGCCTTTCAATGCCATGCTTGTCCGCTAGCTGAATCAAGAACACGGGTTGTTTTTGGAGAAGGCAACCCTGAAGCTAAGATCATGTTCGTTGGCGAAGGCCCTGGTTATTATGAGGATCAACAGGGCCGGCCGTTTGTAGGCAGAGCCGGACAATTATTGGACAAGATGCTGGCAGCCATCGAGCTATCTCGGCAAGATGTCTACATTGCTAATGTTGTAAAATGCAGGCCGCCCGACAATAGAAATCCCCTGCAGGAAGAGATAGACCTTTGCATTAAGTTTTTGCGGTGGCAATACAAAGTCATCAGGCCTGAAATTATTGTCTGCTTAGGGGCGGTAGCTTCTAAGACTATTATCGCACCAGATTTCTCGATCACAAGGGAACGAGGCAAATGGTTCAAGAAGGCCGGGGTTTGGATCCTGCCCACCTATCATCCAGCAGCTCTTTTAAGAGATCCGGCTAAGAAAAGAGATTCCTGGGAAGACTTGCAGTCCTTGCAGGCACGCTACAAAGAACTGATGTCATAGGAGCAGGCTCTTACAGTTGATTCTCTTTCATCATATTAACGTATACCATAAGCTCATTGCGCGAAGACACATTAAGTTTCCTGTATATGCGCCGATTGTGTTTCTTGATGGTGTTGATGGAAAGACAGAGGATGGCGGCGATTTCTTTTGCTCTATACCCCTCTACGTACAGGTCAAAAACTGTTTTCTCTGCCGGGGAAAGCAACTTGATATTGTTTACAAAGCTCAAGTATGACTGATTGGGCACCGACACCTTTTCTTCCATATGTGGTCGCGCTTCGTCCTGGGCTGCCAAAAACTCAATTA
>JAAYHE010000040.1 GCA_012735505.1 Bacillota bacterium
GTCGGGGTGGGCATAGATGGTGCCGTCTTTACCAAGAATAGCGGCATAGCCGTTTTCTCCGTATCCCATCCGGTCCACAATATTGCTGAATACCTCAGCATCCTTGCGGGCAATCAGTACACCTACAAGCTCATCACCCCGCATAATGGGCACGGCATACATAACAACGGGCTGATTGGTCACGCGGCTGATAATAACGTCGGATACACTGGCGGTACCTGCCACAGCCTGTTGAAAATATACCCGATCGCCTAACCAAGCTTTTTCTCCTGTCAACACATAGGTAGCATTACCGGCCAGATCCATGATTCCCATATCCAGGTAGCCCAACCTCTCCACATCGGGCAGTAGGGATTGTCTCTGAGTTGGCCAATGCAGCGACTGGATCTCCGAGCGGCGGGCCAATTCTTCCAGAACCCGCAGCTCTTGACTCAGCATGGCCTCAATAAGCGGGCTCCTTCTTTAGCGGTGCTAGTCAGCACGTTCCTAGTCTGCTCCGTTATGGAATTGGAGGTGATCAGTAGCGCTGCTCCCCCCAAACCGACAATGGTAGCAAGAAGTATGACCGAGACCAATAGGGTTATTCGTTGTGACAGTTTCAATTTCTTTCACCTCTCAAAGCTAGCTAGTTGTTGCAAGATGCAGAGGACAGCCAGTAGGTTTTGCAAACAAAAAAGGGCGATTTAGGTCGCCCCATGATATTTGCGCAGTTCTAGCTGTCTTTAGGCATTTTGAATTCTTTTAGGCTTGCTAAAGATATAGAGCTTTGGGCGGCCTCACGGTTAGCCCGTTCGATTTCGGTATAAACCTCGAGGCGGTGGACAGGTACATTACGGGGAGCATCGATGCCAAGGCGGACGGTATCACCGCGGATATCAAGCACGGTAATAGTTATGTCGTTGCCAAGTTTGATGACTTGGCCTTTTTTGCGTGCTAAAACTAACATTCTACTCCCCTCCTTGGGCAAAGAGAGGATAGCGAATGGAGTAGTCATCGTTGTCGAGGATAGCTTGCAGGGCCAGCTTACTGGCAGGGTTAAACCACAAGGGTGCCTTGAGGTTGACGGTGGCTTTCTGTAAGTCGCCGTCGGGCACACTGACGATGCAGAGGACCTGTAAAGCTGCCTCTTGCTCTTTGGTCCATTCTAGCTGGGCAGCGTCGGTTGGGCTAAGGTCAACCGAGTAGTTGGTAAAAGCGGCGGTCGGGTCGACCAGCAAGAAGCAGAGATCGGGATTAGTGACGCTCTGCATCCAGATAAAGGGCGTATCCTCCAGCCCGATGCGGAGCAAGGTGAAGCGTTGCTCGGCCGGGAAGCCGGGTAGCCCGGTAGGAAAAGTGAAAATCAGGGACGGGTCGATGGCGATGGCGCCAAAGCGAGTAGTTTGTAATTGCGTAGGAATCACCTCTCAGCATGTCTTATAGACATTGGGATAATAAAGTGATGGTTGCGCAGCAACCATCAGCTTGTTAAGCCCAGATGCCTCTGGGACCGATATATTCAATCTTAACAGAACCTTTTTGCTTGAGATAGGCCTCGACGGCAGCCTGGGTTACCTGTAGCTCGGGCGGCTGGGGTATAACCTCCAGACGCGGGGCTTGCGGTATGACATGCACCCGGGCCGTAGGCTCGCCTACATAGGCAATCTCTGGTCGAGAACGAGGTATGAGGCCGACGTTAGTTTCTACGTGGTTGCGCGAGTAGTTGGTTTCTTTAGCGATGGTGCCGATGACGTTCGGTTCGCGCATCATGCGGTCGCCTTCTCGCGCCCGGCGGGCAGCCCCTTGCTGGGCGGTGCGGATACTAGCGCGAGCCTGTTCTTTCGCCATTTGCAGCTGGGAACCGACGCCGAGATCTTGCCGCACAGCACTATTATCAACATGCAGCTGTCCGTTAGCAGCCTTCACCTGCATGTCGGCCTGGGGTTGCTGCAAGTGCATGCTGGCATGCCGCTGTTTTAACTGCATACTACCGGGGTAAATGTTTAACCCCAGCTGGGCTGGGGTGGTTTGAATGGCAATTAAGGGGCCGAGTCTCATCGCAGAAAATCAACTAGCGTCGGCTGCATGAGGCGCGCGCCTACAGCTAGGGAAGCGTGATAGACGGCTTCCTGCGTCTTGAGATACATGATGGCTTCGCTGACGTCGACATCTTCCGCCTGCGATTTGAGGGCCCGGTAGGTGATGATATCGTCGGTAAAGCGAGACTTGGTGGCCTCCAGCCGGTTCATGCGAGCACCCACTTCCGAGCGGGCGGTCAGCAGTTGACTTTCTACAACGTCGAGCTCGTCCAGGATGGTGTTGATTTCGTCTTTATCATCGGCCCGCAAGGCACCTTCTAAGCGGATTAACAAACGGATGGCTTGCTCGTCTTTACCAAAGGCCTTCTCGGCCGTAGTATTGACCGGCATGGTAACCTGAGGGCCTATCTCATAATGTATAGATTCCGTGTTGGCCAGGCTCTGTAGCTTATCCTGGAGATCGGCGGCCTCCCAATCGATATCGGAAAAGGGTTTGACTGTGGTGTTAGTGCCAGCGAATACGTAACGTCCAGCGTGGGTAGCATTGGCCACGCCCACCAGCTGTTCGGCGATTTGCTTGACTTCATCGGCCAAGGCACGCATGGCATCGAGGTCGTTGGTACCATTAGCACCCTGCACTGCCAGGCCCTTAACGCGAATAACGATGGCCCCGGCCTGGTCGAGGGCAGCGTCGGTGCTAGCCAGCCAGGCATCAGCATCGTCGATAGCCCGGATATATTGCTCGTGCTGATCGATAGCAGTTTCGAGCTTGAAAATTTGCTGCAGGCGCACCGGGTCGTCGGAAGGCCGGCTCACCACTTTGCCAGAGTTGATGCGGCGCTGCATGGTATCTAGGTGGCGCAGGTTGCGCTGCAGGTCTTGAAGGAAGGCAGTGTTCATCATGTTATTAGTGATACGCATCAGGGCTTACCTCCTTTAGCGAACGAGACCCGTGCGGTTAATCAGGGTATCTAAGATTTCATCTATCACGGTAACTAAACGGGCAGCAGCGTTATAGGCATGCTGGTACTGGATCATATTGGTCATCTCTTCGTCGAGGGAGACTCCCGACACAGACGAACGGCGCATTTCTAGCTGTTCCACGAGCAGGGTCTGGTTTTCTAGCAGGTGTAAAGCGTGCTGGGCGTCGACGCCTAGGGTGCCGATGATACCCTCATAGAACTGCTCTAGGGTAGCTGTATCGTTAAAAAGCAACTTATTGCGCAGTTGGGCGATAGCTAGGGCGTTGCTACCATCGCCGGCGATGGTATTGCCGTCTTGATCGATGGCGGCGGCAGCCGCAATCCGGCCTTTGCCAAACTCCTCGTCGAGCAGATAATCATTGACATAAATATGGCCAGCAGAAATAATGCCGTCGGGATTATCTGGATCCGGTAGCCCAACAAAGAAGGCACTGCCTGCCTCCCCCTCTAAGGTACGCCCTTGTTTATGCTGATTATTGACTGCTTCAGCAAACTCACGGGCCAATTGGTCTAGGCGGTCCATGTAGCTGAGGGTCTTGCTGCGCGAGCTCTCGAGCCCGGCCAAACGCCCACTAGTCGCCCGCACCGGCGCACCTTCATCGCCGTTGGCGTTGATCCAGACGACCTGATGGATACCATTTTGATCAGGCGCATCAGAGAGCTTCATGTGGGTAACCGATTCATGCCGCACAATGCTGACACCATTGACCACCAAGGAGAGTTGGCCGTTGTTTTCAAAGACATGCACGTTAATCAGCTGGGATAATTCGTCGATCAGCAGATCGCGACGGTCGCGCAGGTCGTTAGCATTTTTGCCACCCAGCTCGCTAGTTTGAATCTGCGCATTAAGGGAAGCGATGCGATCGACGATAGAATTAATATCGGTAATTGTTAGTGAAATACCATGGTTAATGTCTTCCACCACGTCCTGCAACTGACTGTCGACATGGCGGAACATATCGGCCACTGCTACGCCCCGCTGCTGCACGATGGCCCGTACAGTTTCGTTGGAGGCATCGCGGCTGAGATCCTGCCAGGCATTGAAGAACTGGGCGATGGCCGTTTTCAGGCCACTACCTTGCAGGTCGCCAAAAATACCTTCAACCCGGTCTAAGGTCTGATTTTCTGCCGCAGCTTTGCCGAGATGTTGGCTTTGGGAACGGAGCTGGTAATCAATATAGTTGTCGCGCAGACGATAGATGGTGCTCACCTGCACACCGGTACCCACCTGCCCTGCCCCAGTGTGGCTATGCATACCAGGCACCGTATAGGGGTTGGTGGTAGTCAAAACAGCCCGCTGACGGCTATAGCCAGGGGTGGCCTGGTTGGCGATGTTATGCCCGGTAACGTCTAGCGCCCGCATCTGAGCAGCCAGGGCTTTACGGGCGATATCTAAACCAAAAAAGGTAGAGCGCATGCGTTAGTCACCTCACAGTTTGCGGTCGAGAAGGCGGGGTTTAGCCTTTTGGCTGGTTCTGCCTTCAGCGTCGTAAGCAGGGTCTTCCGGCGAGCTGACGATCACTCGCAGCGAATAGTCGATAAACTGCAGGGCTTGCTCGATGAGCAAGCGGTTTTGCCCGTTGAGCTGCTGCAAGCTTGCTAAGCGAATCACCATTTGTTCAAAGAGTTGGCCCAATGCGGCAGGGCGCGGGCACGCGGGAGAATTGATCACTTCTTCTAAGGTGCGCACGCCAATTTTGCCTGCCAGTTGACTGGCGATGCCGGTGAGTTCAAACTCCAAAGCCTGGAGTTCGCTGGCCAACTGTTCTTCTTCTGGCAAGAGTGCCTCTAGCTCTGCCACCCTATTGGTGGTGAGGGCACGCTGCTTGCGTTCAGCCAAATCTACCGTCCGGCCCAAAAGTTCTACTTCCGCCGCTAAGGCTTGTTCAAGCTGTTGCCAAAGCATGGCTAAATCAACCGATCTAGGCGGTGCTCGGCCAACATGCGGCGGGCAATGCTGTTACAATCCACCTGGTAGGTGCCTGCTTTAATCTGCTGCCGCAGCTGCGCCACCCGCTCGGTGTCAACCTCGGGCAAGTTCCGCAAAGTCTGGAGAGCAGCCAAAAACTCCTGCGATTCGGGCGAAAGTTTAATTTCGTGGCCGCTGCTTTTGTCGATGCTCGAGCTAATCGGCCTTTTTTCCTGCCGCCGCACCTGGTCAGAATAGGCGCGGAGAACCTGATGTATGTGTTTATCGGAAATGCGCATATTGTCACCTCATCGCAAAAATATCAAAATGCGATATGTCACAGGGCGGTGTGAAATGAACAGCCCCTTAAGCATAGGAATCTGCCTTGTTAATAGTCCCTTCTTTAATTTATCGGCAGGTTAGGGGAAAATCTTTAGTCTGCAAGCACGTATATGTAAAAAATGGGCTGCCGTTGAGCTTCTGGCGTTGCGGTTATCCTCGCGTGCTGGCAGCCAGCCTCTGCAGGTATAGCGCCGTGTTGGCGAAAGGTGTAGGGGCGCCTTGAAAAATAAACAGCCCCCGGGGCTGGGCATTTTGAAACACGCCCGCCCGGGCATAAATACAGGCCTGGGGTTACTGCGTAGGCCCGTTGGAAGCTGTTTCAGAGCCCAAGCAGTGGCCCCAGGCCGTTATATCTCACCCTCGTAGAGGTGTGAACCCTCGCAGCGGCCGTATGTCTAATCTTTGCGGGGCCGGCGGACGTCGTAATGATAACCGCCGCCTGTGCGCCTGACCTCGGTTTCGAGATGTTGGGCAGCCGCTTGGAAAGTCTTGTGCATCTCTTTGGCGCAGGTATCGCAGTAGCGCCCCCTTTTGATGCCTGCACCACAGCGTTCGCAAGGGTAGCTGAGCTGGCTCCATTCGGCCGCATAAATGCGATCTTCCCGCAGGAAATTCAAGATA
>JAAYHE010000041.1 GCA_012735505.1 Bacillota bacterium
AGTAGAAGTCGATAGTGAAGGCTATTTTGTAGCTGAAGTAGCCGTGCCGGCAGCAGTGAGCTTCATCGATGTAGTAGCTGATGTGCCGGGCTGGGATAACTTTACCCCGTTTAAGCAGCAAATACAGGTTATCCGCTCTGGCAGCATTGCTGCTAAAGTTAAGTTTACGCCGAGAACTTTTAACCTAAAGAGTCAAGGCCAGTGGGTTAGTGTTGACGCTATCGCCCCGACAGGTAGCAGTTTCACCGTAGATGATGCTGACAACGTCCAGTTGCTGGTCAACGGCCAATCGGTTGCAGCAGCCGAGTGCAAGGTGCAGGGTGATAAGCTGATGGCCAAGTTTGCTGCAGATAGCGTTGGCGACTTGTTTGCCGCACGTGGTGAACACACGGTTATTCTAACAGGTACCGTCGATGGCGCCCTGTTCTTCGGTTATGACAGTGTTCGAGTAATCTCGCCAGGCAAATAAACACTAAACAAAAAACGTGCCCTAGCGGCACGTTTTTTGTTTGCCTCCTAGCAACCTGTAAGCGTTGCGGTCATTCCTCGCGGGTGCCTTTGCCTGCGTGTATGTTTCGCCCTGGGGCAACTACTGGGGGCTAGTTGGCGCTAACCATATCGGCCAAATGTTGATGTTGTGTCGTATATAGCTCATAGTATTTGCCCTGCTTTTGCATCAGTTCCCAATGGGAGCCGTGTTCAATGATGCGGCCGTCATCGATGACAAAAATAAGGTCGGCATTACGAATTGTCGAGAGACGGTGGGCAATAACAAAGGCAGTTCGCCCCTGCAGCAAACGGCGCATAGCCTGCTGAATTAGTTGTTCGGTTTCGGTATCTATGCTGGATGTAGCCTCGTCGAGGATGAGAATACGGGGGTTAGCTAAGAGGGCACGGGCAAAGGCTATTAGTTGCCGTTGTCCGGTGGAAAGGGTGCTACCCCGTTCTTCCGTTACCGTCTCATAACCGTCGGACATGCGCATGATAAAATCGTGAGCATTTACCGCCTTGGCAGCCGCAATAATATCGTCCATCTCGGCACCCAACCGACCATATTCGATATTTTCTTTAATAGTGCCAGAGAAAATGAAGGTGTCTTGCAAGACGATTCCCAACTGGCTGCGATACGACTTTAGCGTGACATCGCGCAGATCGTATCCATCGACGCGAACACTGCCGGCTGTGGGGTCGTAAAAGCGGGCCAGCAGGTTAATTATAGTGCTTTTTCCAGCGCCCGTGGGGCCTACCAAGGCTACCGTTTGTCCGGGCTGCACCTGCAGACTGACTTTATCGAGAACACATTGCCCTTCCTGGTAGCCGAAAGATACGTTTTCAAATTCCACATGCCCCACGATCTCCGGCATGGTTATAGCATCTGGTGCGTCTATCACTTTCGGCTCTGTATCGAGGAACTCGAACACCCTGTGGGACGAGGCCATAGCCGACAGCATTTGGCTGTAGATACTGCTAAAGGCACTGAGGGGTTGCCAGAATCTATCTAAGTATTGCAGGAAAGCCCAGATGGCGCCGACCGTCAGAGTGCCGGCCATAAATTCGCGGGTGCCATACCAGAGCACAAGACCGGTGCCCACGGCGCCCAACAGTTCTATAACTGGCCAGAAAAAGATTTCAAGCTTGACAACGCCCATATACTCGTCGATCTTCTGCCTGATAAGACGGTGGAACTTCTGGGTGTTCAAGTCTTGACGCGAGAACAGCTGTATTACTTGCATCCCTGTGATCGTTTCGTTTAAGTGAGCGTTAATTGAGCTTTCGGCAGCTCGTACCCGTAGCCAGCCATTTTCCAACTTGTTCTCAATGGTGGCCAAAAACAAGAGCAGCAAGGGGAGTAAGCTGAAGCAGAGCAAGGCCAGTTTCCAGTGCATGCTGAGCATAACGACGATGATACCGACCAGGCTTAATGACTGGGTAAAGAGCTGGATTACACTGCCGTTGACGAACTGGCCAATAGCGTTCACATCGTTGGTTACCCGTGCCATGATTTTGCCGACGGGTCGCCCGTCATAAAAGTCGAAGGACAAGCACTGGATATGGTTGAACAACTCACGGCGCATCTCATAAAGCACTTCTTGCCCTGTTCTATTGAGCAGTCGGGTATGCCAGCGGTTGCATAACCACATAACGATTCTCAGCCCTAAGAAAATGGTGATCAGCTGGTAGAGTAACGGCAAATCCTTGCCCTTGATTGCCTTGTCGATGATCATCATAGTTAACACCGGCTCGCCTAGGTTGATGGCCGTTACTGTTAGCATCAAGCTCAGGTCTAGTAAGAGCCGGGGTAGATGTGGCCGCAGATAGCCGAGCATCCGTACTAGTTTTTTGCGGTCAAACTGTTCGTGCTGTTGCTCCATTTCATCTTGATCGTAGATAGACATCTGCTCACCTCCCCTCGCCCCTGGCAGTGTTGGCTTCGGCTGTAGGATCAGCCATTTGGCTGCGATAGATGCGCTGAAAAGTCCCGTCCTGGTTCAACAGTTCTGCCGGATGGCCAGCTTCTACGATGGCTCCTTCTTCCAGCACCAGCACTAGGTCGGCGCGTTGAATGGTTGAGAGGCGTTTGGCAATAATGATCGAGGTACGCCCGACCATGACTTCATCCAGGGCTGCTTGAATTAGGTTTTCAGTATGGCTATCTACGCTAGAGGTAGCCTCGTCAAGAATCAAGATGGCCGGATCCATCAGCAAAGCTCGGGCTAAGGCTACGCGTTGTTTTTGCCCTCCTGAAAGTCCTACTCCCCGCTCGCCGATAGGCGTATCGTAGCCTTGTTCCAATTGGCTAATAAATTCATGCGCTTGGGCCATTTTGGCGGCCCGGATAATCTCGGCATCAGTTGCATCGGGTCGGCCGTAGGCTATGTTATCGCGAATGCTGGCTGAAAACAAAAAGGTGTCCTGCAGCACCATGCCTATTTGTTTACGCAAGCTTTCCAAGGTAAATTGGCGAATATCTTGCCCATCGATATAGATGGTACCGGCAGTCGGGTCAAAGAAACGAGGAATTAAGCCGACTAAGGTGCTTTTGCCCGAACCCGTCCCACCTATAATAGCTACGATCTGCCCGGGTGCGATGGAAAATGAGACATCGTGCAAGACCGGGTGAGCACCGTCGTCAAACTGAAAAGAGACATCAACAAAATCAATTTGGCCCCGGAAAGCTGGGGCGGGGAACGAGTGAGGCTGATCGCAAATTTGTGAGGGCGTATCTAAGATGGCAAAAAGGCGCGGTGCTGCTGCTAGGGCTTGCTCAAGAGAGTTAATCAGCCAGCCCATGGAACGCACCGGCCAGATTAATTTCCAGATATAGCTCTGAAAGGCAACCAAAGTGCCCAGGGTTAAAGAGCCTAAAATAACTTGTCGCCCGCCTACTGCCAAGAGAACAATAATACTTAAGCCAGAAATAAAATCTATCAGGGGTAGGGCGTTAGACTCGGCTGTTACTCGCTTGAGATTAGTTTTTAGGTAAACACGGTTTTGCTGATCGAATTTGTTGATCTCATACTCTTCTCGGGCAAAAGCCTTAACAGTTCGCACGCCAGAAACGTTTTCTTGGAGTACAGTTGTCAATTTAGCCATCTCTTGTCGCACTTGCTGCCACATGGGGCGAATGACTTTGTCGTAGCGCATAACGATAACAAACATGACTGGGAAAGCTGCTAAGCTGATTAAAGTCAGTCGCCAATTTAGCCGCAGGAGGACTATTAGGGCACCGATGAGCGTGAGACAGTTTTGCGTAAAGAGCATCAAACCCCAGCTGAGGACGTGGGTAACGCTTTGCATGTCACCGGTCACCCGCGACATGATATCGCCTGTTTTTTGCTTACGAAAATACTCGTCATGGAGTAGCTGTAAATGATTGTGTAAGCTCATCTGCAAGTCGTAACTGATCGATTGTCCGAGTGACTCGGAACAGTACCACTGCAGGTAGCTGAACCCGCCTCGCAAGAGAGCTACCGCTATATAACCACCGGCCAGGGCGAGCACCAAGGGCATCGACTGATTAGGGATGGCGTTGTCTACAGCTTCTCGTAAGAGCAAGGGCGGAACCATTTCTAAACCCATAAATCCGAGCAGGCCAAGCAGCATCAGCAGCGCCTTTAGCCAATGAGGTGTTATGTATTTGACCAATCTTCTTGCCGTTGCCACTGTTCACACCTCCTTCAAGCTTGCTTCTTGCAAGTTTATCATATCTAATCAGGTTCCCGAGTCAATGGGCGCAGTCTTTCTTAATAGTTTTTTACCCAATAAGAAAGGCGCGTCGCATCACCTTGGCAAAGGTGATGTGGCGCGCCCATATGGTTTTGTTTACTGTCTTTTTCTTTTCCAAGTGTCTCGCAGACCAACGATCTTATTGAATACCAATTTACCATCCTTGCTGTCGATGGGGTCCGCGAAGAAATACCCTTGGCGTAAGAACTGGAAGCGGTCTCCCGGTTTTGCCTTGCGCATCTCGGGTTCGGCCAGACAATTAGTTAAAACCTCGAGGGAATTGGGGTTAAGGTTAGCCATGAAGTCCTTCCCGGGAGGTGCATCATCGGGGTTTTCCTTGAGGAAAAGATGGTCGTATAAACGCACTGTAACAGGTACAGCGTGCTGGGCCGACACCCAATGGGCCGTTGCCTTCACTTTGCGGTCAGCGCCTGGCATGCCGCTCTTGCTCTCGGGATCATAGCTGCAGATGAGTTCGGTAATATTACCGTCTGCATCTTTGATTACCCTTTCGCACTTGATAATGTAGGCTCCCTTCAGCCGCATTTCCCGCCCTGGTGCCAAACGGTAGAATTTGCGCGGCGGGTTTTCCATGAAGTCTTCCCGTTCGATATAGAGTTCCCGGCCAAAAGGCACGAGACGGTTGCCAGCATCAGGGTCTTCCGGGTTGTTTTCAATTTCGACCCATTCTACCTGGCCTTCCGGATAATTCTCCAAGGTGATCTTTAGAGGACGGAGCACGGCCATGAGCCGGGGAGCGCTAGCGTTGAGGTCTTCCCGAACGCAGTGCTCTAAGAAGGCGATATCCACGATGCTATCGCTGCGGGCAACGCCGATGCGTTCGCAGAAAATACGGATCGACTCTGGCGTGTAACCGCGACGCCTTAACCCTGCGATCGTAGGCATACGCGGGTCATCCCAGCCCTCTACTACTCCTTCCTCCACCAGGCGGCGCAGCTTGCGCTTGCTCATCACGGTGTGGGAAAGGTTGAGGCGAGCAAATTCAATCTGCTTAGGACGGCCGGTAATGCCTGGTCCACTGTAGTCTACGTTATCTAAGACCCATTCGTAGAGCTCATTATGGTCGGCATACTCGATAGAACAGAGGGAGTGGGTAATGTTCTCAAAGGCGTCTTCTAAGGGATGAGCAAAGTCATACATAGGATAAATGCACCATTTATCGCCTGTACGATGGTGGCTAGCATGCCGAATACGATAGATCACCGGATCGCGCATGTTAATGTTGGGCGAAGCCATGTCAATTTTGGCACGCAATACTCGTGCCCCATCCGGGAATTCTCCGTTTTTCATGCGCTCAAACAGGTCTAGGTTTTCTTCCACCGAGCGATTGCGGTAGGGGCTTTCCTGGCCGGGTTCGGTTAAGGTGCCTCGATACTCCCGAATCTCGTCGGCGCTAAGGTCGTCAACATAGGCTTTGCCATCTTTAATGAGCTGTACCGCACACTCGTACATGCGATCAAAATAGTCGGCTGTAAAGAACAGACGGTCGCCCCAGTCGACACCTAACCATTTGACATCATTGATGATAGCATCTACATATTCCTGTTCTTCTTTAGTCGGGTTAGTGTCATCAAAGCGCAGGTTAAATAGGCCATTATAGTCTTTGGCGATGCTGTAGTTGAGCCAAATTGCCTTGGCGTGGCCAATATGCAGATATCCATTAGGTTCTGGTGGGAAACGGGTATGTACGCGACCATCGTTCCAGCCTCTGGCTATGTCTTCATCAATAATACGACGGATAAAGTTAGTTGCTTCCGTTTCATTAGTTGCCAATCTATCTCACCTTCTTTATCTAGATCGTTATTGGGATAGTTATAACACAAGTATAGTAGGGTAGCAAGCTGCCGACCTGCCGTGCATCTTACTCGATACTATTATATACCAAGGCAGCCGAGGCTAGCCACCTGGGCTAGTTAAGCGGTAGGCCACACTATAAAAGGGACAGGCTAGGTAGGGAGAGAATATAACGAAGACCAGGCATGAAAGGAGAGATGCGAGTGAAGAAAAATATCGGCCAAGAATTCGTCGAGAAAACTAAATACCAGTATCTTGGTATCTCTGATCAGGAGAAAGAGCTGCCGCAGCCACCATTGGCCTGGGGGGCTGAGGGTGCCAATTGTATCGACTTGCCGCGGCCAGAAACGCTAGCTATGCCTGCTGTAGATTTGACACAGGCGATAGAGGCACGCAAAACTTGGCGCAAATATACTGGCGAACCTTTAAGTCTGGCCGAATTATCCTATTTACTCTGGGCTACCCAAGGCGTCAAGCAGGTCACCAGCCGGCCAACAACTCTACGCACCGTTCCTTCGGCTGGCGCCAGGCACCCATTGGAGACCTTCATCTTGGTTAATCAGGTAGAGGGCCTTAGACCCGGCTTATACCGTTACCTAGCGCTTGAACACCAACTGGCAGAGGTGTGCTTAGAGGCAGATGTCCGAGAGCGCCTAGTGGCCGCTTGTGGCAAACAGGTTTTTGTCGGTACCAGCGCAGTCACCTTCTTCTGGGTAGCCGATGCTTATCGGTCTGTCTGGCGCTATCAGGAACGCGCTTATCGTTACATCTATTTAGATGCCGGACATGTATGCCAAAATCTCTATTTGGCGGCGCAGGTAGTCGGCGGCGGCTGTTGCGCGGTCGGGGCGTACAACGATGACCAACTCAACGCCGAGCTGGGTCTAAACGGGGTAGACCATTTTGTCGTCTACGCGGCTACGGTAGGTAAAATCAATACATAGTAAGAGCTTTGACTTCCACCGTGCCCCAAAGCAGCTTTAGTTTGCTCAGTAAAGGCATCTATCTAAACGGAGCAGGGCAATGGATCGAAGTGGTCAATCTAAAGAAAAACCTATACATCTATGTCAGCGAGCAAAAACTTAGCGCTGAACAGCAAAAAATAGTGCGTAAGCAACCTGATTATGTCCTTTACCTTGATCTGGCAGAGTTAAAATCCGATCTGCCACAAATTAAAGATGAAAGCGAGCTGGCTGCTCTTAAAGAAGAATTTCTGGCTAGCATGCAGGTGGACAAGAATCCCGTGGTTACTATCACCATGTATGATGGTTCGGAAATGCGGATAGAGCTCTATCCGGAAATCGCGCCCAATACGGTGAATAACTTCATTTATTTAGCTGAATACGGATTTTACAATGGGCTGACTTTTCACCGGTGTCTCCCGGTTTTGTCATTCAAGGGGGAGATCCGGCTGGTACTGGCGCCGGAGGCCCCGGCTATGTGATCCCGGGAGAGTTTACTGCCAACGGCCTTACCAATAACCTAAAGCATACCCGCGGTGTGATCTCTATGGCCCGCAGCACGCTGCCTGATAGCGCCGGTTCCCAGTTCTTTATCGTGATAGATGATGCGCCTAATCTAGATGGAGATTACGCTGCCTTTGGTAAGGTAGTGTCGGGGCTGGAAGTGGTTGATCGCATTGCCAGCGTGCCTATAGACGACTCGGAGACACCGCTTGATCCGCCCAAAATGCGGCTTGTTACAGTTGATACTTTTGGGGTCACTTATCCGCCGCCCCTAGTATACATACCCAACAGATGAAAGGAAGATTAGATACGATGGCAGAACAAAAGAACCCAGTAGTAACGATTTCCATGGCCGACGGCGGCCAAATTGAGGTAGAGCTCTACCCAGATGTAGCCCCTAACACGGTGCGCAATTTTATTGCTTTGGCGCAAAAGGGCTTTTATAACGGAACCATTTTTCATCGCATCATTCCCGGCTTTATGATCCAGGGAGGTGACCCCAGAGGTACAGGCACGGGCGGCCCTGGTTATCGCATTAAGGGCGAGTTTGCAGCTAACGGCTTTGCCAACGATTTGAAGCATACTCGTGGTGTCATTTCCATGGCGCGTGCCCAGCATCCCGACTCGGCCGGTTCCCAGTTTTTTATCATGGTAGCTGACGCGCCATACCTTGATGGCCAGTATGCGGCCTTCGGCAAGGTTATCTCGGGCATCGAGGTGGCCGACAAAATAGTGGCAACGCCCCGCGATCTGGCCGATCGGCCGCTAGAAGAACAGAAGATGGAAAGTGTCAGTGTGGAAACTTTTGGGGTTAAATATCCTCTGCCAGAAACCATCGCCTAGGTGTTGCGGGCATTCCATTTGCGGGCGCCCCTTGGAGCAAATTGCTCTAAGGGGCGCCCTTACGCTATTCCGAGGCCATGTCGTGCTTGTGAGCGTGCCTCCTTCACCATATGCGTATCCTGCCTGGGGCAACTGATATCCCCGGTCGGCCTACGGCCTCCCGAGCGGGCGTGTTTCAAAATGTCCCGCCTAAAGGGCGGTTCATTTTTCAAGACGGCCCTACCGATATAGCGCTATGTTGCGTGTAAGCACCCACGAGCGAGGGCGCATGTCATGCGTAAAGCGCATTGGGGCCCTAATCAGAGAGCGAAGGAAGCAAGAATAAAATCGGCCAGCAGTTAATC
>JAAYHE010000042.1 GCA_012735505.1 Bacillota bacterium
GTCTGTTTGCGATTGATAGTAATCACCTCAAATCTAACCCAGTGAACATAATATCTATAATTATTATATTATTAAAAATGTGATGGCGTCTACAAGAAATAGCCTTTATTAGCAAAGTGTAACTTTTGAGGTTAATTAGGGAGTGGGAAGCTATGTGTGAATTGGCATAAATAGCAAAGGATTTTGTTAGCGGAGCGTTGAATAGGGCAATTGCGCTAGCAACGCGCAAGGGGGTGCATTCTGGTGTTTCGGGCCATACAGCTATGCGTCAACTTATCTCGTCAAATACGAATATCGCCGTGGATCTTAGTTTCACTGTTTGGGATAACGGCAATTTCCGGTTTAGTGATGGTCATTCCACCGGCGGCCTTGGGTTATGTAGTGGATGTGACCCTAGGTGGAAAGTGATTCTGCTGGTTGCCTGCCTGATCCCTGTGCCCTGGTTGCTTACGCAACACCTTAACCAGCCCCTGCGGGCTGCACGAGAAGCCGCGAGACAAGTAGAAGTCAATTTATCTGCATCTAACCAACAATGGCTGGATGGTTTGGTAACCATTGGGGCCTTTGGGCTGGAGGAGCATGTTGCTACCGGGTTCGATCGCCTGATGCACAATCGGCTTCAGACCCGTTGGCGACAGGCAGAGATATTTGCCTAATGCGTATGCTGCCGTTGGAGACAGTTTTGTGGGCGGCTGGCCAGCTGCAGCGGATATCAATAGCTCGGGCGCTAGCGCATCGCCCAGCAATCCTCTTGTTTGACGAGGCTTTGGGGCATATTGGTGAAGGGTTGCAGGCCGAAATAATACAGGACATTAGAAAGGAACTACCAGGCATAACCATCGTAGCTGTTTCTCATGCACCATCCTTGCTTGTTCTCGCTGACCGTGTGATTTCTTTAGACTCGTATGTGAAAGATGTCGGTGCCCTCGCGTAAGAAAGGTGCAGGAAGCATGAACAGAAAACTACATGCCGAGCTTGAGAAGAAGCGTATTTCAGTGCTAATTCTGGCTAGTGTCACCTGTCTACTAGTCTTTTTTTTCGGAATTCTTGCCATCATACCGTCTCCGATATATGTGGATGCAACCCTATACCAACAAGGGTCACCACTCCGCCTGCTGCTAGCCGATACTGGTGAACTGGCCATTCGCCCAGGTGCGTCAATCACCGTGCTACTGCTACCCGGTGGAGGAAAACCTGTACGCAGCCAGGTAAAAGTCTTAGAGGTTGAGCCAACCCACGATCAGCAGATAATTAAAGTTGAGCTGCCAGACCAGGACTTGCTACAATTTCCTTTTGTAAGGTAAAGGTCGGAGAAGAATCGCTGCTAGCCGCCTTACTCAGAGTCCGGCAGGGTAAGGCAATCTAAGCCAGTTCCTCTCTCTCATCCCACTCTAAAGGCCTGCAAGATTCGTGCTTGCAGGCCTTCATATTTGCTTGCTTCTAAGAGCTGCTTGGTTTTACTTGTAGCTGGAAGTATTCTTTGTTTAGGAAAAAGGCGGCAACCCCGCCGATCCCGATGTGGGAACCTAAGACGCAGCCGACAGTATTGATGATAAATTCGCTGGTGCCAAATCGTTGTTCGATCAGGCTTTTGAGTTTGAGGGCTGAAGTCAGGTCATCGGCATGGTTGATGGCCACAATTTGATCTTTGAGATTAGCACCGCGTTCCGCCATCAGTTCCACGATGCGTTTAATGGCTTTTGCCTTGCCCCTTACCTTTTCAATCGGAATCATACAGCCTTCTTTCACATGCAGTATCGGCTTGACGTTAAGCAAATTTCCAACAAAGGAGCTAATACGACTAACCCTACCCCCGCGAAAGAGGTATTCGAGGTCGTCGACCGAAAAGATGTGTTCGGTATGACGAGCCCGTAGTGTAATCTCAGCTATAATCTGCTGCATGCTTTTTCCTGCCTGAGCCATTTTTGCAGCTGCATAAACAGATAAACCCTGCGCCAGGGCGCCCCCCTGGGTATCGACAACTTCGATTACGCTGCCCGGATGTTCGCGTTTGACGTGTTGAGCGGCCATCCTCCCCGCATCACATGTGCCCGACATTTTGGAGGAAAAGGCTATATAGAGGCATTGCTTACCCTTGTTCACATATTTCGTGAAAACCTCTATGAACTGAAAGGGAGAGATCTGGGCCGTCTTAGGTAGGGCGCCTCGCCGCATCTTTTGATATAGCTCGACTGGTTGGATAGTCTGGCCGTCTAGATAATCGACTCCATCCAATAAAACGTGAAAAGGAATGACCTCAATATCATTTTCGGCTATGATGTCGGCAGGCAAGTCGCAAGCACTATCGGAAATAATTTGGATGCTCATCATCTACCTCCTAGTGGTATTGTGACGTTCCTGTTTCTATTTTCAACCCCCAGTGTAGAACGATCATGTTGCTGGTTAATCAACTGAAAAGGTTTGTGACTCAAATCTATTGTCATGCAAACTAGCAAAGTTTGTCAAGGTCGCCCCCACATAATAGGTGATTGGAGGTGGCTTCCCCTAATAGATAATAAGAAAATGACCAGCAGTTCTAGAACCGCAGGTCATCACTAGGCGGGCTCTATAAGAGCCCGGTATTTCTGTGGTGTTATTTTTGGGCATCATAGCGAAAAAAGATGTTAGCCCTAGCTAGGCGTTCATAGGTTTTGATTTTTTCGCGTTCTTCATTACGCTCAAAGATCAGGAACGAAATTGCTTCCCATAGGAAAAACCAGCTACCAACGCTCAAGCCTTCAGACAGGATAGCCAGAAAAAAGGTTTCTTGCCAGATGCTAAACACATAAGTTGACGTCAAGAGGGCTAGGGCTGCAACTATGTAGTTGATCATCTGCCGATAGGCTTTGCGAAGCGCTTTGCGTTCCATCCCGGCATAGAACTGATAGTAGTTTTTCACCACGGCTGTGATTACGCTCTCCTTTGCTACATCCATTTCCTGGCGTGGTAGGTAAAACACCAGGTCTAGCCCGTAGCGCATAGGAATTTCGTTGGAACTTTCCTCTAGAAAGAAGGCTAGTTCCGGGTCCATGTCCCGCTTGCGGTAGCTTGCGTGATCCCACTCGTTAAATACATCGCCGTACTTATCCAGGGCAATTTCAATAATATAGTTGCCCGTATTAGGGTTGCGTTCATAAAGGCTACTAACAGAGGGTTCATTTTTCATGAAAGGAGATCTCCTTGCTGCTGCAATGTTAATTAGAACAGAAGTATATTGACACTAAGAGCCGTTGGCCAAATGAGGGCACCTAGTCAATAACTCTTTTATAAAAGCTTCCCTGTCGGGGGGCGAAATGTAGACAAGACCGGCAGAAAAAATGCCTTTACTAGTGTAAGCAATTTCGATGCGGTTTAGAGATAGGGCTAAAGAAGATAGCGGGTTGCGACTCAGGCGCACACTGGTGATGGTCTCGTAGGGTATGCGGGTGAAAAAGGGCCCCGAGCGGCAGAATAGGAGGTCTTCTCGTAATTCGTAGTAGGTGCCAAAATAGATCCAAAGCGTCAGCAGTAACACAGGTATGTTGATTAGGTAAACGAACAAGCGTTCCGCAGGGGGAACTATAAACGATGTGCCTATAAGTGAGATAATGACAAGCCACAAAATTAGCCCGAGCCACCAGTCAACAGCTGATTTAACACGCATACTAATTAGCCTCCTTTTATCATTCCCATTACTTAGTTTCTGCTAACAATACTGTTTTCCTACCAAAACAATAGGTGTATACAGGACTCTGCTTTGCGGGCACGAATGTAATAGAGGGGCAAGTAATTTCTTGCTAGAGAGCTGCCAGCTGTTCACGGAGGTTAGGTTGTCTGATGGGAAGATTGGGAGCATACTAGGTGTACTATTTTACTAGTGAACACAATTTTGGAGGTGTAGGTAATGGTTAACCAAGACAGGATTGTACAAGAATTCTTGGAACTAGTGCAGATTGATAGTGCCCCAGGGCAGGAACGTCAGCTGGCCGACGCCCTGAAAGCAAAGCTAGAAGCTTTGGGCTTAGAGGTCGTGGAAGATAGTGCTGGTGAAGCCATTGACGGTAATGCGGGTAACGTGATAGCGCGCTTGCCGGGTAAAGTGAAAAACGCCCCCACTATAGCTTTTGCAGCTCATATGGACCGAGTCTCCCCCGGCTTTGGCATTAAACCACAAGTGAAAGATGGCATTATTTATAGTGACGGCACTACCATTTTAGCCGCCGACGACGTAGCTGGCATCGTGCAAATGCTCGAAGCTGTGCGTGTGTTAGCGGAGCAAGAGATCGAGCACGGTGATATCGAGCTGCTGTTCACCATTTCAGAAGAAGCTGGTCTGCAAGGAGCGAAGAACTTAGACCGCAGTTTGCTGCGAGCCCAAGCCGCATATTTTCTCGATGGTGGTGGCGACGTAGGTACTATTATTCCAGCAGCTCCTGCTCAGAAGAAGATTACAGTAAAAGTTAACGGGGTACCGGCTCATGCTGGTATCGAGCCTGAAAAGGGTGTTAGCGCCATTGTAGTTGCCGCTGATGCTATCACGCGCATGAACTTGGGGCGCATAGATGAAGAAACCACCTGTAATATCGGCACGATTAGAGGTGGGGTAGCCACCAACATCATTCCAGAAGAAGTAGTGCTGCTTTGCGAAGTACGCAGCCGCAATGAGCAGAAACTGCAGGCCCAGGTTGATCATATGGTGAACGAGTTTGAAAACGCAGCCACACGCTTCGGGGTTAGTGTGGATATCGACATAGAGGAAAGTTATCCTGCTATGAACCTGAGTGAGGATGACCAAGCAGTGCAGCTAGTGGTCGAAGCAGTGAAAGCAATGGGCCTCACCCCCAATTTGGTACCTACTGGCGGCGGCAGTGATGCCAATATTCTAGTGGGCAAAGGCTTGCCGTCGGTGATCTTAGGCATCGGTATGGAGAAGGTGCATTCGACAGAAGAATCTATCTCCATCGAGCAGCTGGTCGCGGGAGCCGAGCTAGTGGTAGCTATCGCCCAGGCGGCAGCGAAAGTATAGGACAAATTCCTGCTTAAGAGTTAACAAACAGCCCGAGTGCCAACTTCTATCACTCGGGCTGTTATTATGCTACTCCTGGGTTTCACTAGTGGTGTCCTCCACCTCGGTGATAGGCAGGCGCACAACGGCGGTAGTGCCTTTACCTTCTTCACTTTCTAATAAGAGTTCACCGCCGTGGAGGGTAACAATTTCATTGGCAATCGATAAGCCGATGCCGCTGCCAGCGGCGCGGTTATCGCCCTTAACAAACTTGCCGAGAATATAGGGCATATCTTTAGCAGCAATACCAGTGCCCGTGTCGATGACGGCGACTTCTATCCAGTCTCCCTGCCTGCTAGTTCTGATAGTGATCAGGCCATCTATAGGGGTGAATTTTAACGAATTATCTAGTAAGTTCAATAGCACCTGCTTGAGGCGGTTACCGTCGCCGCTAATTTCTGGCAAGCTGCCCCCGAGCTCCATGGCCAAGCCTATCGACTTCTTGGCCGCCTTAATAGACAGCAGATCATGTACCTCTCCTACTATTTGGTTAATACTGACTGCCTCGCGGTTCAGGCTAATACGCCCTGCTTGCAGATGAGAAAAATCGAGAAGGTCTTCAACCAGACCGATCATGCGGTCGGTTTCCTTTAAAATAATATCTAGCCCCAACATCCCTTCTTCTTTATCCTCCAAACCTCCCGAGACTAGGGTTTCGCCCCAACCCTTAATGGAAGTAAGGGGAGTGCGCAACTCATGGGATATGGACGATATGAATTCGTTTTGTGTTTTTTCGGTGCGATCTACCTGCTCGCTCATATTATTCAAAGCTTTAGCTAGCCTATCTATTTCTAGATCACGGTGTATCGGAGCGAGCACATCACGTTCACCATTAGCTAATTTTTCTGCTGCTAAGGTTAGATCATCTATAGGTGCTAGAAAACGCTGGCTAAGCGGATAACATAATCCGGGTGCCAGCAGGATCACAAACAAACCCATAATGACAGCATAAGCAATGATGGTGTTAGTAATGTAGTAGGCTGGCTCTAACGACCTAGTATAACGCAATATACCCACCAGTTGATCCCCTTGAAACAAAGGGGCAGCCACAGTTAAGACTCTTTGCCCCGTCTGTGCATTTGTGCTTTGCCAAGCACTTGTCTCTCCCGGCAGAGTGGGTTGCCAGTCTACCTCAGCAGGCCTTAGTTTAAGGGGGTCCTCAGATGAGCTCAGCAAAATATTCCCTTGTAGATCAAGAACTTCGACCATGTCTCCTTCGCTAGCGTCAAAACTATTTAACAAGAATTGTTCCCCTGAGAGAGTACTGTCGGCTGTCGTTACTTGCTGATAGCCGTTGGCCATCATGCTTACACGCTCAAGTAGAACTCGCTCCTGGGTGCGAAAATGTACATGCTTTATACTATAGGCCAAGAGCAACTCCAGTAATATCACTGCAATGGTGATGATGACACTATAGTGCAAAGACAACCTGTGTTTAAGGCTGCTCAATCCGCATCCCCCTGCCAACGATACCCATAGCCCCACACTGTTTCAACGTAAACGGGTGAGCTAGGGTCATCTTCTACTTTGAGGCGAATGCGCCTAATATTGACATCCACTACTTTGGGATCACCTACATAGTTTGCTCCCCAAATAGTGTCGAGTATTTCGCTGCGACTGACAGCCTCCCCTGCCTTGCTCATCAGTAGCTGTACGATGGCCAGCTCTGTTGGAGTCATCAGAATGGGTTCATCGTCTTTATAGAGCTTCATATCCCCCATCCGTAGCAAGAAGGGGCCACTGGTGATCTCTGGCAAAGTAGTAGCGCCACCCCCATCGGGCAGTCGCCTTAAGAGGGCTTTTACCCGGGCGACCAACTCTGCCGGACTAAAAGGTTTGACAACATAGTCGTCGGCGCCTATTTCCAAACCGGTTACTTTGTCTTGTTCCTGCCCTTTTGCAGTCAACATAATTATGCCCAGCTGGGGACGCATGCGTCGCAGTTCTTCACAAACCTTAAATCCATCGATGCCTGGAAGCATGATATCGAGTAGGGCTAGCTTGATATCGCTTCGCTCGCGCATGATCGCTACGGCTTCTTCTCCAGTAGCAGCTTCCACTACATTAAAGCCATTCCGCTTTAGATTTATACTTACAAAACCACGAATGGGAGCTTCGTCATCTAAGACTAGGACCTTGACCTTGCTCATCCCCTTACCTCCCCACGAAATATAATCGCCTGTTTTCAGTATAGCATAGAGGCAATAGTATTTTGTAAGCCAAATATTCCGCATATGCCTGATAATGGCCATTGTTGACCTCGCGCTGGAGTGGTTGCAAGAAAAGAGAGCCGAACAGCCATGTTCTGTTCGGCTCTGTCCTATTTAGCTTATGCGAGAATAATCAACCTGCAGGCGCCGCCTTGCGCCGGATATGACTCCAGTACGGGTCCTGACAGCGCAGCTATAATTTGTTGCCCAATTGCTAGATCGGCGATACTGGCGGCTTCTTGCGAGTTGCTAAAGCGTACTTGTGTATCGCTGTCAACAGCAAGCCAGATTAGCATGGGTTCCCCGTTAGACATAGACTCGCCTTTAACTAGGATGCGTGTCCTTTCTCTCTTTTCGATTTGCTCAATACTACCGGCAACTGTTCCCCAATCGAAGTCGTCGCTAGGCTCACTCGCTTGCGGTGGGGTAACTAGGGCAAGAATGTCGTCATCGGTGTCTCTCGCTAGCAAGCCGAGAGTGGTCGATAGCGCGTCGGCCGGGATATGCAGACGGCTGCCGATCAGTTCGGGGGCTCTAGCCAGAGAAACCGTTCTTGTGTTTTGATTGCCATCGGGTTGGGCTATTGCTACTTCATTTGCTCCGGTGACAAAAGTAGCTACTCGATCGGGCAGCTCCACTCGAGCTGATCTGGTTTGGTTAGACCATGCTACTTTTCCACCGTAAGCGTTAACGATAGCCCGTAGAGGCACCAGCAAGATGCTATCTTTTACAACTAGGTCTTGTCCAAACTCTACAACTGCACCATCTAGTGTTACCTGCCTCGGCAGTGGTTGTACAGCCGCTACTAATCTTAGCTCTGGCTCAAGCTGACCTTCTGCTTCAGGTAGATTGACGCGCGAAAGAGCTACCACATCGATAGCTTTGTTCATAAAAATGGAGGGCTCGTCAGAAATGCGGCCGGTCAGTAGAACCTTTTGCCCTAGATAAGGAGCCAATGACTCTGGGTTGCCCACCAGGCGATAGCCGTTAACAGCGTAGTAGCCGCCCTCAATATCTTCATACACCAACTCGCCTACAGTTTGAATTACCTCGTCGGCTGGCACGGCCTGGAGGTCCTTGACGTCTAGGGTCCTAGTCATATATATGGAAAGGTCGTCTAGCGGCTCGCCAGTTACGATTACATGTTTCCCTAAGTGTGCTGCTAACTTTTGCTCGTCGCCTACTAAACGATAGCCTGCAACAGCATAAAAACCACCCTCGAGATCTTCGTAGGTTAGTTCTCCCACGATGGCTAGTTCTTGGCTGGCTGTAAGTAGGGAAATTTCCTCTACCCGGATAGCCTTGGTCATGAAAATGGAGATTTCATCGACGAGAGAGCCGACCACTACCACTTGTTGCCCTAGATAATCGCGAAACTTCTGTTCGTCGCCTACCAGGCGGTAGCCTGCTACCGCGTAAAATCCGCCTTCTAAGTCAACATATTGCAGTTGACCAGTTAGGGTCAAAGAGGCTGGTAGCACCACTTCTTCTTGGGGGTAGATTAGCGGCAGTTGGGCATCGAGTGCGTCTAATGGTAACGGAGCTAGCAAGGCTAGGCATAAGCCGGTAGCACTAATGAGTTTTTTCCAGTCGTGCATACACATCACTCCTCCTATTCAGATTCTGCCTTGGTAGGTCTAGGGAGTGGCGCCAATCTCTCCTATCCCATGCAGGCCGGTGCACTAGATATAGACGATAACTGTGGCAAATTGTTCCCTTGGGCGCGAGTTAGTTTTGTTGGTGATCTTTTTTTTGCGCAGCCCTTAAATAAATTGATATACCACCTTTAAATTAGGTAAGATGGGTTGACAATAGTTGAGGTGGCTGCTAAGATGGTCTCAAGATTGTTAATTTGTGCTGAATAATTGTCAAGGGGATGGTGTGATTATGGTTAAGACAGATCAGGATAGCCGAAGCTGGCGGCGGTTGTGGCAGTTCTTGCAGCCCTATCAGGTACACCTGATGCTAGTTGTTGTAGTTATCTGCCTGCAGATAGCCGCCAATATGGCTGGATCCCACTTTTTAGGCCTGATCTTGGATATAGGAATTGCAGGCGACTGGGCAACTTTCACGTATGCCTTCTGGGCTATGTTATTCGTGTGGGTGTTTAGTGATGTGATGTTCTATGTACGCTACCGATTAGCACAACAAACGGGAGAAAGGGTGGCTCACGATATTCGGCAGCAGGCTGCTACTAGATTGAGCCGCACCGTGCTCTCAGAGCTAGAGCAAAAACATAGCGGCGATTTTGTTTCGCGCCTCAGTAATGACATTGATCTTATCAGGGGCCTAGTGGGGCGAGAGTGGGTGCAGTTGGCCCGGGGAAGTATTGCTTTTGTCGCTGGTTTGATCATGATGTTAACCATTTCTTGGCGTGTGACCTTGTTGACGCTGGTTTGTGTGCCATTTATCGGGATTGCAGCCAACGCTTTGGGCAAACCTTTAGGACGCCATTTGACGAGTCTACAAACCCATATGGCCGATGTCAACTCTATAGCGCAAGATGCTATCGGGGGTATCACCGTTAGTAAGGCGTTCAACCTAAAGGGCGAGCTAGGGGCCCGTTTTCAAGTTCGCAATGCCGCCGTGGCCGCAGCAGGTGTGCAAGTAGCTTCTCATCGTGCTTTACTAAATGGGGTTATGTTAGCATTGCAGCTCTTACCATTGTTCGTTCTCTTTGGTTTTGGCGGCTACGAGGTAATTCTGGGGAGGCTGACGATGGGGCGCTTGTTGGTTTTAGTAAGCATGTCTAACTCTCTCACCTGGCCACTCTCCAATATGGCCCATAGCTTGGCTCAGGTTAAGGCAGCACTTATGGCCTCCGAGCGGGTATTCAAGATTTTAGACTTGTCTACTGAACGAACAGGCGGTCAGACCTTAACTGTAGACCTCGAGGCTCCTTATGCCATAGAGCTGGAAAATGTTCATTTCGGCTATGAACCGACACAGCCAGTATTGCGCGGTTTGAATTTACAGGTGGCGCCAGGCGAACGGGTTGCAATTGTCGGTAGCAGCGGTTCGGGCAAGAGTACCCTATTCTCCTTGTTGCTAGGTTTTCGGCAACCACAGGTGGGCAAGATTCGTTTTTTTGGGTGTTCCCTCGAAGAGTTAGATCTCAGTACGGTGCGACAAGCTATCTCCTATGTGCCCCAAGATGCCTTGCTCTTCCCCACTAGCGTAGCCGAAAATATAGCTTACGGCAATCTAAAAGCTACTACGGAGGAAGTAGAACAGGCGGCGCAAACTGCCTACGCCACCGAATTCATTCACGCGCTGCCCGATGGATACAATACCCTTTTAGGCGAAAACGGTGTTGGCCTTTCTGGTGGTCAAAAACAGCGCCTAGCAATGGCGCGAGCTATAGTTAAAGATGCACCTATTCTTTTGCTAGATGAGGCTACCTCGGCATTAGACACGGAAGCAGAAGCACGCGTGCAAGAGGCAATTGAGGCCATAAGCCGCAATCGCACAACGCTAATCATAGCTCACCGCCTGTCGACTATTAAAGAGGTGGACCGAATAGTGGTTCTCGATGAGGGGCAGGTGGCCGAAATGGGCACACACACCGAGTTGTTGCGCCAAGATGGCCTTTATGCCCGCCTCTATAAACAGCAAATTACGGCTACCCCGAGCCCGGTAGCTGCGTCGGGAAATTAGGGAGGGAGCAAATATGACGAAGAAAAAATCGTCTAGTATGATGCGATTGTTGCAGTATATAAAGGGACACTGGTATGCATATCTGGCAGGAGGCTTTTATATAAGTGTGGTCGAGGCTGCATTTCAGGTGATGGTTGCCTCATTGCTCAAACTGCTGGTCGACGCCTCTCTCGCCGGTGATCTCAACCTGTTAGTGAAAAGCATCGGTTGGGCCATGGTCGGTCTGCTCACCTTAGCAGGGCTGATGCCAGGCATCATGCGCCTATTTGCCGGCGCGGTGGAAAAAGCAACCTTAGCACTACGACAAGATTTGTTCAACCACATACTAGATTTGCCCATGGCTTATCACGAACAAACACACTCTGGCGATGCCGTAACCCGTCTAACTAACGACGTTAACCAAGCTAAGGAAGCCATTGGCGAACCCCCTTTTCAGATGTTGTCATTGATCGTAACCGCTACAGTGACTACCGCGTATTTGGGGTTAATTCATTGGCAGTTCGTTGTTCTGGCTTTCACCTTAACCATCTTGCCAATTTTGACCAATCGCTACGCCGGCAAACCTATGCGCCGTGCTAGTAGCGAGGTACAGGCTAGTTTAGCTTCCTTGAACGCTAAGCTGAAAGACATGCTGGTGGGGATGCCGGTGGTGCGTGCCTTCAACTTAGAGCAGCACTTTACTGATGCTTACGCTAGCGCTAACGCTGAAACCAGGCGGTTAGGGTGTGTCTTATCGCACCGGCAAGGGCTGAACATTGCCAGCAACAACTT
The DNA here is from genome assembly GCA_012735505.1 of Bacillota bacterium. Lineage (GTDB taxonomy): Bacteria > Bacillota > UBA994 > UBA5500 > UBA5500 > JAAYHE01. Next base: position 11,683 of record JAAYHE010000042.1, read on the forward strand.
GCTTAGTTCGGCTACCTTTTCCTCCATGTTAGCCCTTGGCACCTTCTTGTTGTTGCGAGGTGAGATAACCCCGGGTGAAGTGCTAGCTGCTGGGCAGCTCTGCAACGGCATCACTAATCCGATGCGAGCCTTTGGAGAAACTTGGGCCAATTTACAGCGGGCCTTAGGGGCAGCCGATCGAGTATTTACCGTTCTAGATGAACCGCAAGAATGCTGGCAGGCTGTCGAGCAGGTGGCGGACATCAGTGACGTCGATGGCTCGATGGTGTGCATGAGAGAGGTAGCATTCGCCTATGCCAATAGCAACCTAGTCTTGACAGATATCAACCTCAAGGTCCGACCCGGCAGTGTTGTTGCCTTGGCAGGCCCTAGCGGGGGTGGCAAATCGACCATCTTTAAACTCTTGCTTGGTTTTTACGAAGCCTGCGCGGGTGAATGCTATTTGCGCGGACGGCCACTACGCAGCTATAGCCTAGAAGAACTACGCGAACAGATTGCTTTTGTGCCGCAAGATCCTTATCTGTTCGCCGGCACCATTTATGAAAATATAGCTTATGGTCGCCCCGATGCTACTCCTGAGGAAATCTTCGCCGCTGCGAAAGCCGCCAACGCCCATGATTTTATCATGGACTTACCAGAGGGATATGACACCCAAGTTGGCGAACGAGGCACACAACTTTCGGGAGGGCAACGGCAAAGGGTCGCTATTGCCCGAGCGCTGCTTAAGGATGCACCCCTCTTGCTGCTCGATGAAGCTACTTCCAGCCTGGATAGTGAGTCGGAACATTTAGTGCAGGAAGCGCTGCAACGCTTGATGCAGGGGCGGACTACATTGGTTATCGCCCATCGCCTTTCAACCATTGAGCATGCAGATTATATCTACGTCGTTGCGGACGGTCGCATTGTCGAAGCTGGCACCCATTCCGAGCTGCTAGATCTAGACGGCTTGTATCGGAGATTATACGAAAATCAGCTGCGAGCGGCCTAGTTGCACTTTAACATTAAGGCCCTGGCGCAAAATAGCCAGGGCCTATTTATATCCTTTATATCCTATCTGGTGGCTGTGCGTAAGGCCTGCCACATAGCATCCGATGCAAGGCCTAGCCGCCAGAGGGCGATACCTTGCAGCTGATAGCGTTTGGCGATATCCACCTTATCTAAAATACTGCTTGGGTTTTCGCTGGGCAGCGATATGCCTAAAACTAGTTTTTCTGGCGCAACGTGCTCAAGAGCCTGCTCAACCGCTTGCACTACCCTATTGATAGGTTCGGGGCGAGGACCGTAGTCATACGCCATGATAATAATCCTATCGGCA
>JAAYHE010000043.1 GCA_012735505.1 Bacillota bacterium
GCGGAGGGGTCACACCCGTTCCCATCCCGAACACGGAAGTTAAGCCCTCCAGCGCCGATGGTACTTGGGCATCAGCCCTGGGAGAGTAGGTCGCTGCCAGAACCTATTTTAAAAACCCCTGTGGTTAGAGAACCACAGGGGTTTTTGTTTGCAACTGTAGGAGAGTGTTATTATTAACTATCCATCAGCGCCCTTGCCATATCAATCAGAATGTCTAGTAAGCTCAAATATACTTGATGGTCGTAGAGGCCATACATGGAAAGAACGACGCGATCTGCAGTTATAGTGATTAGAAAGTCGATCTTAGATTCCTGTAGATATTGTAGCAGGGCATAGGGTAGCACCTTTTCTAGCAAATCTTCATCCATATTGTGATATGGTTCTACATTGGCTAGGTTTTCTATATCTACAAAAAAGCTATGCCGCACACTAACAACATTTTGCAGTTTAAGTCGGTAGTCGGTGGGGCGCGGGAGCAGTACAATCAAGGAAACGGAAATGTCGTAGCCGAAGATCCCGTGATTCATACCAGCAACCCGAACCGGAAAACCCTTATATTCTGCCTCGATCTTGGGAGTTGCGCTGAACATGTCGGCTGAAAATTGTCCCTGTAAGGCGCTGTCGAGTTCTGCCGCAAGGAGTTTTAGCTCCTTGTTAGCTTGACTAGAGGATACCGGAGCTAGGTGTGGCAACTGTTCATACAAGTAGTTGGTCGACATCTAATCACCTCTCCCTTGCTTGCCTCTATAGCACCATTGTATGCCAAAATGGGCGATGTAGCAATTATATTTAGACAGTTTAATAACCCAAAAACGACTCCCCGGGATTTTAGACCACGAGGAGTCGTTCTTACTATAGCTGAGGGGGGCGACGCTTGCGGGTGGCCTGTTCAAATGCGTAGGCCAACTTGATTAGCAAGGGCTCCTCGAAAGCACTAGCTACAAAAGTAACGCCCATGGGGGAACCGTTAGGCAGGTAACCAGCAGGCACACAAATAGATGGGTACCCGGCCTTGGCAGCCAAACTAGCACCCCAGGCTCCAGGTAAGAGTAAGGCATCTAGATCGTAGTTAGCTAAGGCAGCATCAATCCCTTCTTCCCGCGATAGCTGCAGGTCACGCAATCTCGCTCGAATGTACTCGGGCTCTGTCAGGGTTCCGCTAGTGGCTTCAGATTCGATCAGGAGAGTTTGGCCGTATTTAAGCATGGTTTCAGCATTTTGCTGGTTATAAGCGATAAGTTCGCGCAGAGTATGAACTGGTACCTGCGGGCTTAACTTGCCCAGATAGGCGTTGAGTGCAGGTTTGAACTCATAAACCAACACCTTATTATCAGTTTTGGCCGAGGCCGAAGGAATAGTTACCGGGTCTACTATAGTAGCTCCCGCCTTTTCCATAGCTGCTATGGCTGATTGCATCAACTGTAGACTATCGTCATCTAGGCGTTCATAGTAGTTTCTCGGTACGCCAAGGCGTGCGCCTTGTAAACCATTAGCATCTAAGAACAGAGAGTAATCGTTTTGGCTTCTATCCTGACAGACGAGGGTGGCTGGATCTCTCGGGTCTACCCCTGCCAACGCACCAAGCAAGATGGCAGCGTCGGTCACATTTCTAGCCAAGGGCCCAGCCGTGTCCTGACTGGGGGCGATTGGAATAATTCCGTGCCGACTGATTAAGCCGACTGTAGGCTTAATACCAACGATCGAATTCCTGTTGGCTGGGCTGATAATAGAGCCCGAGGTCTCGGTTCCTACTGCAATAGTGGCTAGGTTAGCTGCTATAGCAGCGCCGGAACCAGAGCTAGAGCCTCCTACATCGAAGACGCCGGGGCCATAAGGGTTCAAGACTTGGCCGCCGCGGGAGCTATAGCCATTTTTCATACCGCGGGTCATGAAATTGGCCCATTCGGTCATGTTAGTTTTGCCTAGAATGATGGCTCCAGCTTGGCGCAAGCGAGAAATCAAAAATGCATCTTCCTTGGCATACGAATTAGCTAGCGCTAACGAACCAGCGCTAGTATGCATTTTATCGCCCGTGTCGATATTGTCTTTGATCAAGACGGGGATGCCGTGTAAGAGACTCCGGGGACCTTGTACTATGCGTTCGTGATCTAGGGCTTCCGCTAAGAAAACAGCGTCGGGGTTGAGTTCTAGTATCGAGTTAAGTTTGGGGCCGCCGCTATCAAGGGCAGCAATGCGTTCTAAGTAATAGGTCATTAACCTGCGCGCGGTGATTCTGCCTGCCACCATCTCCTTTTGTAAAGTAATAATTGTAGCTTCCTCTAGCCAATCTAGCGTACTCATATGCAACCTCCTTAGTTATGGTAGAACCAGCCGACTGGCCTGTTGATAAAGGTCGGTGGCTAAACGAGCTAGCCAAATATGATCGTCGTCCTTTAGATAACCATAAACCGAACCGATAATTTTGCCGTTCTGCAAAATAGGAGAGCCACTATAGCCATGCCGGCAGGGTTCGTCCCCCTGCAGCACAAGAAACTCCAGCTCTCCTAGCTGGTAGTAGCCGCGCACATACAGTTTAATCTCCGGGTGCCCCAAACGGTGAACGGTTGCCAATCCTAGCTTGATATCGTCGATGTTAGCAATAGCTACCTTCGGGCCTGTGGGCGGGCGCAGGGTGGGGAAAACCACGCCAAAATCGTTGCAGAGAATGGTAGCCCATTCGGTTCTCGCATTAGGGCTATCAGCCAGCCGCACTAATGCATCTCCTGGTTGATAACTTACATCATGGGCTGTGGCTAAAGTTAATCCGCTATCTGTATGGAAGGTAGCTACGCTGCTAAATGTGGTCAGGTCCCTTTCGGGGGGCATGACTAGGACTTTTTCTCCTCCCAAATAAACTTCGGCTTCTACTGTTTCAAACTGGGTGAGAGGAGACTGCCTAACATTACGCAGAAATAGTTCGGGGGCGATGTAATTGTGATAAAGCAATATGCCAGCCAAGGCTAGTAGACCTAAGAGGGTAGCCGGAAGGTATTGGGACTTTTTCGGGCGAAACGCAAAAGCAATAAGCAAGGCCAAGAGTAGGGCATTTTGCATGAAATAACCTTGCTCGGCCATTATACGATACACCAAATAGGCGCATGTAGCCGCTCCTAGCCAATATCGCTTCAGCCATCTTAAAGTTTCCATGGCAAACCCCCTTATTTTCAACATTCTCTGATACGGCGCCTACCAGGCATGGTAAACTTTACCTGGTCAAGCCCATAATCAAATCTTTATTGTCTCGCTAACAAATTTCTAACTACTACGCTAGCCAACAGCAAGCCAGCCGCGGGAGGGACAAAGGCAGAACTACCGGGAATCTGGCGGCGGCTGGTGTCCTGTTTTTCTGCGGCTTGCACCCGTGCTTGACTCGCGGCTGCGGGTGTGGTGGGGGTTTCTGTGGAAAAAACAACCTGTACTCCTTTGTGAATGCCGCGCTGCCGCAACTCGCGCCGTATTACCCTCGCCAACGGGTCGACTCGAGTTTGACTGATATCAGCCACCTGCAAGAGAGATGGGTCAAACTTGTTGCCGGCTCCCATACTGCTCACAATGGGCAGGCCTAGCTCATAGCATCTTTCAATTAAGACTAGCTTGCTGGCTACCGTATCGATAGCGTCTACTATGTAATCTAAATCAGTAGTGATCAGTTCGTGTTGGTTGTCGGCTGCTAAGAAAGCTTCTATCGGTTCTACTTGGCAATCGGGGTTGATCTGCCGAATACGCTCGGCCATGACCTGGACCTTGGCCAGCCCAATAGTGGTGTCTAAGGCTGGTAGCTGTCGGTTAATGTTGGTGAGAGAGACAAGATCGTGGTCGACGAGGCGTATGCGACCGATGCCGCTACGGGCCAGCGCTTCGGCGGCAAACGAGCCAACTCCCCCGATGCCAAAGATAGCTACACTAGAATTTCGCAAAATTTCCAGTCTTGTTTCGCCTATCAAAAGTTCCCAGCGAGAAAAACGATGCAGCATCAAATCATCCTTTGCAATGTATTCAGCCTGATGGCGTTCTTATACTCGAAAATAGTGTTTGCTGCTTCTGCCCATCTCATTTTACCATGTGACGAAAGGGCAATTTAGGTAATATGTTAAGTTTGTAATATGGAAGCACATTTTTTAAACAACGGCTTCGTGTCGCCTTGCGCAGACGCATCCTTCGCCCCAAGGGATTCCCGGACAGGTTAGGGAAAGGGGTTCCAAGGCTGCTTTATTTTATTGACATCCTTGGAATCATTATTTAATCTATATTCACACAGGTAAAGGGGGATATAGTATGCGCTATAACACCAGGATATTTCAGCTCTATAAGGAGCCGGTTAAAAGCGAACAATATATTAAGGTGTTTGAGTTCGAGTTGAATAATACTTCCCTTCAGTTTGAAGCAGATCATATAGAAAAAGAAAGGGATAGAGAAAAAAGCATTGGTTTATTGATGGCCGATTTTGGTGGTTATGGCGGAGCTTCCTACAATAAAAGAGATGATAGTATCTATTTCCCTAAAGGGTTTCGGGAAGAATTTTTCTGGGGACGCTTACAAGGGCTAAAAACACAGGTCGGCTTGTATGATAGAAGGCCTTTTATTCCATTCGAAGATTTGATTACTCAGCGTTTTGGTCCTTACATATGTACAGAGGATTCTTATGGTATGACCCTTGACGAGTTTGTCAGTAATCTAGAAGAAGATCGCAAATATTACGTGGGCGGGATTTTGAGATACTATCCACCTAAAGAATAGGGGCTTTGGCCCCTCATTTTGTGTTTGACCAATAGCGCTAGCAGTAGGAATACTAATAGCGTGAACGAAATGGATAGCGAAAAACGGGGTGAAATAATGCTGGCAGATTATCATATACACTTGGAAAACGGACCTTTTACTCTAGATTGGTTAGAGCGGTTCATAAAAAGGACTGACGAGTTAGGAATAGAAGAAATAGGTGTTGCGGAACACTTTTATCGCTTTGTTGAAGCACGTTCCTGCTTATATAATGATCACATTGCACCTAGGCAAACACAACATCTAGAAGAATATCTAGAGTTAATGGTGCGGGCGCAGCAAAAGGGATGGCCTGTAAGAATAGGCCTAGAAGTAGATTATATCCCAGGCAAGGAAGCTGCCATCGAGCGAGCCTTAAAAGAACTTCCCCTCGACTTTGTGATTGGGTCGGTACACTGGCTAGGCGACTGGTGTTTTGATAGTGATCCTGCTAGCTGGGAAGGGCGCGACCTGGCAGCTGTCTATCATGACTACTATATCACGCTGGCCCAAGCCGTAGAGAGCAAGCTCTTTGACATTTTAGGGCATCCCGGTAATATAGCCTACTTTGGCCATCGCGCTGCTCCCGACGCCATGAGGCGGGCAGAAGATACCTGGTTAACCCGTATCAAAGGCAAAAACATTTGCATCGAGGTCAACACCGGCGGCCTCCTGCGGCAAGCTAGAGCCCATTTCCCTCGTTTAGAGTTGCTGCGGCGAATTTGCGACGCTGGTTTCGACATCACCCTGGCTTCTGATGCCCATTGGCCTGAAGATGTAGGCCATGGTTTTACCGAAACCCACCGACTGCTTTTGCAGATGGGTTTTAAACATACCTGCCGCTTCCATCAACGCCAGAGAAAACTGCAAAGCCTATGAAATAGCGAATACGAAAATGCGCCTCTTACCCGGGCTGTGGGTAAGAGGCGCTTAGCTTTATACCAGACCTAACAGGCGTACTCCTTGCGCTACTAAGAAACAGAGAACGAATCCTGTTACGGTAGGCACTAACAGAGATAGAATTGTCCATTTATTACTTTGAGTCTCGTTGCGAATGGTCAGCAAAGTTGTGCCACAAGGCCAATGATTAAGAGAGAACAACATGGTGCAAAGAGCTGTGAGCCAAGTCCAGCCATTTTGGATTAAGATGGTGCGTAACTCGGCCAAGTTACTAAAATCGATGAGGGTCCCTGTTTGGGCATAACTCATGAGCACAATAGGAATTACGATTTCATTGGCTGGTAGACCTAAAATGAAAGCCAGTAAGATGTAGCCATCCAAACCGATGAGCTGAGCAAAGGGGTGTAGCCAATTGGCTGTGTGCGCTAAGAGCGTGCCCGAACCGACGCTTAGATTGGCCATTAGCCATACTAATGCCCCGGCTGGGGCAGCTACTACCACCGCCCGCGCTAATACAAAAATAGTACGGTCTAGCAACGAGCGAAGCAAAATGCGACCCAATTGGGGCTTGCGATATGGCGGTAGTTCTAAAGCGAAGGATGTCGGCAGCCCTTTAAGTACAGTCTGGGAGAGCAGGCGAGAGACAACAAATGTAATTAATACGCTAGATACAATCAGGCTCAAAATAAGTAAGGCTCGGGCGAAACTACTGCCTAAACTGGTGCCGGTCACAAAGAAAATGCTGCTCAGGGCGATAAGGAGCGGGAATCTGCCATTACAGGGGACGAAATTGTTGGTCACGATGGCTATAATGCGCTCTCGCGGTGAATCGATGATACGACAGGCGCTAACACCAGCTGCGTTACAGCCGAAACCCATACACATGGTGAGTGCCTGCTTGCCATGGGCACAGGCCTTCTTAAAATAATGATCCAGGTTAAAAGCTATGCGCGGTAAATAGCCGAGATCCTCTAGTAGGGTAAAGAGGGGGAAGAAGATAGCCATGGGGGGCAACATGACGGATATTACCCATGCTAATGTACGATACACCCCTAACACCAAAAGACCGTGTAGAAAGTCGGGCCAGCCATAATGCATGAACAAGCGGGTCAGACGCCCTTCAATGGCAAAGAAGAAGTTGAAAATTAGCTGCGAAGGATAATTGGCACCTACTATCGTTATCCAAAAGGCAAGGCCGAGAAGGGTTAGCATGATGGGGATGCCAAAAAGGCGCGAAGTAACTATCTTATCTATGTTCCTGTCCAGAGAGTTATAGTCTGCCTTGCCGAAGCTAACCACTTGCTTGGCTATCTTCTCTGCCTGTCGCACCAAACAAGATACCATGCGATCGCGCAATTGCTCCCTATCTATTTGCTGCGCTTGTAAATACGATATGACTTCTTGGAGCTTCTGCTCCAATTCTGGATTTGACTCTCCGTAGTCGCCTACGGCCCCCTGTTCTAGCAGTCGTAAAGCAAGCCACCTAGCTCGATTTCCATCGGCAATTTTAGGCTGAAGCAGAGGTAGCAATTGTGCCAAGGCTGCTTCGAGCGGCTCGTCGTAGGTTAGCGGATAGGGACGCGGATTGATCTGACCGCGAGCTACTTGATAAATTGTATCCTTGAGTTCGGTTAAACCTTTGCCGTCGCGGGCATTAGTGCCGACGACCGGAACTCCCAGTAGCTCTGCTAGTTTAGCAAGATCAACGCTAATCTGTTTCCGCTTCGCCTCATCTAATAGGTTTACACAGACGACAACCTGTGTTGTGATTTCCATAATTTGTAAGGCTAAATTGAGGTTGCGTTCCAAGCAAGTAGCGTCGGTGACGACAACTGTAGTTTGCGGCGAACCAGAACAGATAAAATCGCGGGCTATTTCTTCCTCCACCGAATTAGCTAGCAGCGAATAAGTTCCGGGGAGGTCGATTACGGTGAATTCTTGGCCCCGATGTACATACCTGCCCCGCGCACTGGCAACAGTTTTGCCTGGCCAATTGCCTGTATGTTGCCTGAGGCCGGTAAGCTGGTTAAACACGGTACTCTTGCCCGTATTAGGGTTGCCGGCCAAGGCGACTACTACATCATCTGCCTCCTTCTTCGTGTCTGCCAGGGCTCCCAGGCTTCTTGGCCGCCTAGTTTCTTCCATTGACAGCCCTCCACGACTTGCTGTAAGGGGACTCAGCTAATTGGACGAGTATGTTCGACGCTTCTTCGCGGCGTAAAGCGATTACCGCTCCTCTAATCTGGTAGGCGGTAGGGTCGCCAGCCGGACTCTGACAGAGAGCTTCCACAACTGTGTCAGTAATCAGCCCTAAATCTAATAAACGCCGTTGGACCTGGTTCCTGGCTTTAAGTTCACAGACGATTCCTTTTTGCCCCAGCGGTAAATCTGCCAGCGATACCATCTGCTTACACATAGACATGGGTTCCTCTCCCTCCTAGTGATTGCTTGCCTAAGAAAGGCATATGTTAGCGGTGGGTAACTTTTTTCTTTTACAGCAATATATGGCGGTTGTGCCCCAGATGTTACGCGCCGCTAAGTTGCTTAGAAGGGGATGATAATCCGTGAACGAACAAGGGGAATTTCGGACTGTACGCGGGTATCAATTGCTCAGACAACAGAGTGGACGGGAGCTAACGCCCAGTATGGAAGACTATCTAGAAATGATTTATCGTAACTGTCAGCAGCAGCCCCACGTACGGGTGAACAATTTAGCCGAGCAACTGAATGTGCAAGCACCTTCGGTTTCTCGTACGGTGCGTAGATTAGCTGAGAAAGGCTATGTTAATTACCATAAGTATGGGGTAATTGAGCTGACCGACAAGGGGAAGGAGTTAGGAGAGTATCTGCTGGCACGGCACCAAACCATTGAGAGCTTTCTCCGCTACTTGGGAGTTGCCGATAGCTTGCTGAAAGAGACCGAGTTGATAGAACACTATCTGGGCCCAGATACTGTGCGGCAGATGAAGATGTGGAACGCCTTTCTTGCTGTCAACACCGACGTGCTGGAGAGGTGGACTAACTTTCGAGAGCAACAGCGCGAGATGCCATAAACAAGGGGCTGTTGCACTAACAGCTCCTTCAAGCACACAAAAGGCGGTGACTGGTTAAAGCCAGACGCCGCCTTTTGCTGTAGAATATAGTTGTGAAACAAACATTCTTACGGCCAAATTATACACTGA
>JAAYHE010000044.1 GCA_012735505.1 Bacillota bacterium
AAGACGCCACCCAGGCGATTGCACTGACTGAAAAACCATTACGAGCCGCGGTGCTCACCCTTGCATTACCAGTCATGGCCGAACAGGCTCTTGGGACCTTGACCCAAATAGTTGATATGGCTATGGTCGGACGTTTGGGGCCAGAGTCCATAGCTGCCATCGGGGTCAGCATGCAACCCTTTGGTTTGGTCATGGCACTTTTTGCGGCTATTTCGGTAGGTAATACAGCATTAGTCGCCCGTTTCATCGGAGCTAGAGAACACGACAATGCCTCGCGCACTCTAGCCCAATCTCTGCTGATTGCCGTTGTCTTTGCTGGGCTAATCGCTGTCGGCGGTTATCTTTTCACCGAACAGATCGTCAGTATTATGAAACCCGAACCAGACGTACTTGCTCTAGCCATTTCCTACGTCCGCTATATGATTCCCGGCTTCTTTTTTATGCTCTCAGGCATGATGATCACCGGCTCGCTACGCGGGGCCGGCGACACCAAGACACCTATGAAAGTCAATATGCTTGTTAACCTTATCAATCCGGTTCTTAACTACCTGTTAATTTTCGGTAAGTTTGGCTTTCCGGCCATGGGCGTACGGGGCGCTGCTTTAGCCACAACCTTAGCCCGCAGCACCGGAGGTTGCATCTTCCTCTATCTTGTCCTCAGTGGGAAACGCATCATCCGCATTGAACGCGACTACATTCGAGCTTTCGATTGGCCTTTGATTAAGCGGATGTTAAACATTGGGGTTCCTGCTGCCATTGAGCAACTCATCACCCGCTCTGGGCAAATGCTTTATGCTCGAACGGTATCCGGCCTAGGAACGATTAGCTATGCCGCCCACCAGGTAGCCATTAATGCCGAGGCAATCTCATATATGCCGGGGTTTGGTTTCGCTACAGCAGCGACCACCCTAGTCGGACAGAATTTGGGAGCAAAGAAACCAGAACAGGCTACTCGTAGTGGATGGGAAGCATGGAAGCTGGGCTCTCTCTTGATGGGCTCCATGGGGGTAGTGCTCTTCTTGGCACCGGGACTGCTGATGCGCATCTATACGGATGATCCGGAAGTCATCCGTCAGGGCATCACCTGCTTACGGATTGCCGCCTTTTCGCAAATACCCATGGGCACCAGCTTTATTTTCTCGGGTGCCTTGCGCGGTGCAGGCGATACCCGTTTCATGCTTTTTGTCTCTACAGCCAGTGTCTGGATAGTCCGCTTAGGACTTTCCTTAATCCTTATTAATCAATTTGATTTGGCCTTGGCAGGTGCCTGGATTGCTATGGCCCTAGATTGGTTCTTCCGCGGCGGTATCGCTGCCCTACGCTTCTGCTCGGGTCGTTGGCAGAAAGTGAAAGTCTAGTTATACTACATTTTAAAGAGGTCTGGTAGCCGAGGCTGGCCCTGTGATTTGCGCTTACGTAAAACACAAGAGCAAAGAGCAAACTCTCCCGTTTTTCGCGGCACACACCTTGGCAAAATTCACGGCAAACAAATAACTATTCATCACGGGAAAGGAGACGCTTAACCAATGGGGAGTGCAATAGGCGTTGCAGCCGCCTTCTTAGTCATCATTGTTATGGTCATGCGCAAGATTTCTTTAGGATATGCCCTGCTTGCCGGCTCGTTCATTGCCGGGCTGGCTTCAGGCCTTACTCCCTGGGGCTTTATCGTAACCTCGGCCCAAACCCTGGTACAACCAGCCACCCTTAACCTAGTAAGCACTTTAGTCTTGATCAGCATCCTCGGTAGCTGGATGAAAAACCTCGGTGTTTTAGATCGCATGGTTGACGCCTTAGAAAAAGTACTGCGTAGCGCTAAGCTAACTATCATGGTCATCCCATCTATTATGGGGACTCTTTTAGTCACAGGCGGCGCCATTATGGCAGCACCGATGGTTGATTCCATTGGCGACCGCATCAATTTGAGCAAAGAGCGACGTGCCGCTGTTAACCTACTTTACCGGCACGCTTGGTATTTCATTTTTCCGTTTGCCCCATCTTTTATTCTCATCAAAGAGATTGCCAACATTGACATCAACCAACTCATATTGATCCAGCTACCCCTCACTATCGTAGCTGTCTGGTCTGGTTACCATGCTTGGTTACGCGATGTCAAAGAGGATGCTGGGCAAACTGAGCCGCCAACTAAAGAAGATTACCTAAATTTACTGCGGTATACTTCCCCCTTATGGAGCAGCTTACTGCTTGCGCTAGGCTTTGGTATTCCCTTTCAATTAGCGCTAGTAGTAGGCCTAGGGTTGGCCTTCTATTTTGGACAAGCTTCGGTGGCTAATCTGCCTCGCATGCTAGCAGAGGGAATTCAAGTTCCCTTAGTTCTATCGGGCGTCGGCATCATGGTTTTTAAAGAAGTTCTATCTAGCACCGATACCTTAAGTTCACTCACTACTGGCCTGATGAACATGGGATTACCATTGGCAGTGATCGTCATCGTCTTACCAGCTGTCCTAGGCCTAATTTCAGCTTCGGCCACTTCGGCCATTGGCATTACACTGCCTTTATTGCTACCAGCCATTCAGCAATCTGAACACGTTGCCCTCTTGATAGCTGGCGTATACTCTGCTTCTTTCTTAGGCTATTATTCTTCTCCCTTACACCTTTGCCAAGTGCTAACCTTAGAGTTTTTCCAAGCGAAAATGAATGACCTGTATCGGGAATATCTGCTTCCCGTTGCTGCCATGTGGGGCACGTTGTTTGCCATATTTGTCGTAGGCCTTCGTTTCTAGTCCATTATAGGTGCGCCTACGATATCCCAAACAGGCGGACCGACCACACCACATAGGCCATACCAAAAACAACAAAAGGGGCTGTTAGTACAACAGCCCCTTAAATATTCCATTGGCGGGAGTATGTGGGAATCGAACCCACCACGCGCTTTCTTAGAGCGCGTTGCTGGATTTGAAGTCCAGAAGGCACACCAGAACCTATCTACTCCCGTCTATCGCGATTTCCAGTATACCACGCATGTGCGTTGCTGTCAAAAGCTAGGACAAGCATTTATAGGTCTTATCTTGCCACAATTATTACTATGCGCCTCGGTGCAGGAATGATAGTTTTCTTGTCTAATAGCTTTAATAAGCTAATAATTAGAGAAGGGAAGTTGACAGTATGGGGCGCCTGCAAACTCAACTTGAGGGAGGATACTGGGGGCGAATACGCAAGTTTAGGCCTAATGCCAAACTCTACTTGGCTTGCATCGCACTCGGGCAAATTAGCCTGGGCGCATATAGCGTTACATATAACCTCTATCTGCGAGCCCTAGGTTATTCAACCTCTACCATTGGCTTACTCGTTTTTGTGGAAACACTAGCTAGTGGCCTGGTGTCCTTGCCAGCCGGCTGGTTTAGTGACAATTTTGGCCGCAAGCGTAGCCTCTATTACGCCATTATTATTAGTGGCCTAGCAGCTTTTGGCCAGATCAGTTTTACTAACATTCTCCCTCTGCTCGTGTTCTTTAATTTTTTGCGTGGAGCTGCCAATACTTTTAAAACAATTTCTCAAGCCCCCTTTCTGACGGAAAATAGCGATCCGGAAGAAAGAGTGCACCTGTTTTCAGCTAATCAAGCCTTGTCCACCATGGCTTCAGTTCTAGGTAGTAGCATGGGTGGTGCCTTGCCCGCCATGTTGCTGAGCCAAGGCTTTGTTGACGGGTTGGAAGCCAATGCCCTGCGCTGGACGCTAGCCATATCTATCGGCTTCTATTTCCTTGCAGCCATACCTGTTTTCTTTATCCAGGAGACTAGAAGCGAGCACAGCTACCGTCCCGGCTGGACCGATCTAGGGGTTGTTCTTAGATCCGAGAGGGTTCGTTATTTCGCAGTTTTCCAAGGCCTGATTGGCCTTGGTGCTGGCATGGTAATTCCCTTCTTTAATGTGTTCCTGCGAGAACAGCTGGGAGCTACCACAGATCAGGTCGGCAGCATCATGGCTATATCCAGCATTGTTCTCACCATCGGAGTGCTATTAAGCCCTATTCTAGCTGAACGCTGGGGAAAAGTGCGAGCTGTAACTATAACGCAAATGCTATCCATCCCCTTCTTATTGACAGCTGGATATGTGCCCAACCTTCAGATTGTGGCAGTGGCCTTCTGGCTACGCATGGCTCTCATGAACATGTCATCCCCCATCTCGGGGACTTTCGCTATGGAGATGCTGCCTGCTTCCCAGCGGGCAACGGCCAATAGCATCTATAACATGAGCAGCCAGATTCTGCGAGCTATAGCAGGGGCTATTGGCGGCTATCTGATGGATAATTTCGGTCTATCTTCGCCCTATATTCTTACTGCGGGCATCTATTTCGTGGCCACTATCTACTACAAGAAGCGATTTTCACCTATTGAGCAAGAACTAGACAAGCGTACCCGAGCCGCTATAAGATCTGCCTAGGAAGCAATTGAAAGGGCGTGCTGCCAAATCCTGCAGCACGCCCTTTTAGATTGCCCCGTCATCTATTCTGCCTGGAACTGTGGATGCAGTACGCGGCTATCACCCTTGCGCTGGGTGACTTTCTGGGCATCAAGATACTCAAGTAGCGCCAAAGCATATTTGCGGCTAGTGCCTAGTTCATCTCGCAAATCAGCTATAGTAATACTACCTTTCTCCCGAATAATACCTAGCACCAGCTCTTGCACATCAGCAACGACCGTAGCCGCAAAAGCAATTTCTGACGTAACCCGCACTACATCTCCCAAGTCTGCCAGAGCAGCCAGTACTTCTGCCAGCCGGTCCACCGTTTCGTTGAGTTCGTTGGCCAGCTCTTCCATGTCGGGGGGCGCATAAGGGGCAGCAGCTAAGCGTTGGAGCACCTTTTCCCGTATCCGAGCGTACGGACCGCTAAAGCTGACCTGCCAATCGTGCGCGGCAATTACGCCTCCCCGCAGAACTAGTCCGGCTTCCCCGGCCAACAATGTCACCAGTGCATTAAAGGGTTTCGGGCTAATTTGCTTGCAGATACGGCTACGCAATTCTTCCTTAGGCATTCCCGGACGCAAAGGGTAGCGCCGGTGATAGGTAGCAACCGCCTGCTGGGCCCTTTCTACTATTTTTTGCAAGTAGTCGGTGTGTAAGTAATGGTGTTTGCCATCTACCACCAGATTGAGCGCTATATCTTCTTCGAGCAAGGTCTCTAACGCTGCTTCCAGTTCCCTAGCTGGTCGACCTGCCAAGCGGAATAATTCTTCTTCTACCGGTAACTTATCACTATGGGCTAGTAGCGTCTGGTTCAATATTTGGAGATCGCCACCACTTTCCCGTAGCTCCAACTCCCGGATGCTATCGGCACGAAAGCGACGCCGCTTCTTGGGGTGAGCGTCGAGAATCGAGCCGCCACCGATGGTGTGCATGGGCGAATAGGTGCGCACAACGAAGCGATCTCCGGTGAGCACTGCCACAGGTTCTTCCAAGCGTAGTTGGGCGAGGGCTTTTTCCCCGGGGAACAAGTAATCTGTATCCAGCAGAACAGCACGACACAATACTTCGCTAGTTCCTGTGTACAAGCGAAGTCGTTCCCGGTTATCTAGGGGCTTGGGTGCATCAGCTAGTAGTTCTAAACGCACATCTAGCATAAGAGAGGTGCGTAGCAAGCCTGGGGCGGCGAGCACATTTCCCCGCTGTAAATCATCTACTTGCACGCCCGCCAAATTCATGGCAACGCGTTGGCCAGCATAGGCTTCCTCAACCTTTTGGCCATGCACCTGCAGCGAGCGTATCCGGGTGGCTATGCCTTGCGGATAGATTTCTGCTTTGTCGCCCACCCGCACTTTCCCCGCAATCAAAGTGCCGGTAACAATGGTGCCAAAGCCGGTCATGCTAAAGACCCGATCAATGGGATAACGGAACGGCAAATGCTCGTCGCGGCTCTCAACGATAGCCGTTAGCTCGTCTATTTTAGCGACCAGTTCTGAGATGCCCTCTTTGGTAACAGACGAAACAGGGATCACCGGGGCATCTTGCAGAAAAGTGCCTTGTAAGCGGTCGCGAATATCGTCTATGACTAACTCTAGCCAGTCGAGTTCCACCATGTCTGTTTTGGTGACAGCCACGATACCTTTTTTCGTTTCTAGAAGGGACAGTATATGTAAATGCTCCACTGTTTGGGGCATCACACCCTCGTCTGCGGCCACTACTAGAATAACTATGTCAATGCCCCCGGCTCCCGCCAACATATTCTTGATAAATTTTTCGTGACCAGGCACATCTACGATACCTGCCCGCCGTCCGCTCGGTAAGTCAAAGTAGGCAAAGCCTAATTCGATCGTTATGCCCCGTTCTTTTTCTTCCTTCAAACGGTCGGGGTTAATGTTGGTGATAGCGCGTATCAAGCTGCTTTTACCATGGTCTATATGGCCAGCAGTACCAATAATAACGTGCTTCAAGTTATCTACCTCCCTGTAAGCGCCTGACACAAGGCCTCCTGTACGAGGGATTCTTCGCTAGGCTGAATAGTACGTAAATCTAACATGACTTGATCGCGGTATATGCGTGTAAAAACTGGTACGGCCCCTAAGCGCAGCCGCCGTTCCAGTTCAACGGCACTGATATTCTTGGGCATCACTGCAACGGCTACACTGGCGAGATCGTACCCTGGCAGGGAGCCACCACCCACTTGTGCTAGAGTATCGACAATAGTAATGTCGGCCAAGTCTTTCACCCGAGGCTCAATATGAGCCACTAGCTGCTGCGCTCGCGCCCTTAGCTCTGTCGGCTGGACTGCCAACATCCGCAGGGTAGGAATCTGTTGAATAGCAGTGGCTTCATCGCGATACAAGCGTAGGGTGGCCTCTAAGGCTGCTAGGGTTAATTTATCGATGCGCAGGGCTCGTGTTAGCGGATGCTGCCGCAACTTGGCCAGATAGCAGCTCTTGCCGACAATTATCCCAGCTTGGGGACCTCCTAGCAGCTTATCGCCACTGAAGGTGACTACGTCCATGCCAGCCGCTAATGATTCCTGTACTGTTGGCTCATAAATGTGGCCAAAACGCCGTAAGTCTAACAACACTCCACTACCCAGGTCCTCGACGGCTACTAAGTTATGCCGATGCGCCAAAGCGGCTAAATCCGCGCCATCTACCGATTCGGTAAAGCCAACCAAGCGATAGTTGCTGGTGTGCACCTTCAGGAGTGCGGCTGTCTCGGGACCAATAGCGCGTTCATAGTCATGTAAGTGGGTCTTATTAGTCGTGCCCACCTCAACTAAGTAACAACCACTTTGCTCCATTACCTCGGGGATGCGGAACGAACCACCGATCTCCACCAGCTGCCCGCGGGACACGATCACTTCGCGCCCCCTACCTAAGGCAGCAAGGGTTAACAGCACAGCCCCAGCATTGTTGTTTACGACCAAGGCATCTTCCGCACCGGTCAGTTCACAGAGGAGCTCTTGCACATGACTATAGCGTGAGCCACGATCACCGCTCTCTACATCTACCTCCAGTGTAGAATAAGTGCTAGCAACTGCTGCCATTTGTGCTTGCGCTACCTGAGGCAAAAGGGAGCGACCTAAATTGGTATGGATAATGACACCGGTGGCATTTACTACGGGCCGCAAGCTAGGCCGTTGCTCTAACTGCACCTGCTGCTTTAAAGCTGCCGACAAGTCCGCCAGCGCAGCTACTAACTCTCCTTCCGACCATAGTTCCTGCAAAATCTGCTGCCGCCAGTTAGCCAACAAATTGCGCAATGCCCTGGTTACGGCAGCGTTTCCATATTCTTTTACCAAAGACTGAGCATACTGCTCCCGCAGCACTTGATCTACCGCAGGAAGTTGGCTCAGTAACAACCGCTTTTTGTTGGGCACACTATCCCTCCTGCTTTAGACTGTCTAAATATTGGCTGGCAGTTACACCAGCGATAGCGCCATCACCTACCGCGGTAGCTACTTGGCGCAAACTCTTAGAACGCACATCACCAGCTACCAGGACACCAGGTAGATTGGTACGCATTTCGTTATCGGCGAGCACATAGCCAAGTTCGTCTTGTTGTACTTGCCCTTGCCAGGCTTCATTATTGGGTATGAGGCCAACATAAATGAAAACACCGGCAATGGGCAATTCCTCTGTTTCCTTGCTGGCTCGATTGAAAAGCCGCAGGGCCTCTACCTTGTTTTCACCTAAAATTTCTTCTACTACTGTGTTCCATCGGATTTTCACCTGCGGATGGTCGAGTATCTTGGCCTGTACCACTGGGGTAGCCCGCAGTTGATCTCTACGCACCAGTAAATAGACCTTACGCGCAAAGCGGGTCAGGTAAACGGCTTCTTCCACGGCAGAATCACCTCCGCCGACTACAGCCACTTCCTTGTCACGGTAAAAAGCACCATCGCAGACGGCGCAGTAGGAAACACCCCGCCCTCGCAATCTGTCCTCACCCGGCACATGTAAGAGGCGTGGGCGCGTGCCGGTAGCCAAGATAACACAAGGAGCCTCCACCGTACCGTCAGTAGTAATGATCCGTTTCGTATTTCTAGCCAGTTCCATGGCAGTTACTTCTGCTAGTTTTAGCTCCGCCCCAAAGCGTTGCGCTTGTTCCAACATAGCGAAGCTGACTTCCATGCCACCGATTCCTTGGGCAAAGCCCGGATAGTTTTCAATTGTATCGGTAGTCGCCAACTGCCCCCCTGCCGATAAGCGTTCAATCATTACCGTTTTCAGGTTAGCGCGAGCAGTATACAGGGCTGCAGTCATGCCGGCAGGTCCGGCCCCGATTACAGCCACATCGTATTGAGAAACTTGGCTCATTTTCATCCTCCTTGGCAAAAAGTAAGAGCCCGGGTGTTACCCGGGCCGCCCAGAGCGCCTGGGCTAAGTCTCACCTTACGCTTCTACGTCGAAACCTGCTTCCATGATGGCGTTCTGCATGGTTTGCACAGAAACCTTACTAGCATCGTATTCTACCTTAACCTGCTTGGTGGCAAGGTTCACATCAACCGTTCCTACGCCATCTAAGCCTGTTAATGCTCGCATAACTGCGGCTCGACAATGACCTCACGTCATGCCAGTAACGGTAAAAGTAACATTTTGCACCCTGGCGACCTCCTTTACCGACTTGCTTACGCACATTATTTCAAGAACTGGGCCAAAACATCCATCAGTTCGTCGATAGCCTCGTCCCCCCGGTTGTTGATCACCGCATCTCTAACACAACCACGGGTATGATCTTCTATGAGGGCAAGCCCAACCTTATCTATGGCCGCTCGCACAGCTGCCAGTTGAATCAGGATGTCCACACAATATCGGTCTTCTTCAATCATGCGTTGCACGCCGCGTATCTGCCCTTCAATACGCCGCAAACGACGCATGAGGTCTTGTTTATCTTGAGCGTAGCTAGCGCTCATCCGCATCACTCTTTTTGTATTTGCGACGACATTGGCTACAGTAACCAAAGAAACGAAGACTATGGTGTGTGATCAAAAAACCACTTTCACAAGCGATAACTTCTTGCAACCCGTCCAACAAATCCTCATTAAACTCTGCAATCTGTCCACAGTCAAGGCAGACTACGTGATGGTGATCTTCATCTAATGAAAGCTCGTAACGCCGACCGCCACCACCTAAGTCTAAGCCAGAAACTATGCCCAGATCTTCAAATAGTTCTAGGGTGCGATAAACTGTGGCCAGTCCGATCTCAGGGTAGGTTGAACGAGTGTGATCATAGATAGCTTCTGCCGTTAAGTGTTTGCTCTTATTGTCAAGCAAAATTCGCAGTATCGCCTCTCGCTGGGGGGTCAGACGCAGATCTTTTTCTTTTAATAGTGCACGGACATCGGATACGGCGTTCTTCATTCTTATCCACCCTCTTCCTATGGGTTTCGCCGCCCTGCAACATTAATACCCTTGACAGCTGAAGCGTTTATCCCAGACCAACCTTGCTTCTGGGACCTTAACTTTAGCAGTTCCCTAATCTTGGCCAACAAAGCTCTAATATCTATGGGCTTAGGCAAGAAGGCATCAGCGCCCGCTTCCAGGGCTTGTTCGCCAACGGTCGAGCCAGAAATCATTAGCACCGGAATATCCCGAGTGTCAGGATCAGCCTTCAACCGTTGGCACCAGTAGAAGCCCGAGGTCCCAGGCAAAACTACATCTAGAACAATCAAATCTGGTCGCTGTAAACGCATCTGCTGCACCGCAGCCAGTACGCTGCTGGCTAGTATAATATTATACCCTTTATGTTCCAAGTTTGCTTGTAAGATAGCGCTAAGAAGGCGGTCGTCGTCTACTACTAGCAAACGCGGTCTTCTCTTCTCTTTGGGTTGTGACGAACCGCTCATTCTTTCTTTTTCCGTTTTCACTCTTAGCTCCTCCAACCCCACGACTATATTATCCGTTGCTCTTGACGGAAACCTCTACCCTTATTCACCAAAACAAACGCCCATTCCTTCTTCTTTGAGGCTTAAGATGTAACGAGTTACAATTCAACCTTGACGACATCCCGATCCATGATCTCTAAGCATATGGCCAATTTGGTGTCCCAGAAGGGCTGGCCATCTAGTGCTTTGCGCAACTGTCGAAGCACATCTACACACCGGCGCAGAAG
The DNA here is from genome assembly GCA_012735505.1 of Bacillota bacterium. GTDB lineage: Bacteria > Bacillota > UBA994 > UBA5500 > UBA5500 > JAAYHE01. Next base: position 10,546 of record JAAYHE010000044.1, read on the forward strand.
ACTAACAACGTCTCCTTCTTCTATCGTGGTCAGCTGTAACAAATCGTTAAGTCCTGCCCCCCGAGCCCATTCATAACCGAGGGTAGCTACTTGTGGCGAAAAAATTATGTCTGGCCCCAAAACAGGGTCGCTTTTCAGCTCATCTGCGATGCGAAAATAAGGCCTCAGGGCAGGCAAACGATGTCGGGTAGTAAAATCGCTAAAGCGGCCGCTATAATCTACACCAACCAGAAGGGCACAAATCTCCTCCTCCGCCAATTCATCTAACATACCGGCAAAAACGAATTCGGTAATCAGGATTTCTTGAAAATTGATCTGGCTGGCCAGCTCTCCCCTTGGCAGGATAAGATCTCCATCTATGTAACCCAAATGCCCTAAGCGCTTCTTGAGCTCATTATATTGCCGCAACCAGTCGGCTGGTGTAGGCAAACTATCTAATTGGACCGCTAGAGCTTGTTCTTGCTCGCGCAGCCGGACTAGTTGGCTCCTTATTCGTCTACAGCGCCTAACAGTTTCGCCTGAACAATTCTTGGGGGTGAAGGCATTCAGTTCTGCTCGTAAAGCATTGCATTTTCTCTGCAAGTAACGACGGCGGCGCTGGCGTCGCCACTCCCTTTCCATTCCCCGCAACTTAGATTGCAGACGGCGATAGATGATAGGGCAGTCCGGTGGGGGCGCTCACGATTACAGAACGCCCCTGCTCAATATAGTCTAAAGCCTGTTGTTGAAAAGAATCTAAAATAAAGCCTCTATAAGTAGCTAAGATTGGGTGCTCTTGGCACATTCCGGTAACACTCCTCTAGGTAACTCCGCAGGCAATGGCCGTATACGCTAAGCAAATATCCCAGCCTATTTCCCCAGGTGTGGGTAACGAGCGGTGAATTCCAATGCCCCTTACCTGCATATCTAATTAGGGCCGAAAAGGTGAACGTTGTTCTGCCAAGCGGATTTGACGCAGAGCCATGATCCACATGCCAATGGAAAGGGGAACAACGCCCATAGCCAATACAGTATGCTTAGTCGACAGCAGCAGGTCGTATACACCATGTAGCAAAACCGGGATTATAAGAGCCTGGTTCAGGTAGCGAGCAGCTTTAGCCCCATTATAAGTGAATTTTGCCTTACCGACAAAATAACCCATAGCTGCAGCAAAAAGGGCGTGTCCGGGTACCGACAAAACTCCCCGCAGAAGGGCTACTTGCGGGCCACCTTGAGCGATGTAAAGGACATTTTCTATAGTCGCGAAACCTAGGGATGCTGTAATCGAATAAATCATGCCATCATAGGGTTCGTTAAATGCAGGGTGGAAATAAGCCCGTCTCCATATCACTTGAAATTTTAAGTACTCCTCCACTAAGGCTACTAAGATAAAATTTTCTACTAGTAGATACAGCCAGCTATCGACAGGTAGAAAAGTGGAGAGCAATCTGATGCCGAAAAGACTTACTAGCGCAGCCACAGGTGTAATTAACATGCCCTGCAAAAACAGTTGGACTAGCAAGGTTCGAGGTTCCTTATCATAACGATCTCGCACATAAAAAAAAGTGAGTAGCGCCCAAACGGGAGCTGTGGCCATGATTATTACTGCTAGCATCGATTGCCTCCTTCCTAACCATCGGTATGTATTGTATCACCTAGCTGCTTCTTCTTAAACACGAAGACAGAAAGCAGGCCTGAGGGTGCCTGCTTTCTCGTTGTCTTACTTACTTAGCATGGTAAGCTAAGTCGAGGTGAACAATTTTTCTTGATTGATCGGTGAGGCGGGTACTTTTTCGATCCACTTCTAAGAACGAACCGTCGGTAAAACTGATCTTGAGACGTAGGATAAGAGGCTCCATGCCGGGCGACGTGGCCTCAGTTATCTGGATGTTCTGCACCGTTTTGCCGCGAAACTTCTTAAGCAAGTCTCCATCCGCAGTAAACTGAAACGACTGCATCGTTACGTTAGCTGACTCGGGGCTAAATTGAACGCTGATCACCAACGCCTCCTTAAACCTTAATCTCCGTATACACTACTATTGATATTACTGTCTTTATGACCGTTCTCCTGCCAAAAGGGCAAGCCTGCTTGCATGTAAATTTTGCCCAACGCCATGAGCTCTATTCTGTGCGTAAAGGTTAATACGGCGGTAGCCATACGGTAAAACAGCTTCCCTTCCCCACCGCGCTCTCCAATTTGATACGCCCGCGGTGCTCTGCCACAATTTGTCGGCATAGGGACAGTCCTAACCCCGTCCCTCCCTCTCTTGTACTATAGAAGGGTTCAAATATCCGCTTCTGAACCGATTCGGGCATCCCTATTCCCGTATCTTCAATGACCACCAAAACGTGCTCATTGGCTTGACGAGTGATGATATGCACCGAGCCCCCCTTAGGCGTCGCTTGTAGAGCGTTGGTGACCATGTTCAAGAACACCTGCACCAAGGCTTCTCGTTTGGCCCGAATCGGTGGCAGATCGGGGGCAAGCTGCCAAGTTAGGTCTACGCCTTTGAGGGCCGCCTGGTTAGATACCAACTGCAGTATTTCTGTAAGCAACTCGTTTAGATCAACCTCGCACCAGGCCTCGCTTTGAGGCTTAGCCAAAGTCAAGAAATTGGTCACTACATGATTAGCACGATCGATTTCCTCTAATATGTAGTCAGCGAACTGCACATCGAGCCCGTAACTCGAATCCAATAATCGTTGCCGCAACAATTGGATAAAGCCCCGTATAGAAGTCAAGGGGTTACGAACTTCGTGGGCCATACCTGCAGCTAGCTCACCCACTAAAGCCAACTTCTCGCGGAAGCGGGCTTCCTCTTGTAAACGCAAGGTTTCAGTCTCATCTCTGAGGGTAACAGCATAGCCGATATGTTCGCCGCTAGGATCGGTGGCGGCAGCTGCTGAAACTGCAATCTGTTTTCCATTTATAGTAACTAGCATAGGCCCCTCATCGCTATCACCGCTATCGATACGGTCTAGTAAGTCGTTAAGATATGGTAATCTGTCTAGAGACAAATCAGCTACAGTTCCGCACTCGGCCAGCAAGCTAACAGCGATATCACTAGCAGCTAAAACATTACGCTCTGAATTAAGCAGCAGCACTCCCAGCGACGCTGCATCGGAAATAGCATCCCGATAAGCTCCTGCTCTGGCTGCTTCTCGGCATAAAACACACTGACGATATGAGTGCAGGCCAATAGTATATTCTCGCACCTGTATCCGGGCGATTGTGTTTATTCCTATAGCCAGGAAATCCAGTAAAGAGTCGCCCCTGGGCAGTTCATCTTCTTTGTTGCTCGCAAACTGGTGGGACGATTCGGCGACTTTGTCTGCCATCAAAACCGTTTGCTCACCATACTGAAAGATCGCTTGCGGAAAAAAGGCACCTTCTATTAGAAGTGACAGTAGCCAAGCAGATTGATTTGGAAGCCAGGTTACCTGTATGTCGTCCATTGCCAACTTAGCTATTACCATATCCACCTTATCAACTGGTGGTTCTCCTGGAGAGCCAAGGTTTGCCACGGTCTGGTTGAAGTTTGGCCAGGCAGAAATCCCTGCCAGCCCTAGCATCTGGGCTATATGCTGAAATAAGAAAGTCCATTGGCCCAAAGATTTGCGGGCCCACATGCTAGGAGAAAGAAATCGCCTGCCTTGGAAAAAGTCCTCAAAACCTTGACTACACTCTCCTTGACATTCACCATTAGGCCCTTGCGCGCGGCAACGGGCTTTCCCCTCTTGCCAATATTGGTTTAACTTAGCCAAACGCGTCAGCAGGCGCACCTGCGCTGTTGAAAAGGTGGAGCAGGGCAAAAATTCATCTATATTGTTCTTTTTCAGTAGCTCAATCAAATCGAGATCGGCAGCTGCTAACAAAAGAACAACCGTGTACCCCCAGGGGATCTGGGCACGGTAGGCATATACCAGTTCTCGATTGCTCGCGTGATAGCTATCCATAATCAACACATCAGGTGCTAGCTCTTGTATTGCTGTCGCCACTTCGCCCCAGTCGTCTGTCACCATGATATGCATTTCGCCAGAATGATCTATAAACGCAGCCTGGTTAGCTGGAGATAAAACTACTAATGCCCCAACCAAAGTCATACCTCCCCGAAAACTGTCAATTCACTCTTAGCTAACTTTGCCATAAAGCAGACATTTCCTGCTAGTTTGACAGATATTAATTTAGACAAGTGAAACATTGGCACTTTAGTGCGGCCCTGTTGACAGTCTGTTGGCCAATATTGTATACTTTTTGTCAAAAGTAACGGCGAGGAAAGGAAGAGTAGCTGTAAGTACGGCCCCAGAGAGCTGGAGATAGGTGGAAGTCCAGCGCAACGGCTTGCAGTGAAGAACAGCCTGGAGCCTCCGCTCGAAAGCACTAGTTGCAAGTAGTACCGGACGGGTTAGCCCGTTATAGCTAGCAGAGTGACCCGCTTCTATAGCAGGTAATTTGGGTGGCACCGCGAGTTGGCCCTTCGTCCCATACTGGACGAAGGGCCTTACTTTTTATGATAAAGGAGGATTCACTGCAATGAACCTAGTGAAGGTCAAATCCATTTATCGACAAGCGGAAAAGTTTATTGGGCAAGAAGTGACTGTGCAAGGCTGGATTAGAACTTTGCGTTCATCCAAAACAGTCGGCTTTATCGAGCTCAACGACGGCACTTTTTTTAAAAACCTACAGATTGTATTCAGTGAGGAAATGGAAAACTTTGCCGAGATCGGCAAGCTACCGATTTCTACTGCAATCAGCGTAACCGGACAGGTGGTAGCTACCCCCCAAGCTAAACAGCCTGTAGAGATTCAGGCTAATACTATCGAAGTGGAAGCCTCCTCCCATGCGGATTATCCACTACAGAAGAAACGTCATACCTTGGAGTATTTGCGCGAAATTGCCCATCTGCGCCCGCGCTCTAACCTCTTTTCGGCTGTTTTTCGCGTTCGTTCGGTGGCTGCCTATGCTTTGCATCGCTTTTTCCAGGAGCGTGGCTTCTTGTATGTCCATGCCCCAATCATTACGGGTAGCGATGCCGAGGGTGCAGGCCAAATGTTCCGTGTAACTACTCTCGATCTGATGAATTTACCCCGCACCGAGACCAACGAGATCGACTATAGCCAGGATTTCTTTGGCAAAGAGGTAAACTTATCGGTCAGCGGCCAACTTGAAGCCGAGATCTTCGCATTGGCTTTCAGGGATGTCTACACCTTCGCCCCCACTTTCCGGGCAGAAAACTCGCATACGGCGCGACATGCAGCCGAATTCTGGATGTTAGAGCCAGAAATGGCCTTCGCCGACCTAAACGACAATATGGATGTAGCTGAAGACATGCTCAAATATGTACTCAGCTATACACTGGAAGAATTGCCCGAGGAATTCGCCTTCTTCAATCAGTTTGTAGACAAAGGACTCTTGGCCCGACTCCAGAACGTGATCGAGGCAGATTTTGCACGCATTACTTATACCGAGGCCATAAAGCTGCTAGAGAAAGCCAATCGCAAATTTGAATTCCCTGTAGCCTGGGGCATGGATTTACAGACGGAGCACGAACGCTATCTGTCTGAGGTAGTGTTCCAGAAGCCCGTCTTTGTAACCGATTACCCCAAAGATATTAAGGCTTTTTATATGCGGCAAAATGATGACGGGCGCACCGTCGCTGCTATGGACTTGCTAGTGCCTGGAGTCGGCGAGTTAATAGGCGGCAGTCAGCGCGAGGAACGCCATGACCTGCTCAAGCAACGCATCGAAGAAATGAACTTTGATATGGACGATTATTGGTGGTACCTGGAGCTGCGCAAGTATGGCGGCGTCAAACATTCTGGTTATGGGCTTGGCTTCGAGCGGCTGTTAATGTATATGACCGGCGTCTCCAACATCCGCGACGTCATCCCCTGCCCCCGCACTCCCGGCAACTGCGAATTTTAGCAACAAAACTGGACCGAGGGAAAAGCACTCTCGGTCCTCTCCTTTTCCAGCCTCTCGCTTCTAGCTCCACTCCCCTGCCTCGGACCCTACATTTTCTACAAACACTTATATTTGCTGCATAAGCATAGCCATCACAATTCACCTTTAACTATGTGTATTACTACCTAACCATAAGAGGCTTTAATATTAGCTCCCGTTGTATTACGCATAAGCCTCACATATAATATGTGTGGCACACCGCTTTTCGCCTTACATATATATGGTTAGGGTATTTCAAAATAAGCAAAAGGAGAGTTGTTTCACATGGACAGAAAAAAAATGCTAGGAGCGGGCTTACTGGTTGGTGTTTTGGGGGTATTGCTAGTCTTAGGCGGTAATCCCAAAAACATGGGAGTCTGCGTAGTCTGTTTCTTGCGAGACATCGCTGGCGCTCTCGGCTTCCATCGAGCCGCTATTGTGCAAAACATAAGGCTAGAAATCCCTGGCTTTATCCTGGGCTCTTTTATAGCTTCCTTGATGTTCAAAGAGTTTCGCCCCCGGGGTGGTTCTAGCACCATTCTCCGTTTCTTCATGGGCGCTCTAGTGAGCATCTCCGCCCTCGTTTTCCTGGGTTGCCCCTTGCGCATGATCCTGCGTTTAGCAGGCGGTGACCTAAACGCATTCGTAGGTCTTTTGGGCTTTACCAGTGGCATCGCTATTGGCATTTTCTTCTTAAAGCGCGGGTTTACCTTAGGTCGTAGCTATCCGCAACCGCAAGTGCCCGGTTACACCGGCCCGGCCTTCGCTGTTTTTCTCATAATTCTTGCCGTTCTTGCCCCTGCTTTTATCTTCCATAGCGAAAGCGGTCCCGGCTCGTTAGCTGCTCCCCTAGTTTACAGCTTAGGGGCTGGCCTTCTAATTGGTTTCATCGCACAACGTACCCGCCTCTGCATGGTTGGCGGAATTCGCGACATGATTATGTTCAAAGATAGCCACTTACTGCTGGGTTTTGTCGCTATTTTTGTTGCCGCCCTTGTTGGCAACTTGGTAACTGGGAATTTCAAATTAGGTTTTGTAGAGCAACCCATAGCCCATAGCAATCATTTCTATAACTACTTAGGCATGCTAGCTACCGGCCTCGGCGCAGCGCTATTAGGCGGCTGCCCGCTACGCCAGCTCATCTTAGCTGGTGAGGGTGACAGCGACGCTATGGTCACTGTCATGGGACTCATAGTAGGAGCCGCTGTTGCCCATAACTTCGGCTTGGCTGCTAGCGGCGCTGGCGTTCCCATCAACGGCCAGATAGCCAACTGGATCGTTCTAGCGCTGCTGGTGACCATCGGCTTTTCAGCTCGCGCAACCATGAGGGCTACTCGTACTAAGACTATCAACGCAGGCAAGGAGGTTAAAGCCTAATGCAATATGTAGTAGACGCTCGCGGGCGCTCTTGCCCCGAACCAGTGGTACTCACTCGGCAAGCTTTAGAAGATAAATCGATCAAGTCTTTGACTGTCATTGTCGATGCCGCCGTAGCCCGAGAAAATGTGGCTCGCTTTCTGCAAAATGCTACCGGAAAACAACCAGAAATTAAGGAAACCAGCAACGGCGAATGGGAACTGAAGATTAAGCTATAAGATTCGCTTAAGCAAGAAACACCGCAGACGCATGCCGCTCTGCGGTGTTCTAATTAAAGGCGACGCTTGGCCAGGGGTCGCCTTTTGTGTTAAAAACTCCAACAGAGAAACAGCGTAGCTAGGAATCACTCTGCCTCGCAGTAAGGTGATGCCAGACAATGGACACACTAAAGCAAGACGCCTTGACGCGTTTAACCATTCCTTAAAAATGCCTTAATTAAAGCTTAACGCGCCAAGCTAATGGACTTGCTACAATGGAAGTAGCTAATGTTGCCAACTTTGATCTTGCGGCGGGAGGTCTTGAGATGTCGGCATATCTACCACTCTTTTATGGGCTGTTGGGCGGGCTAGGTCTTTTCCTCTTCGGTATGCAGCTGATGGCCGATGGCTTGCAGAAGATTGCAGGCGACAGGTTACGGCGCATCCTAGAGGTATTAACCAGCACGCCGGTGATTGGAGTCGTAGTTGGGGCAGGCGTCACTATGCTGATCCAGAGCAGCAGTGCCACCACGGTAATGGTTGTCGGCTTTGTTAACGCCGGTTTGCTTACATTAAAACAAGCGGTTTCGTTAATTATGGGTGCTAACATTGGCACTACCATTACCGCCTTCATGGTTTCGCTGAACTTAACAGATCTAGCCTTACCTGCCATTGGTATTGGCTTCCTTCTCACCCTACTAGGCAAGAAAAAGAATACTCGTTTCATAGGCGAAACAATTCTCGGCTTCGGTTTACTCTTTCTGGGCATGAAGGTCATGGGCGATACGATGAAACCGTTGAAAGACAATGTGGCCTTCACCAGCGCTGTGCTTAGCCTCAGCCGGAGCCCCCTGCTTGGAGTATTAGCTGGACTCGTGCTAACTGCCATTATCCAAAGTAGCAGTGCGGTAACTGGCTTAGTGGTAACGCTGGCAGCTGCCGGGCTGATTGATCTTAATGTAGGACTTGCGGTAACTCTCGGCAGTAACATTGGCACCTGTGTAACCGCTCTACTGGCGTCCATAGGCACAAATTTGATGGCCAAGCGTGCAGCAGTAGCCCA
>JAAYHE010000005.1 GCA_012735505.1 Bacillota bacterium
CCCACGCGTTACTCACCCGTCCGCCGCTATCCGAAAACATGAGACCGAAGTCTCTCGTTTCCAGCCCGCTCGACTTGCATGTATGAGGCATGCCGCCAGCGTTCGTCCTGAGCCAGGATCAAACTCTCCGATAAGATTATTGTATGGGCTTTTGCCCCTACTTACTCTTTCAGTGAGCCTGTGGCTCCATATAAATCAGACGCTATGCGTCCTATAAAGAATTGCGGGTCTTAATTAAGACCTCGTGTTTTGCATGTCTTATGACATACTTTACACCAAGGTTTCGTACTTAGTTATGCAACCAGCAAAACCGTACGCTACTCATTGTTCAGTTTTCAAGGATCATCTGCCGTCGTGGTGGCGGCTTTACAAGTTTAACATGAAACTTGTCGACTTGTCAAGCCTATTTTAGAAAAATGTCGACGCCTCTTAGTAACAAAACCTGTTCGCAAGGCGTAATCACTACTATACACGGGTTATAGTTTTCTGGCAAGCAACAAATTATTCCTTTTATCAACTAGCATATTATGGTGTTTTGTCGGGCTCGACAGACTGATAGCCTGAACCTAATGGGAACGGCAAATCGATAACAGTTTGAGGTACATCGCCTAGGTAGGTTACATCCGCAATGGGGACTTTACTGTGTACCTGTACCGTACGAGTGACAAACGGAATAACGATTTGTACGTCAGTAAAAACCTCTAAGTAGATTTTGTGACGAGTTTGGTTGATCCCGGCTTGCTCAAAAGCATCGGTTACTTCAACATTCACTGTACCTACAGGCACTATAGTAAAAGGAATTCGTGGCCCCATATTCGCAAACAACTGGCTATTGAAGGCTTGCCCTAATGGTATGCGCAATACCTCGCCTCGGATAGTTCCCAAAATCTCCTGCACCCGCATAGTAGTAGCCGCAACTATGCGATTTACCTCCATGGTATTCACTTGAGCCCAAGACGGTTTACCATTATAGTCGGTATGAACCGTTATTAGTAGACCATACTTTATTTCTTGTGCAATCTTCGTATTAATAGCATCATTAATTGCTTGAGTAGCGATTACTTTCGCCCTCGCCTCAGCAATAGCTTCTAGAGTAGGGCGTAAGTTTCTATCTAATAACATCAGCACTTGTAAAACACAAAAGGTAATAAGGATTAGAGAGATAGTAACTTTTTGCTTTTTGTTTAGCTGAAGACTGCCTCTAAAGCCCAGCCGCTGCCGTTTAGGAAACATAGCCCTCACCTCTATTAGTTAAACCTATGCGTCTTTACTGAGGTGGTATGTTTAACTTCTCAATTTAACCGTATAAGTAAAAATGGCGCTGTGGTATAATTAGTGTCTAAAGGAGGAGTTTTTGTGGTAACAGAAACTAAGCGCAGAAGCCAACCTTCTCGTCGCGCCAAAAAAAAGAAAAAAATCGGGATTAGTAAGCGGTTTGCGCAGATAGCGCGAATTACGTTCTCTGTCCTTTTAATTGCTGCCGTCCTCTTTGGAGGGGGATTCTTCGTATATTCTGTGGCAACTATCCCCCCCTACGATCCGGGCAAACTCGATTTCGATGCTACTTCCAAAGTATACGATATCAACGGAGAGTTAATAGCTAATCTACATGGCGAAGAAAATAGGACACCCGTCTCCCTAGACCGAATTCCTTGGGAGCTGCAAAAAGCCGTCTTAGCCATGGAAGATAACCGCTTCTACGAGCATCATGGCTTTGACTTTAGAGGCATCACCAGAGCTTTGTTCCGAACATTAACGGGTCGTAGGCTTGAGGGTGGTAGCACTATTACTAATCAGGTCGCTAAGATGGCTTTCCTAGTAGAAGATCGAAAATTAAGCCGTAAGATTCAAGAGGTGTTCGTGTCGCTACGCCTCGAAAAAGACTATACGAAGGATGAAATATTAGAGTTCTATTTGAACCGCCTCTTCATGGGGGGCTCTGCCTATGGTATGCAAGAGGCAGCCATGTATTACTTTGGCAAAGATGTATCAGAGCTCAATCTAGCCGAGTCGGCCATGCTAGCTGGGATTATACCGGCCCCCAACTACTATTCTCCCTATGTCAGTATGGAAAGGGCTAAGAGTAAGCAAAAAGAAACCTTAAACAACATGGTTCGCTTCGGTTATATATCGGAAGAAGAACGACAGGCGGCATTAGAGCAGCCAATCGTTTTGGCTAATCGTTCCCAGAAAAATAAAACTAATGCCAGCAGCTATTTTGTATCCTATGTACGCGATCAGGTTATCAAAATATTGCAGGACAAAGGGTATTCTTTGCGAGAAGCCCAGCAAGAAGTTTTTACAGGTGGTCTTACTATCAACACCACTTTAGACTTGCGCATGCAGCGGGCTGCAGAGCAAGGAATGGAAGAAATCTTAAACAGATACCTGGTATCCAAGCTTGCTAACAAAGAAGAAAGGAACGCCCAGGGCATTTTGCAACCACAGAGTGCCGTCATTTTGCTTGACGTTAAAACTGGTGGTGTGCGCGCTATGATCGGGGGGCGTGAACCTGCCAACGATAAGCACAATCGGGCTGTGCAGCTGCTAAAACAACAACCAGGGTCAGCAATCAAACCGCTTACGGTTTTCGGCCCGGCTATAGAAAGTGGCAAATTTACTGCAGCCAGCATTATCGTTGACGAACCCATATACGAAAATGGGCCTGAGAATCCACCTTACCCGGTCAACTATAGTGGCACTTATGCAGGGCCTGTTACTCTCAGGTACGCCATTCAGCAATCTCTGAACGTCCCTGCTTGGAAAATCGGTAAAGAGAACGGCATCACCAGCATGATTGAATTTGCTAAACGATTGGGCATTACTACTTTGGTTGAAAAGCCAATCGATGGTCATGATGACCGTAATCTAGCCGCACTGGCTATCGGTGGCCTCACCCACGGAGTTATCCCTATCGAAATGGCGCAAGCATTTAGCGCTATTGCTAACAAAGGCGTTTTGAACGAAACGTTCACTATCAGCAGTATTATAGATAGCCGTGGTCAGGTCATCTATGAATACAGACCTCAACAAAAGGTCGTATTAAGTGAGGAAGTCGCCTTCATTCTTAACAGCCTGTTGGAGAATCCAGTGAACCATGGCACCGCCAGTTCGGTTCGCTCCCTTGGCGGCTACCATGGCCCGGCTGCTGGTAAAACTGGCACCACCAGCTATAATAGAGAAGTATGGTTTGCTGGTTATACACCTGACATTGCAGCTGCTATTTATATCGGGCACGACAGCAACACAACCGGGTATAAAGCCGGTGACGGTGGCTATGGCCGCTTATTGCCGGAAGGCTCTAGTAGTTACATTACATCCGCCATGTTCGGGAAAATTATGAGCAATATTTATGCCCAAATGCCTGCCCCCACGGAGTTTTACTCCAGTATGCCAGAAAATGTTGTTAAGCTGGCTATTGATCGCAAAACGGGTTTGTTGGCTGGTCCTGATTGCCCTGGAGAAAACATTATAGAAGAATATTTCATTGTGGGCACAGAACCCCAAGAAGTGTGTAGTGCTCACAGCCAGCCTGTACTACCGGAAGAACCTATAGAAGAGCCTGGCGACGAGATATCACCCGAAGAACCAGGTTTGGAAGATCCGCAACAACCACTGGATCCAGACGACGCAAACCCCGGCGAAGATGAACCTAACATTGAGCCTAATGGCTAAAGAAATAACACAAACAAAAAAGCTGCCCGAGGCAGCTTTTTTCTTTTACTTTAATTCTACTATGGTTACGCCAGTACCGCCTTCAGCAGGCCCACCGAAACGATACGAAAGGACATGTCCATGCTTGCTGATAAATTCACGTACCGCATTGCGTAACACCCCAGTGCCTTTGCCATGAATGATGGAGACCGATTTCATGCCTGCCACGCTAGCATCATCTAAGTATTTATCAACCCTTAACAAGGCCTCATCTACGGTTTGCCCCCGCAAATCGAGTTCTAAAGGCACTCGGCTACGACTGCGGTTAATCATTTGAAAGCTCGTCCGCTTATTGTCCCGCTCCTCAACCGCCAATTTCTCAAGCTGATCCAAGCGGCAAGTGAGGCGTAATGCCCCCAACTGTACCTGCACCTCGCCTGCTTCTGTAGGGTCATCTAGTAAAGTTCCCCTTTGGCCCAAGTGTTTAACTAACACTGTATCGCCTGCCTGGAAATCACGATCAGGAGCAACCTGGGCTGGCGTTATTTTTGGCGTTGCCGCAGCTAGGGACGGAGCTACCTCGTCTTGCAGCCTGTGCATTTTTCGCCGTGCTGTTTCTGCTACCTGCGCTGCTTCTTTGACGCTATCGGCTTTCACTCGCTCAATAGTCTGCTTGAGTTCGGCCAGTAATTGATCCATTTCTTGTCTATATCTTTGCACCAGCGATCGGGCTTCCTGTTTCGCCCGTTCGATGATTTTTTCTTCCTCCCGCTGCACGGCTTGCAAGCGTTTATCTAATTCGGCCGCTTTGGCGGCTGCTTGTCGCCGCAATACCTGGGCCTCACTCCGATCGGCCCAAGCCTCCTGACGACTAACCTCCAATTGTCGCAACAGATCTTCCACGCGTAGTTGTTCGCCTGTCAAGTAGCCACGCGCATTATCGATTAGGTGTTCCCCTAATCCCAGACGGCTAGCAATTTCAAAAGCATTGCTCTTACCCGGCAAACCAATCCGCAAGCGATAGGTAGGTTGTAAAGTTTCTACATCGAATTCGACGTTAGCGTTTTGGACACCCGGCGTTTGGTAAGCATATAGCTTTAATTCGCTATAGTGGGTAGTAGCTACTAAGCGACAACCGAGCCCATGTAGGTAATCGATAATTGACATAGCAAGGGCTGCGCCTTCGATTGGGTCGGTACCTGCGCCTAACTCGTCTAGCAGGACTAATGATTGATGATCGGCTCGCTGGGTAATTTCAATAATGTTAGTCATATGGGAGGAAAAGGTGCTTAAATTCTGTTCAATACTCTGCTCGTCCCCTATATCAGCAAAAATCTGCTGGAAGACAGCCATTTCGCTCCCCTCATCTGCGGGGATATGCAGGCCGGCTTGAGCCATAAGAGCTAGCAAGCCGACTGTTTTCAGGGTTACAGTTTTTCCCCCGGTATTAGGGCCAGTAATAAGCAAGACGTTAAAATCTTTGCCGAGATAAACGGTGCTAGGGACTACCGTCTCTGGCTGCAAAAGGGGATGCCGAGCATTTTTTAAGTGCAGATAGCCAGACTCGTTGATCAGTGGTGCAGTGGCTTTTTGTAGATAACTTAACTTGCCTTTGGCCATAGCTAAGTCTAACTGGGCTAGCAAGGCCAGGTTCTTCTGTAACATTGGGGCCGCAGCTTGTACTTCTAATGATAACTCACCTAAAATGCGTTCGATTTCTTGTTCTTCCTCCGCTTCTTTACGGCGTAAATCGTTATTGATTTCCACTACCGCCATCGGCTCTACGAACAAGGTCGCACCGCTAGCAGATTGATCATGAATTATTCCTGGTACCTGGCCCCGGTATTCTTGTTTTACAGGAACCACATAGCGATCGTTGCGCACTGTCACAATGGGTTCTTGTAGAAACTTTTGCACAGCAGGTGATCGGACCATTGTATCTAACCGTTGTTTCAGCCGGCTTTGTAGTGTACGTATGTCATTACGAATTTTTCTTAGCGTGCTGCTAGCACTATCTTTTACATCGCCAAACTCGCTAATAGCGCTGTCTATAGATTCTTCTAATTCACGACATACCACCAATTGCTGTCCGTAACTGCTGAGCAAAGGGTAGTTCTCAGCCTTCTTACCAAAAAATTGATGCGCCCTTCGACTACACGCGCAAACAGCCGCTATTTCTAGCAAGTCTTCCGGTTGCAATGTAGCACCAAGCAAAGCACGGCGCAAACTAGGGCGCACATCAATTAATCCTTGGAGGGGAAAGCTTTCAGTGCGGTAAATGGCGCGGGCTTCTGTTGTCTCCTGTAAAGCCTGTACCACGCTAGCTGTGTCGGTCATCGGCTGCAATTCATCTATTTTTTCCCGTCCTAAAGATGACGAGGCCTGTGCTAAAAGCTGCTCTTTGATTTTCGCGAATTCCAGTACGCGCAGGGTTTTTTCGTTCACAGATTATTCGCTCCTCCACAGCTTGCTTTTCTACTTATATTCTACCATTCCCATACATCTAAACTAAGGCAAAGTCTATTTCGTACTCATCTTCTACACACAAGAAAAGAGCCTGCGACGACAAGCTCTCTTTTATCCGTATACTACTACAGTTGAGACCACTGGAGTATGCTGATAGGGCGCAGGAAGGTCCAGTCGTGCGCTTTACACATGTCATGCGACCTTCCCGCACCCTCTTTTCAGCAACGTCCTAAAGTTGCATCGGCGTTACCCAAATGCGGCTGACGAGTTCCTGCAAATATTGATAGAGAACAGGGCTGATATATCGCACTTGCGCCCCAATATAGGAACGCTGCCCGATTTCCCCCAACTTGGTGCTGGCTGGCAAAAAGGAGATCAGGCTAGCCACAA
Organism: Bacillota bacterium; assembly: GCA_012735505.1. Taxonomy (GTDB): domain Bacteria; phylum Bacillota; class UBA994; order UBA5500; family UBA5500; genus JAAYHE01. The sequence goes on from JAAYHE010000005.1 coordinate 6,511, forward strand.
TAAAAACAATAACTCCTCCTTTAAGCGCGCCTAGAATAGCTCCACCCAACTTGTTGGCTGAAGAAATAAGCGGCAGCCGTGTTACCGAATCTAGAAAGGCACCCAGCAGCCTAATGGCTATGCTGACAGCCAGCCAGACCAGCAAATAACTAAGCACCGATAAAACTATTGGCTCCAGCCTATAGTCGCCGAACACTGGGAAGAAGCTACGCTGCAGCCAAGAGCTAATATTGAAGCTGTTATTGAGCCAGTTAGCAACTACTGGCGACCAACGGCCGGCCAAAAACAGGCTAATGAATAGCCCGGCGAAACCTAGGGCTTGCTTCACCAACCCCTGTCGAAAACCTTCTAGTATCGATAGCGCTAAGATTGCTAACAGCACCCAATCGAGCCAGACGAAAGTTAGGCTCGCTTCTTGCATACTAACGCCTCCTTCGTTTGGCTCGCTTTGCTGCAATAGCTTTAGCTCGAGCCAGTTCGGTCTGCATCTTAGCTTTCGTAGCCTGGGTTTCTTTCAGCTGGGAGGTCAGCTGCTCCACTTTTTTCTCTAGAGACATAATTTGGTCTGCCATGATCATGCCCGCCATCACAGCGGCCCGCGTCAGCCCTAAACGCGGGTCTCGATCCGTAATCTCTCGGATTCTTTCTTCTACTAAATGGGCTAATTGTATTATATACTCCGGCTCAGCCGGGCTAACAAAAACATAATCTTGCTTACAGATGCGAACCTTCACCTTGTTGCGATCGGATATTGACACAAAGTCACCCCTCGCTGCCAGATTTCTCTCTTCCCGTGTTCGGCATCCGCTTAGACTATTCCTGCCTAACGCAACTCTGCTCCTAAACGGCTGTTAAGCTCGGCCACTATTTTCTCATGCAGGGTGGCTATTTCGTTGTCCTGTAAAGTCTTGTTAAGGCTCTGCCAAGTCAGAGCATAAGCCAGGCTCTTTTTTTGTTCAGCAATCTGTTCGCCTTGATAAACGTCGAACAGTTCTAATGCCACCAAAAGCTCACCGCCGACTTCTCGGATAATACTTTCAACCTCAAAAGCCGGTATATGCTGATCAACAACTACTGCCAGATCCCTTTCTACAGCTGGGTATTTTGGTATTCCTTGATAAGGCAATAAGTGGTCAGCATTTCTTAATACTGGCTCTAACTTCAGCTCGGCTACTACTGCCCGCTGCCTCAAATCATAGCGCTGCACAATATCCGGATGTAGTTCACCTACATATCCTAAAGGAGCCTCTTTCCAATATATGACTGCGGCCCGACCAGGGTGTAAGAATGGCTCAGTCGCTCTGCGCCAAACTAGTTCGGACATGTTGTATTTGGCCAAAATTGTCTCGAGCAGGCCCTTAACATAGAAGAAATCATAATCACTGGTAGTGGTTTGCCAGCCACCTGAGCGCTTGCCCATACAAGCAATACCCAAATGCAAGGGCTCTTCGGGCTGCTGCAAACTTTCACCTGGCAGTGGCTTAAACACCGTCGCTATCTCAAATATAGCCAGATCATGTTGCTGACGGGCCGCATTGTAAGCTAAAACATCGAGCAAGCCCATTAACAAGGATGGGCGCATTAAGCTCCGCTCGGATGACAATGGATTCTGCAAAACAAGGCCTTGGTTCCAAGGATGATCAGGGCCTACCAACTGCTTCACCGCCGCCGGGTTGCTAAAGCTAAGGGTAAGCACCTCTGTTAGCCCTAGGCCGAGCAAATGATGCCGCAGGTTTTGTTCAGCTTGCTGATAGGCATTTAGACCTCCTTGCATCACCGGCCCTCGCATTGAACTAGCCGGTATGTTTTCAAAGCCATGGAGGCGTGCAATTTCCTCAATTAGATCTACTTCCTGCTGCAAGTCAGGCCGGCGGCTCGGAGCAATCACCTGCCATGGTAGCTGCTCTGTGTCTACGGTTAAGCCGAGGCGCTCCAGCAGATTGCGCATAGTATCCTCAGGGATGGATACACCTAGTAGCTTCTCCACCCTTTCTGGGCGCAAGCTAATGCTTTGGGTCAAGGGCATTTCCGCCATAGAACCGACAGCAACCAGTTCCACTCGACCACAACCTACCTCCTGCAGCAAATAGCCTGCTCGCTGGAGTGCCGCCAAGACACGACCAGGGTCTACACCCTTATCGAAACGGCTAGATGCATCGGTGCGTAATCCGAGTCTACGAGAAGATCGGCGGACACTACGATAATCAAAGTAGGCTGATTCTAAAAGCACACGACGGGTGCTACTGCTTACCTCGGCCACCTGGCTGCCCATAATACCAGCGATAGCAACCGGTCGGGCTCCATCAGCAATAACTAGGTCTTCTTCTGATAACGTCCGCGGCACATCGTCTAAGGTAATAATTTCCTCACCAGCTTCTGCTCGCCGCACTACAATACGATTTTCGGCTAGGCGATCCATATCAAAAGCGTGTAAGGGCTGGCCGAGCTCCAATAATACATAGTTAGTAATGTCAACTAGGTTGTTTATCGGTCTGAGGCCTGCTGCCTGTAGGGCATTCTGCATCCAGAGGGGTGAAGGCCCTATTTGCACATCTTCCACCACCAAGCCTAAATAACCAGCACATAAATCAGTTGCCTTAATTTCTATAGTTATCTTGGGGTGGGTAGGCTGGGTAGTTAAAGACAAGAGCTGGGGCAAGCGAACCTCAAGCCCGGTTAAGGCGGCTACTTCGTAAGCTATTCCTAGCATACTCAGGCAGTCGGAGCGATTGGGCGTCAGATCAAGCTCTAAGACGTAATCGTTCAGTCCCATTACCTCACAAATATCAAGGCCTGCTGCAACAGTTGCAGGCAAGATATAGATGCCATCCCGCATCTCCGGCGGCACCATCTTGTTGTCAATACCCAGCTCTTCTGCCGAGCAAAGCATACCTGCCGATCTCACACCACGAAAATCAACCTGGCCAATAGCTTGTCCGCTGGGTAATTTAGCGCCCGCAAGGGCCGTGGGGACGATAGCTCCAGGGAAAACGTTATCTGCCCCCGTAACAATAGTGACCAGCTCTGGCTGCCCTACATTTACCCGACATACCTGTAGCTTGTCTGCATTAGGATGAGGTGCCAGCTCTACTATCTGGCCCGTCACTACCCCTTCCAAGCCGTGGCCACGGAATCTAACCAGTTCAACTGCTACCCCGCTCATGGTTAGGCGTTCTGCCAGTCCTTCCGGCCCCCAAGGGATATCAACATACTGCTTTAGCCAATTATAAGAAACATGCATGCTATTGCCACCTCCTAAAACTGACGCAGGAACCGGATATCATTAGTGAACAAATGCCGCATATCGTCTACTCCGTATTTTAACATGGCGATGCGCTCGACCCCCATGCCAAAGGCGAAGCCGCTTACCTGCTCAGGATCATAGCCTGAAACTGCTAGCACCTGTGGGTGCACCATGCCGGAGCCAAGAATTTCAATCCAGCCAGTATCTTTACACAAGCGGCAGCCAGCTCCTTCACACAAGAAGCAGGATATATCAACTTCGGCACTAGGCTCGGTGAAAGGGAAAAAGCTTGGGCGGAGCCTGATCTCTCGCTGTTCACCAAAAATGCTGCGAGCAAAGGTCAGCAATACGCCCTTTAACTCTGCCAAAGTAATATGCTCATCGACGGCAAGTCCTTCCACCTGGTGAAACATGGGTGAATGAGTAGCATCATCATCTCGGCGATAAACCCGCCCTGAGGCAATAATTCGCACCGGCCGCGGCCGCATTTTTTCCATCGTGCGTACCTGCACGGAAGAGGTATGCGTACGCAGTAAAAGTTCTGGTCCAAAATAGAAGGAGTCTTGCATATCCCGCGCCGGGTGGTTAGCTGGTATGTTAAGCGCCTCAAAATTATAGTAGTCGGTTTCTACCTCGGGCCCTTCCGCTAGGCTGAACCCCATGCCAGCAAAAACTCGCTGTATCTCCTCCAAAGTACGAGTAATTAAATGCTGATGCCCTAAAACAAAGGGTGTACCCGGCAGGGTGATATCCACAAATTCTGCCTGCAATTTAGCCAACTTAGCTTGTTCTGCTAAGCGGGTCGTTTTGGTGGATAAAGCCTGCTCGAGTTGTTTGCGTATGTCATTGGCTAGCTGCCCTATCACTGGGCGCTCCTCGGGTGCCAATTTGGCCATGCCGCGCAAAATAGCTGTAAGCTTCCCTTTCTTGCCCAAATATTGAATGCGTAAATCCTGTAATTGGGGCAGATCTTCAGCCTGCTCTACAGCCAACAAAGCCTCTCTTTCTAACGTTTTTAGTTGTTCTCGCATGACGACACTCCTTTCAAAGAAAAAAGCCATCATCCACTAAGGGACGATGGCGCTCGTGGTACCACCCTTATTCAGCTGCTACAGCTACAGCAGCTCTCGTATGGATAACGGTTAAGAATTAACCGACACCACCTACTAAACTTCAGCGGTGTAGCTCCAGAGCGAAGGTTCATTGTAGAACTGCCAGAAACGCTTCCAGTCTAGACGCTTCCTCCCTAAGACAGTCTCCCTACAACTACTGATCTCTTTCATCGCGGTAGGCTTATTACATTGCAGTCTGGTTTAGTGATAGTTTCCGGTACATCAAATAGGCGAAGATAGAACCCGTTTCCGTAAATATCCTCCAGAAAAACGCGGCTGTCCACTTCTGCAAAAGATGCACCCCTTTTCAGAATCTAGATTTATATTTGTCAGACTTGGGGCTATTATATCACACGCCGTCTGCGCTGTACAAGTAAGTTCAAGAAGCGGAAACAGCCAGCTGAGCTAATAAAATTCCAGTTGCTACTGCTACATTAAGCGACTCTGCCGGTGGTCTAATAGGAATACGAACAGCAAGATGGGCTACATCTAACCAAAAAGATGAGACGCCTGCTCCTTCATTGCCAACTACCAATGCTACCCGTGATCGATAAACTGCATGGTGATAAGGCACGCTCTCGCCCAAGGCGGTTGCCACAATTTGTATATCATGCTGCTTTAATCGCTTTAAGATGACCTCGTTGGTTTGATTATGTAATAATGGCAAGCGAAAGATTGCACCCATGGCAGAACGAATTACTTTACTGTTATAAGGATCTACCGTTCCTTTGAGGGCCACGACCCTATCAACCCCAAAGGCTTCTGCCGTACGCAGGATCGTGCCTAGATTGCCCGGGTCTTGTACCCCGTCAATAAGTAAGAACAACTTGCCTGCCGCCCAGAAAGCCTCATCTGAAGCGATTGCTGGAGACGGTAGTTCGGTAGCTACTAAAATACCTTGCGGGCGTTCGGTATCGGCTAATTCACAAAGCAGACGATCAGATATGTGTTGGGGAACAACCCCTAGATTCGCCAGTGCGTGCAGACAATCGATTCCGCGTTGGCTGCGTTTTAAATAGTCGCTATATATTGCATACCTGATAGGTATGCCTGAAGCGATAGCTTCTTCTACCAAACGTACACCTTCCAGTAAATACAGGCTGGCTTTCTCTCGCCCTGAACGGGTGCGCAAAGATTTCAGCAGCTTATACGAGGAATTTTGGCGACTGGTTATCATTGCAACTATCCTTTGCCTCCTATTGTTGCTCAAAGCGTTTCAAATCTTCCTTGAGGCCCAGCAACACAAGAATGTTGTCTTTGTGAATGCGGTCTTTTCCCCCAGGAGTAATATTGACATCGCTGCCATGTTTGAGAGCGATAACGTTGATATTATATCGGTTGCGTAGATCTAATTCTCTTAGCGTCTTGCCCACCGTATTAGCCGGGGCGACAATTTCAATCATACCTACATCAGGGCTGAGCTCGATATATTCCAAGATGTTAGAGGAAATGAGATTATGCGCAACCCTGACACCCATATCCCGTTCGGGAAAGACAACCCGGTCAGCACCGACTCGGTAGAGCACTTTGCCGTGTAATTCGCTTTGGGCTTTGGCTACCACATATGGAACTTCCATCTCTTTCAGCATCAACGTGATCATGATACTAGCCTGGATGTCGCCTCCGATACCGACAATCACCACATCAAAATTACGCATAGCCAAAGACTTCAGTACAGTTTCATCGGTAGCATCGGCTGCTACGGCCCGCGTGGAATGCTGCACTATATCACGAACACGATCTTCGTCTGCATCGATTGCCAACACCTGGTATCCCATAGAGTATAGCGTCGTGACCACGCTAGAGCCAAACCTACCTAGGCCAATAACAGCAAACTGTTTCTTCACGATTATCACCTCAACAAGAAGTATGCCTAGCCTACAGTGATCTTTTCTTCAGGATAACGGATTTTTGCATTGACACGATCGTGTGCTAGCGCAAAGGCGAAACTCATCGGGCCAAGCCTGCCAATAAACATGGCGACGGTTAAAATTAAACGGCTAAGCGGTGTCAGCAGCGGAGTCAGCCCTAGGCTATATCCCACCGTTGCTAGGGCAGAAGTGGCTTCAAAGAGAACGGGCAAGAAGGGTTGTCCATCAATCAGGGATATTAACATGGTTACCGTTAACACCAGTGCCAGAGCAATAGTGATAATGGCCACCGAACGTCTGACAATAGCATCAGGAATGCGACGGTTAAATAACCGCACTTCGTCATGCCCACGGATACTAGATACGACCAAGGCCAGCAAGGTACCAAAAGTAGTTGTTTTAACGCCACCGCCGGTTGAACCTGGCGATGCCCCGATAAACATCAAGATAGTCATCAGGAGAAGGGTAGCTGAATGAAAAGAGCCTAGTGGTAAAGTGCTAAAACCTGCCGTACGGGGAGCGACCGCATGAAACAGAGCTGCAAGAACCTTTGTCGGCCAGGGTAGCTGGGCAAGCCCTCGATCCCATTCCACTATGAGAATAAAAACAGCACCAAACAAGATAAGCCAAGCTGATGCCGAAATCACTATTCGAGCATGTAGAGACAGAGTGCGCCGCATATCCTTTCGCTTCTGCCAGATTTCCAAGATCACACTAAAACCCAAGCCACCCACGATTATCAACGACATGATGACAATGTTGACTAGCCAATCTCCAACATATGGCGCTAGGTTGCGAAAACCTCCCATTAGATCAAAGCCAGCGTTGCAAAATGCCGCCACACTATGAAAAATTCCATACCAAACAGCCCGTGGCCATCCAAAGTCAGGCAAGAAGCGGATAGTCAAAACAACAGCCCCCATACCTTCACACAAAAAGGTAACGGCTCCCACAGCCTTGATCAGGCGCACTAACCCTTCTAGGGAAAACTGGTTAAGGGCCTCTTGCATAATCAGGTGGTTACGCAAGCTAATGCGTCGCCCCAACAAGATGGCCATCATAGACGCAATCGTCATCAAGCCTAGCCCACCTAACTGAACCAGCAGGATGATCACTATCTGTCCAAACAAAGTAAATTGAGTTAGGGTATCTACTACAACCAAGCCGGTAACACAGACGGCAGACGTAGCGGTAAACAATGCGTCCACGAAGCCTAATGGTTCTTGCCGCGAGGCGACAGGCAAGCTGAGGAGCAGGCTTCCGATAACAATCAGAGCCAAAAAGGTAAATATCAAGATTTGAGTTGGGCTCCATTTGGAAAACCAGTTTTTCGTCTTCACCCCACGGGTATCAGGCCCCCCTCAACTAAGTGTCTCCCAGAGTTCCTTCTAATAAATAAGGCTGACTCATCAACGCTGAGTCAGCCTTCCTTACCTGTCACTCTAGGCCAACTGCTGTTTAGCAGTTTCCACCAATTGACTAAAAGCAGCAGCATCATTGACTGCTAAGTCAGCCAACATCTTGCGATTGACTGCTACACCTGCCTTCTTGAGACCATGCATGAGATTGCTGTAGGATATACCGTTAGAGCGTGCAGCCGCATTGATACGAGTTATCCAAAGGCGACGGAAATCGCGTTTGCGGCGCTTACGATCACGAGTAGCATAACTTTGAGACTTAAGCAACTGGGTTGCCGCTGCTCTGTATAGTCTACCCTTGCTTCCCCGGTACCCTTTGGCTAACTTGAGAGTTTTCTTATGACGCGCTCTCGCGGTAACACTCGATTTTACACGTGGCATAGTTGCCTACCTCCTATTTGCTGTTACTAGAAATGATAGGGCATCATTTTCTTGACGCGGCGCACATCAGCGTCTTTGAGTAAATGCTGCTTATCTAGACGACGTTTCTGGCTACCGGATTTAGCGGCAAATTTATGAGCATTGTGGGAGCTGTTACGCTTCACTTTACCAGTGCCGGTAACTTTGAAGCGCTTGGCGCTTCCCTTGTGTGTTTTCATCTTTGGCATCAGAGCTTATCCTCCTTAATTTTCCGCCTTATCGGTTTTAGGCGCCATAATCATAATCATATTGCGCCCCTCGATACGTGCTTCTCTTTCCACTACACCGTTTTCAACGGTATTCGCGAACTGTTCGAAGACCTTTTTGCCTAAATCGGCATGCACAATTTGGCGTCCGCGAAACCGCATGACGACCTTAATCTTGTTGCCATTCTTAAGCATACGATCGGCATTCCTGGCCTTAATCTGCAAATCCCGCTCTTCAATAGTCTGGCTAAGTTGGACCTCTTTGACAGTGATCACTTTCTGTTTCTTGCGCATTTCGCGCTCATGTTTGTTTTGCTCGTACTTGTAACGACCATAGTCCATGATTTTGCAAACCGGTGGATTTGCTGTAGGCGCGATATTCACCAAGTCCAGATTACGCTCCCGCGCTATTTGTAGCGCCTCCCGGGAAGACATTATGCCCAACTGCTTACCATTTTCATCTACGAGGCGTACCTCGCGCAAACGAATTTGCTCGTTAACCTGCGGGTTCCTGCGATCCCTACTGATAAGTAACCCCCTCCATTTTCTAAAGTTCATGAAAATTAGAAAGCGAGCGGCCAAAGCCGCTCGCCTACAGTTAACACAGCAATATAAACATTGCTATTACACTACAGACCTTGTAACTACCCGAGGGCGTCGCAAGGTGAGAAGCGGCTGGCTTCTACTTTACGAAAGTAATATTAACATAGAGTATGGGCAACGTCAACTAGGATATGCGCTTGCTAACAATAGCTTCTTGTAATTCCTCTATCAGCTGGTGTAAATCCATAGTTCCCAAGTCGCCTCGTTCGCGATGCCGTACCGCTACCACACCAGCCTCGGCTTCCCGATCACCAACAACCAGCATGTAGGGTATTTTTGCTAGCTGGGCTTCGCGAATCTTAAAGCCTATCTTTTCGTTGCGATCGTCGAGCTCCACCCTCAGGCCAGCATCAAAAAGGGTCTGGTATACGCTAGTGGCATAGTCGTGCACCCGATCGGTGATGGGCATAACCTTTACTTGTACAGGCGCCAACCAGAGTGGGAAAGCACCGGCAAAATGCTCGATAAGAATAGCTAGAAACCGCTCAATGGCTCCAAAAGCTACGCTATGCACTACTACTGGCGTATGGCGCTCGCCATCTTCTCCGATATAGTAGAGGCCAAACTTTTCAGGCATCTGAAAATCTAGTTGGATGGTGGCACACTGCCAAGACCTGCCGAGGCAGTCAGTTAGGTGAAAATCGATTTTCGGGCCGTAAAATGCGCCATCGCCTTCGTTAATAGTGTAGGAGATCTTCTTGGCATCGAGCACCTTCTGCAATGCCCCTTCTGCTAACTCCCAAACTTCATCTGATCCCATGGAGTTTTCTGGCCGCGTAGACAATTCTACGTGATAAGTAAAGCCAAATACCTGATAAAAATGATCTACTAGATCAATACGCATGGAAAGCTCCGATTCAATCTGTTCTGGAGTCATAAATACATGGGAATCATCTTGATTAAAAGCCCTAACCCGCATCATGCCGTGTAAGACGCCCGACTTTTCATGACGGTGCACTAAGCCAATTTCGGCGAGACGCAGAGGCAAGTCTTTGTAAGAATGTAGTTTATTGCGGTAAGCAAGCATGGCCCCGGGACAGTTCATGGGTTTGATGGCATAATCATTATCGTCAATTTGCGTGAAATACATGTTTTCCCGGTAATGATCCCAGTGCCCGCTGCGCTCCCACAACTGCCTATTCAATATGATAGGGGTGCGGATTTCCAGATAACCTGCTCGTCGGTGCTCCTCGCGCCATAATTGCTCTAACTCGTTGCGCACTACCATTCCTTTAGGCAGGAAGAATGGGAAACCAGGTCCTTCATCCTCTATAGTAAATAACTCCAGTTCTCGTCCTAACTTGCGATGATCTCGTTTCTTAGCCTCTTCGATGCGCTGCAAATGTGCTTCCAGTTCAGACGCCTTGGCAAAAGCAGTGCCGTAGATACGTTGTAGCATCGGGCGCCGCTCATCGCCACGCCAATAGGCACCCGCTAACGACAACAAGCGTACTGCCTTAACAAAACCCGTATGCGGCACATGGGGGCCGGCGCACAGGTCGATGAATTCGCCTTGCCGGTAAAATGAAATCTCAGCGTCTTCGGGCAAATCTTCTATAAGTTCAACCTTAAAATCTTCCCCCTGCTCAGCAAGAAACTGCAAAGCCTCTTGTCGGTCCATAACTGCTCGCTGCAGCGGCAACTTTTCAGCGATTATTTTCCGCATTTCTGCTTCAATGCGCGGCAAGTCTTCGGGCGAGAGGGAATGGTCCATAGCAAAATCATAGTAGAAGCCATCTTTAATGGCAGGGCCTATAGCCAGTTTAGTACCAGGAAACAACCGACAAACAGCCTGAGCCATGACATGCGCCGCCGTATGACGCATTGCTTCTAGCGCTTCATCCGATTCGAAGGTCAAAATTTCCACATCGGCACCATCGGGTAAGGGAGCATCCAAATCTTGAATGACGCCGTTTACCTTGGCTAAGACGGCCTCCCGTGCCAGACGTGCACTAATTGTGGCCGCCAAATCTGCCGCCGTGCTACCATGCGGTATTTGACGCTCGGTTCCGTCTTTAAGTCTTACTACCATCGATTGCATATTCTACCTCCTAACAAAAACCCCTCTCGTTCCTAACGCAGCTAAATAGCTGCGCCAGGGACGAGAGGGAGTTTTCCCGTGGTTCCACCCTGCTTGACGACCCATATGTGGTCGCCCACTTACTTACCAACGCGTAACGTGCGTTGCTACGCTAGCCTTAATCGTTGCCATAACAACGTTTTCGGCTAGCAGCTCCAAGGTGGTGGACAATTACACTAGTTTCGAGCACTTTCAGCCCGAGGTGCTCGTCTCTGCCAAACCGCGTGTAACGTCGTCCTTTTCATCACTGTTGGCACTAGTATAAAGTTACAATACTTTGTTGTCAAGCATTGAGTTGAGTCATATCAAGTCTCCGGTTGCGGGTTAGCCAAAACGCCAGAGCAGTAATCACAAATGCGGCATATTTCTACCCGCTGAGCAAAAACTTGCGCGAGCAACTTTAAGGTCTTAGGTCTACTTTGAAAAGTGCCTGCGTGTAATACCAATTTGCTAGGAGCAACCGAAAGTAGAACACTAAGTAGCATGTCAGCATGGTCAGCTTGACTTAACGGTGTCTCGGGCTCAAAACTGAGATTGTCTATGGGAATAACGTGCCCTTGCTCGTCTAGAATACTAAACTCTTGCGCTGACTTTAGCACTACATGTACCACTTCATGCTTGGGTTCCAGGATTTCCAAGAAATGCTGCAAAAGTCCCACGAACTCCTGCTGTTCCTTCTCTTGCAGATACTGGTTGATCGCCAAATAGAGGACCGACTCCAACTCTTCCCAATGAGAGCGCAAACGAAAATGAAGAAATCCATCAAGGTTAATATAGCTTTCTTCCTTTAGCCAGGCTGATAGCAGTTCCCGGGCTCTACTCTTGCGTGCCGCCCGATAGAAATGTCCGTTAGGTCCGGCATCGTACTGCTCTAGAATCTCTTGCGTTAGCCTAATTATCTGTTCCCTTTCATGAGCTTGAAAGCAATGAAAGCGGCGATTAAAGAGGCGATGTAAAGTGCTTTCTTGCCAGTCATCTATTAGCACATCAGCCAAAAGATGCGCTATGTATTGACGTCCCAACTGGCGGCGCTGCTGCGGCGCCAGTGCGGTTTTGCTGTAATCAAGATTACAGATGAGAAAATGAAAAAAGCGCGAACGCCTGCTTGTAATATTCACCTTAATATCGTCGGTAGCGAGGCAGATTTCCTGCCTTAGCCGTATTTTCAAGTCCTCCAGGGAAGTTTGCGCACCAATGCAGATCACATCCGTCATTAGACCCCACTCCCTTCCCAGGTAGTATATGATTGCTACAAAAACCATATACAGGCGGCGCTCTCTAGCTGATCTTAAGACAAGAAACCGGTGCTTTAGGAGGCTGCTGAAAAAGGCCTCTAGGGTACGGGGAGGCCTATCCATGCCGGCCCATCGTTCCGGTCGGTCGTGGTTATGCTCGCGCGCATTGTCCGCCGCTGGCGTTGCGGTCATCCTCGTGCGCTGGTAGCCAGCGGCTGTTGGTAAGACTTAGTCGCCAAGGGGAGCGGCCAGAAGTCAGGAAACCAAAATTTATTGCTGCCCGCTCCTTTATCCTCGGCTCCTTCGCTCTTTTGGCTATAGCTTCCATGCGCTCTGCGGATGATGCGCAACGCCGCTTGTGTACAGGTAGATGAGCAATAATGGTTCGCTTTAAGCGATAGGTTTTATATCAGCCCTGCAGCAAGCTGTGTAGGAGCCTCTCGAGCAGCTTAGGCAAGATCTCCCGGGAAAATGGCACATGGATCCTCTCGGTGAACTTATGAATATCGCGCCCGAAGGCACCCATATTGACAGCGGGGGCATCAATATGGCTGAGGTCTTCTAAAGGCAAATGATATGCCGTCCCCCAAGTCGGACAATTAGCTTTCATCACTTCCACTACTTCGGCAGCATCTTGTAATGAAACGTAGCTGCTATCCGAAATGCCGAGATAAAATTCTTCGTGCTTGAGACGCACCCCTAGTTCAGAAGCATAAGCCTGTAAATCACACACGGCTTGCATCACATGCAGCTCTTTGGCTGTTTCACGCCGATTGCGGATATGTGGGTAATAAGGTGGCGCCAGGGCGATCACAATTTTTGGATCGCGGTTGGGACAATGGCGATGGGTCTCGTGCACTAACTCTAAGGTTAAGCGTTGCAGATCTGTCCCTTCGGCCTGCAAACGGCTCGTCAGATTTTCTATATTTTGCAGTAGCTCATCGCCATGAGCTGCAAGACTTTGCTCCCATAATTCGGCGAAGGTCAAGACCTGGGGTTGCCATTCTAAACGGCTAAGGGGTTTGCCAGCGATTTTCTCCCAGGCTTGGGTCGATGCCCGATACTTGTCCCAAGCTGCTGCCATTGCTTCCTCGCACAAGGCAACTAACTTATCCATCATCACTTGGGGCGAAGCAGCTAAAGTAAAGAGGTTAAAGAATCCCCAAGCAGCTACCGGCGTGGAAACATTATATTTCTCTTTCATATCTCCAGCTACCAATAAGGTTGGAGGAAAGGAGACCTCTCCTGCCACGCTGTCGCAGAATTCAGGATTTAACTCCAGTCGGCTGGTGACTTCGGCTAACAGTAGGTGCGAGTTAAGGCCACTATAGATAGTACCTGCATGTGTCTCCTTGCCTACACAATAGATCAGAGGCAGCAGTTTACCATCGCTACCCGTCTGGATAACATGCCCTTCATCGACAATGCCATGTGACTCGCTATTGAGCGCAGCCACGTAATCTAGCCCATGCTCGAGTTGCAGTTGACGCAGGAGCCCGATAGCATGCCGCATCCCAAGCGAGTTATTTTCTTCATCGGGAACAGTCAACAAGAGGAGGTTACCAGAAAGTTCTTCCAGATTTGCCGCATATTTTTCGATCAAAGCCACATGACTAGCCAGCCCATAGAGCATATCCATAGTGCCGCGCCCAAAAAGCCATTCTCCGCTTTCCAGGTCGGCGCACGCAGCTTCGGGCAAGATTTCTGGGTTTGACTTAAAGGCTTGGGTTAGTTTTTCAGCATCAAAGGCTAGATCTTTAAAAACTCTATAATCTTCAATCCCTACAACGTCATGATGACTTAATAAGATTATTGTTCTATCTCCCTTGCCACGCACTAACGCCGCCACTACTGCTGGTTTGTTAGGAGCATCTAATGGTAGTAGGTGCAAATAATCGGGGTGTGACTGAAAATAAGGATTTTCGGCTAGCAACGAGTGGACGTAACGCGCTAATTCTCCTTCTCCAGGGCTTTGCGTCACGCTCTGATAAGACATGAATTGGGGCAGTAGCTGCCATGCCCGTTCACCAATAGTCATCATAGCCCACCTCCAAGCCAATGGTTATTACTTAATCCTAAGAAATAGAAGCATTCTTGTATTCATATTGGCTCTGGGTATGCATTTGTCCTGCTAAAGTGAAAGCGAAAACTATTTAGTGTCGCAGAACTAAATTGTTCGCATATTCACCCCAAAAAAACAGTTTTTATTTTTAGGAGGTAAATACCTTGGCGAAATAGAATGATAATATAGTGCAATCACACAACGAGAGGAGGGTTACCATGTTGCAGTATACGGGGCATCCCTTTATTGATATCGGTATAGCAACGATTGTGGCTTTCGCAAGCAAGACTCATCCCCAACAACTCGAGCTAGAAGATCTCGATGCTATAGCCGATTACTTGGAGGAGTGCTATACCCAGCAACCTATGACTTCCTTTCTTTCGGTGGTGTTCCCAAATTCGGGCTTTACGCAACCAGCTTACAATAAACTGCCGCAAAAGCGAATCCAATATGCCCGGAAAGTGCTGCGCTTGTACCGGCCAGAATCTTTGCGTGCAAAAAATACCCGATGCATTTTTACCGGCCAACCAGCAGCGGGGATGCCCCTCGACTTAGATAATAAATTGCCTCCCGGCCATAGTTACAGACAACATATACCCTTAACCACTGGCGAGGGCATTATCAACTACCACCCCAACGAGATGAATGGCATACCTATTTCCGGGCAAGCACTTCTAGCTTTACATGCACTGCCTTTAGGCTGCGCTAAGGTAGGAGGACGCCTATTAGCGATACACGCTAGTGACAACGATGCGACGCTCTATTGCGCCAGACACTTCCTACATAACAACATGCGCAGCATCGAGAAAGCAAGGGAAATTGGTGCTACTAAATTACCAGAACCTGCAGAAAATGTGGCGACCCTCTTAATTAAACAGTTACTAGCAATGATAAAGGAACGGCAAAAACAACAAGAATTCGATGCACCTGCTTCTATTACCGCCTACTACTTTACAAACAGCGGCCAAGGTCCGGACCTACAAATCTTTCATATACCACTAGAAGTTTACGATTTTCTTTCTACCATGCTAAGTGACGATTACCGACAAAAATGGGAGCAAATCTGCGAACGAGCCTGGGAAGTTTCAAGCCAACTCTCAGCTAAACAAAATAGTGAGGAGCCTCCCCCGACTTATAACATTTTGTATGAAGAACTCTTACAGCTACCAACAACTGCAGCTCACTTTATTAGTCATTATTTATTACGCCGGCCGTTTGTCTCCAAACGCAAAGGTGACCCTCGTAGGTTTTATTCAACAATAAATGAAGCGGAACTGGTGTCATGGCGGCTGACAGAATCATTTTTGAGAAAGGTGGTTTCTATGGAGCCAGCACGTATTGCCGAAATCAAAAATCTAGGCGACTCTCTGGCAGAGTATATTCACAGCGAAAATGATAAACGACTTTTCAACAGTCTGCTAAATGCTCAACGCTACGACCAATTGCGAGCAGCCCTAATTCGAGCTAATGTGGCCTGCCTACGCAGACGTCAAGAACCCCTATTGCGCCTGAAACCCTATCTGGCAGTTTTTGAAGAGGCGGAAGGCCTCCAATATGCAGATTGGCGTTTAGCGCGTGACCTCGTGATTATTCGCGTAGTAGAACAGCTCCACGAATATGGGTGGCTAAAAGCACATGCCGATGACTTAGATTTAGATCAGGGTCCAATCGAAGCTGCTAGATAAGTAAAAAAAGGAGCATTAAAAATGGCTTTCATCACCGGCTTAGTACTCATCGACGCCCCTGCTTCTGCCCTCAATAATATCGGAAAAATAGAAGGGACTCTGACAGACAATAGCACGGGTGTAAAATTCATTCGCACTAGAGAAGGAGCCTTTCCTTATGTTTCAGCCCAGGCATTTCGCTATTGGTGGCGGCGCACCTTAGAAAAAGGTAACTGGGGATGGAAATCTGCCCCTGTTTTTCGGGAGGCGAAAATTGCTTATACCGAAGCCAACCCTATCGCCTGGTGGGATGATGACTTATTTGGCTACATGCGAGCGCCAGCAAGCAAAGCGTCAGCACGCAAGAAGACTGCTGATGTAGGCTTGCCTGTCAAAGAAGCCGTTACTCGTATTTCTCCCCTACGCGTTGGTACCCTAGTCGCCCTGGCGCCTGTACCACTCGTTAACGATTTTGGTGTTATGGCACGTCACGAAGGAGACCCGGTGCCCTTTGAACACCAATTCTATCGAGCAACCCTACACACACTCCTATCGCTAGACCTGCATGCGGTCGGGACTTTTACCTATATTAAGCGCTCTGGCCATTTACACCTAGACGAAATTCGCGTAAAGGAAGCAGAAAAAGCCGGTCTAGAAAAATTGCCGGCTGCAAAAGCTTATCGCTTACCCCTAGAGGAACGCTTACTCCGCATTACAGCGCTATTGGAGGCCCTAACTAGGCTGGAGGGTGGCGCCAAACAAGCTATACACTATACCGATGTTAGCCCCGACATTTTGGTTTTGGCTGTGACAAAAGGTGGCAATCACATTTTTCGCCATATATTCACCACCGATGCTCAAAGGCAGCCCCAGCTACACCTAGCAGCCCTACGTGAAACCCTGACGGCATGCGCCGATGATATCCTCTCTCCTATTTATTTCGGCTGGCCCCACGGGTATCTTGACCACGAACGCGAACGCCTAGAAGCAGCGCTAGCCAGTAACCAACTCGGGGCAGGCTGGGCTAACCGCGTGGTAATTCAACATCCACGCCAAGTAGTGGCCGCCCTGTGCCGAGATTTGGCCGATAATCCTACTTGGTTAGCTTAGGGGCAAAGCTATATGCGAGTGTTAAGAATTGTAGCGGAGGGAGACGTAACATCCTTTCGCTATCCCTACTTCATGGTGGGGGTCCAGCCAACTTACGAAATGCCACCGCCAGCCACCATTTATGGGCATGTATGTAGCGCCTTAGGCGAATGGCTCGACCCTGAAGGCGTACAATTTGCTTATCATTTTACTTACAAAACTCGTTTTGTCGATCTAGAGCACACCCACCTAGTCAAGGCTAGCCGTGGCAAGATGCCAGATAGTAACCATGCAAAAGCATTAGAGGGCAAGATTAACCCGCTGCAGCGTGAACTGCTCTTTAAACCTCGCCTAGTTCTTTACCTAAACCGACCCGAATGGAAAGACAACTTTGCGAGTCCTCGTTACGCAGTGGTTCTCGGCAGGTCGCAAGATCTATTTACGTATACTAGTATTGAAGTTATCGAACTAGAGCAAAGGCAGGAAGCATACTTAGAACACACCATAGCACCAATAGATATGGCGGCGCGCACTCCGAGAGGTGTTGTAACTTTAATGCCTCGTTTTATTAGTTACCAGCAGCATCGATTTCCCACTTTTGAACGCTATGTTGTTTTGACCCGCCGGGTTAGGACCCAGGAGCTGCTGCGCTCGCCCCAAGAATCCTTGACTTTCTGGACAGACCCTTCTGCACCTAAAGTTAACGGGCTCCAACTGGGCTTGCTTTTTCATCGCTGGGTTTAACCCATGCTAATGACCTGACATAAGGGACTGAAATGAAATATTCGCTTCTAGTGACCAATAGCTTTGACCCGCTTAAAGGGGATTGTAACACAGCAAGCGCAAATTATTGATAGGAGCCCAAAGGAAAAACAGGGGAAACGTTAAGCGTTTCCCCTGTTTTATACTCCATTTATCTATCCAGCAGACTGACGATTCTTGACGCGATATTGCCCCAGGCCGAAAGCAGTATTCTTCCCTACGTGCAATACTTCTCCCCAGCGAACTAAGGGCATAAACGGAGCTAAATCCCCTTGTAACACTACCCTACCGACCAAACCCCCTAGTTTCATGCGGCTCTTTTGGCGCCTAGAGTAACGCTCCCAATCAAACCATTCTAGTGAGCTTTCGCTAATAGCAATATCGGCAGCTTGCAGCAATAGTTCATCGTGTGCTCCTACGGGGCTGCCCTGCACCGATGAAAGATCATAGACTCGCCTAAGCAACGCCCGCACTAGTAGTTCAAACGTAAAATCATCCCGCAATCTGCCCTCCCGCTTTAGCCTGGTCGGGGTGATAAATTCGAGCACCATGTTTGTCGCCGGACCATCAAAGACTAAGTCAGGGGTTGTGATAATAAGATCATCTACTGCTTCAATGATGTTTTGGCCTGCAGCATAAATCGTCATACCCTGCTGGCGGTAAGGATGTTGTGCCCTAACCTCTTGCAAAGCCATTCTCCCTCGGCCTCTACCGATGCCGTTATGCCCCATCTTCTGCAAAGCAATTACGAGGTAGGGCAAATAATCCAAAGCCTGCCCAATAAGAACCAAGCCAAATTCCATTACTTCCCCAGGGTAATAAATCGTTCTCTGTGTTAGCGGTGGCTTAATCACATAAGGACGAGCAACTGCTTGCTTGTCCCGCACAGTGGCAAAAATGTTGCGGTAAATACACCGGTCACTCACTAGGCAAGAATCACAATCTGGCGGTATTGTTACACACATCATCTGGCGCAAAGCACTACCTAAAGCTCCGCGCAAAGTAGAGCCCTGATAGGGCGGCAAATAGAGTTCTTCCTCCGCCCGATAGCTAACCCAAAACATTCCAGCCCGGAGCGGTGCCATTAGTTCTGCTACATGAAAGAATGACGACATTGCCTACACGCCTTTCAGATGTCTTAGCGCTGACTTCTGCATCGTCCTTTGCTTTTCCTTTATGTATCAGAATACAAGTGGCTACTTTCACGTTAGCAAGCCCCTATTCAAAAAATTAGTTTGGGCCGGATGAAAAAACGGAAGAACTTTTGATTTTGGAGAGCAGCTTGCAGAAAACAAAAACGCCGTGAGGGCTACAAACCCTTACGGCGTCATTATTATCATATGGTGGGAGCAACAGGGATCGAACCTGTGACCTCTACCGTGTCAAGGTAGCGCTCATCCCAACTGAGCTATGCCCCCACGTTATACACATAATTGGTGCCGAGGACCGGAATCGAACCGGTACGGACCTCGCGGTCCGCGGGATTTTAAGTCCCGTGCGTCTGCCTGTTCCGCCACCCCGGCATCTATCTGGAGGCGGCACCCAGATTCGAACTGGGGAATAAAGGTTTTGCAGACCTCTGCCTTACCACTTGGCTATGCCGCCTCGCTAGCCGCGCTGGCAAAAAAGGGCAAAATATGGAGCGGAAGACGAGATTCGAACTCGCGACCCTCGCCTTGGCAAGGCGATGCTCTACCACTGAGCTACTTCCGCTAATAATCAAAGTGGTGCCTCAGGCCAGAATCGAACTGGCGACACACGGATTTTCAGTCCGTTGCTCTACCAACTGAGCTACCGAGGCATGTATGGCGGTGCCGAAGGGAATCGAACCCTCGATCTCCGGCGTGACAGGCCGGCATGTTAACCGCTACACCACGGCACCGCATGGTGGGCACAACAGGGCTCGAACCTGTGACCCCCTGCTTGTAAGGCAGGTGCTCTCCCAACTGAGCTATGCGCCCATGACAGTTTCTAATTATACAGGATGTTAGCCCTTTGGTCAAGACTTCATTTTCCTGTATGCCGCGCATGAATCTAACATCGGCGGCGCAGAATCTACTATAGCACTTTTCTCGTTGAATGTAAATGGAATATATTTGTAGACAATCTCGCTCAGCAAGATCTGTTTTTCTTATGGTACGCCCGAGAGGAATCGAACCTCCGCACCCAGATCCGGAGTCTGGTGCTCTATCCACTGAGCTACGGGCGCATCTTCACTAGAACATTATAACCGAAAACGAACAAAAGTGCAAGTTGGCACCTTCAGTTGCTTCACCTGACTGCTAGTAGCTAGCGCTAACACTATTTTATGTGTCAATCTAGCTCGTTTACCAACTGCTTAAAAACTCGTCCTCTTTCTTCAAAGTCTCGAAACATGTCAAAGCTAGCGCAAGCTGGTGATAAAACAACTGCACTGCCAGCACGTGCCTGCTGCTGCGCCCATAGCAGCGCATCCCGCAAGGAGGAGAATTGTTCCATAGGCATGGTTGCCTCTTGTTTCTCGAGCTCTCGCTCTACCGCTTGGGCAATGGCAGGTGCAGTTTGGCCAATTAGGGCCAGTGCGTCTACTCGCCCGACCACAGCTTGAGCCAAGGGTTCAAATGGAATTTTTTTATCATAGCCGCCGGCGATGAGAACAACCGGGTATGGCAGTGCTGCCAGACCGGCACACGTCCGAGTAGGGGAGCTAGCAATCGAATCATTGTAATAGCGAACGCCATGCAGCTCTCGTACTAACTCCAGCCGGTGCTCAACCCCAGTAAAAGATGTAGCGACCTGCCGCATGGCGGCTAGCGACACACCTTTAGCTTGACAAAGGGCAGCAGCAGCCATGACATTTTCGATATTGTGGTCGCCCAACAGCTGAATTTCATTAATATGGCAGAGTACCCTGTCTTGCCCATCGCGACGCAGTATTATCTGCTGATCTTGTAGAAAAGCTCCTTCTGTTACAGTCGACTGGCGACTGAAATAACAAACATATCCCGGCGTGAGGGACGCAAACCCTCGTGTAAGCTCGTCGTCGTAATTGAGCACTGCTACATCTTGTGGCTTTTGCCAACGGAGCACATTAGTCTTGACATCCTGATATTCAGCTAAGGACGTATGATAATCAAGGTGATTCGGGCTCAGGTTAGTAACAATGGAAGCACCAGGGCTGACTTGCATCTGCATCAGCTGAAAACTGCTCAACTCTAGCACTATTTCGGCTGTAGCCGGAATACTAAGTACTTCTTCGATTAAGGAATAACCAATATTGCCCCCCAGATGAACCTCTCGCCCGTCAGCCTTTAGCATCTCGGCTACTAGAGTCGTAGTTGTAGTCTTACCATCGCTACCTGTAATGCCAGCGATAGGCGCTGCTGCCAAAGCAAAAAGCAGTTCGATTTCACTAGACAAGCGAGCTCCAGCCGCGACTGCCTGCTTCAGTTCGGGCAAATCTGGCCGCATAAAGGGCGTACGGAAAAGAAATTGGCAACCGTCTAGATGCTTCAGGTAATCAGACCCCAGATGAAGTTCCAAGGGAATATCCTGCAGAGCTGCCAACTCTTGCGATAGCTGCTCGGCTTCTTTTTGGTCGCAAGCCATCACCTGGCAACCAATAGAGTGTAAGAAGCGGATAAGCGGCACCCCACTGCGCCAGCCGATCCCTAAGACTCCCGCTTTCTTGCCTTTCAATTCTTCAATTATGGCCAACTGCCTAGCGGTGAGCATGGTAGCCCCTCCTCGTTCCATATAAGTGGCACAATTTGTCCCCTCTCAGTTTATCGCGCCAGGCGCAAGGGTTCAAGCCAAGGCTAAGCCTCAGGCACGGGCTGCAAAGATTGCTGCATCAATTCTAATGCACACTGGAGATGGGATGCTTAGGCTTATATCTCTGCCGCCTAAGGATTGCCTTGTTCAAAGATCTCATACAAGACCACACTGGTGGCCACGGCTAGATTAAGGGAATCGGCCCTGCCCACCATGGGGATGCTGACCAGTTGGTCACAAGCTTTTTGCAAAGACACCGAAAGCCCCTTCTGCTCACTACCGCTTAGCAGGAGCAGGGGTTTTGGATAACTGATTTGGCGATAGTGTTGGGGAGCAGCGCCTGAGGTACCAACCCAAAAGAAATTGCAGTCGGTTTTCCACGCTAGGAACTCGCTGATGCTAGCCTTCACCAAACGTAACGCAAATATCGATCCCATACTGCCTCGTACAGCGGCGGTATCGTAGGGATCGGTACAGTTTCCCACCAATATTAGTCCGGCGCAGCCGACAGCATCTGCCGTTCGCATGATGCTACCCAGGTTGCCAGGATCCTGCACCGCTTCTAGAGCGACCCAAGTATCCTCCTTTGTACCAGGCGCAGGCAACTGGCCCCACGCTTGTCGTACTACTGCTCCCAGGCCTTGCGGACCCTCTTTTGACGATAAACTTCTAAAAACGGCTGCTGTTACTGCCAGACAAGGGACCCCCCGCCCCTGCAGCTCATCTACTAGCTCTCGCCCAAATTGGCTGATTAACAAGTCGGGAGCTACTACCACAAGCTCGATTTGAGCCCTCATCTGTGCCGCCTCGCCTACCAAGCGAATTCCTTCTAACCAAAAGCAGCCCGTTTGCTCCCGTCCTTTGCGCGAATGCAGACTGCGGATCTCCTTGATAGTCCTATTCTTAGTACTCGAGATCAGGGGACCACCGAACACAAGTCGAGTATTCGACATAACTTTAGCCTAACCCAGCAGCAAATTCGGCCCGTATCTGCTGGCGCAAATCCTTGTTGATCAACACATCTAATCCACTCAAGGCCATGGCTTTGCCTGCTAGCAACATAGCTGACAGAGCTTGCGGTGAGGCAGCTGCCTGGCAAAATTCGTGAGTATGACTGACTAGAGTTTTCGGGCCGATACTCATATTGGGATGAATCGCAGGTGCCACGTGGCTAACATTTCCCATATCGGTGGACCCTTTGTTATCGCTAGGCGGCTCGATGTCTGTAACACCTAAGGCCTGCAGATGCGAAGCATAGACATCGGCTAAGGTCTTATTCGTAACCATATTGTCATTGGAAAACTCGAAATTCCGTATTTCTAACCTACATCCGGTAGCCAAGGCCGCCCCTTCTGCCACAGCCTTGGCTCTGGCAACCACCTGGTTCAAATAGTCCCTTTCTGCCGCTCTGAAATAGAAGCGGGCTACTGCTCGTTCTGGCACGATATTGGGGGCCACTCCGCCTTCGGTGATAATGCCATGAATGCGCACATCGCTAGTCAAATGCTCGCGCAAAGCATTGATATTGTTGAAAAGGGAAATGACTCCATCGAGGGCGTTAATACCCTCGTGGGGTACGGCTGCCGCATGGGCCGGTTTACCCAGGAAAGTGAACTCAAGGGCGTCTATGGCTAACGACTGGGCATACACCCTTGTGCGAGCCCCTGGGTGCACTATCATGGCAGCATCGTAGCCATTGAAAAGGCCTGCAGCCGCCATTACAACCTTGGCACCGTTGGTTTCTTCCGCTGGTGTGCCAAACAGAGTAACTTGCCCCTCCACCTGGTCTAAGACCTCGGCCAAGCCGACAGCTGCCGCTGTACTAGCCATAGCAATCAGATTGTGGCCACAAGCATGGCCAAGCTCGGGCAAGGCATCATATTCGGCAAGAAAAGCGACTTTTGCCCCGTTGCCATGGCGATAATCGGCTACGAAAGATGTGGGGATATCGGCCACACCCTTGGTAACAGTAAAGCCCTGTTCGGAGGCATATTCTGTTAAGACTCGCTGAGCTAGAAATTCCTGCCCGCCTGTTTCCGGATTAGCATGCAAGGTCAGAGCTATTTCCCGCAAGCGCGTTGCTTGCTCGTCAATTTTAGCAACAACTTGATGCCTGAGTTCTTCTATCTGCAATCTTGTCTCGCTCCCTATCCTTTTTTCTTAGTTTAGCATGCCACAAGCACGAAGCAAATGAAACAGGCTACTCTTATGGAAAGTAGCCCGTGCCAGATTCAATTCTCTCAGCTAGCAATCCCTAAAATTAGGTTGCCTTTTTTCTAAGAAAGCGCTCATGCCTTCTTTTTGGTCCCAAGTTGTAAAGCAATCTGCAAAACGTTCGGCTTCCAAAGCCAAACCTTCATGCAACTTTAAGTCTAAGCCGGCGCTAACAACCTCTTTCAAGACTTGCAGCGTCTTCGCACTCTTAGCCGCAATCTGATCTGCTAAAGCAAGGGCAGTGTCTAGCAGCTCGTCTTGAGGTACTAAACTATTAACTAGCCCTAAATTCAATGCTTCTGCCGCACTGATGGTTTTTCCGGTGAATAGCAATTCTTTAGCTCGCGCTGCTCCAATCAGGCGGGGTAAACGCTGAGTAGCGCCAAAACCGGGGATGATACCCAGGCCTATCTCGGGCTGGCCGAGCTTCGCCTGCTCAGAAGCAAGGCGCAAATCACAGGCTAAGGCCAACTCTAGCCCCCCTCCTAGGGCAAAGCCATTAATAGCCGCAATGCTCGGCTGGGGCATGGTAGCCAAACGATTAAAAAGGCTGTGACCCAAGGCCGCAAATTCTTTGGCCTCTTTTGCTGACATATCCTTCATCTCAACAATGTCTGCCCCTGCCACAAAGGCACGCCCCTTACCGGTAATAACCAGCACTTTTATGGTGCTATCGGTGCTTACTCGCTCTAAGACGCTACCCAACTCCTGCAAAACGGCTCGATTTAATGCGTTTAAAGCTTGTGGTCGTTTGATCGTTATTAGTGCTACACCATTTTCCCTAGTTTGCAGGCCAATAAACTCCATCTAACCCCTCCCGGCTCGCATATAATTAGCGATCATAGTTGTAGAAACCCCGACCTGTCTTGCGCCCCAGATAACCTGCCGCTACCATTTGGCGAAGAAGCGGGCACGGCCGATACTTATCGTCACCCAGGTCGCGATGCAACACATCCATGATCGACAAACAGACATCTAGGCCTATCAGATCCGCCAGGGCTAAGGGGCCCATAGGATGATTAGCTCCTAGCTTCATAGTAGTATCAATGGCTTCTGCACTGCCTACACCCTCCATCACACAGAAGATAGCTTCGTTGATCATCGGTATCAGCATGCGGTTGACAGCAAAACCTGGCGTGTCGGCGATTTCAACCGGGGTCTTGCCTAGCTGTATAGCTACTTGCTTAACATGCTTCACTACTTCCTCACTGGTGGCTAGGCCTTTGACCACTTCCACTAGCTGCATGACTGGCACTGGGTTGAAGAAATGCATGCCTATCACTGCCTGAGGTCGTTTGGTGAAGGACCCTAGCTTAGTAATTGAAAGCGATGAGGTATTGCTAGCAAAAATAACATGCGGCGGGGCTATTTGGTCTAGCTCAACCAAAATCCCCCTTTTCACATCCAATTTTTCTGTTGCCGC
This sequence comes from Bacillota bacterium, assembly GCA_012735505.1. Lineage (GTDB taxonomy): Bacteria > Bacillota > UBA994 > UBA5500 > UBA5500 > JAAYHE01. Next base: position 31,667 of record JAAYHE010000005.1, read on the forward strand.
CTCAATTACCAAATCGGCTGCAGCTGCATGGCCAAGATCCGTAGTGGTGTTAATATTGCCTAAGATTTGCTCCTTATCTGCAGCCGTGAGCCGGCCGCGCTCGATATTACGCTGTAGTTGTCGTTCGATTGTTTGCAGTGCGCGCTCTAGATATTGTTGATCAAGATCATGCAGGAAAACTTTTAGCCCTGCTTGCGCAGCCACCTGAGCGATACCACTGCCCATCTGACCAGCGCCAACCACCATGATTGTGTTGACTTGCACAGAATCCCTCCATTTAAAAACAATCTCTTTTGCTTAATTTTTCTGCGCATTGCTCAACTTTTCCTGCCGTATTTCTTAGCTGCACTAATATTATTACAAATTCATCGTAATCCCCCAAAAGTAGTCTTTTGTGCTATACTTAGCTTGCACAGGAGGTAGATGTAATGGACAATAATAGATCCATAAGCCTGACCCAGCTGTTTATTATTTTTTTCCGGGTTGGCGCTTTTACTTTCGGCGGGGGCTATGCCATGCTTCCCATTATCCAACGCGAATTGGTTGATAAACAAGGCTGGCTCAAGGAAGAAGACTTCATAGACATGATCGGCTTGACCCAGTCGGCACCAGGCCCAGTTGCGGTAAACTCTGCTATCTACTTGGGTTATCGCCTGCGGGGCTTGGGAGGCGCCGTTAGTTCTGTTATCGGCTGCGTTTTGCCTTCATTATTAGTAATTATGGGCATCGCTTGGGCCCTTAGCCGCTATAATCTTGATCTCCTCAACCGAGCCTTTGCCGGTGTACGTCCGGCCGTAGTCTCGCTAATCACTTATGCTGCTTGGACGATGGGGAAAAAGGTGTTAAAGAACCCGCAAACTATAGTCTTTGCAACGGTAGCGGCAGTGGCAATTATAGCCTTTGACCTACATCCAGCAATAGCTATAGTCACTGGCGCCTTGCTAAATATAGGTCTAAATCGCCCCCGTAAGGAGGAAAGCCAGGCATGATGATCTTGTGGAAGCTTTTTGCGACTTTCGCCTTTATCGGCTCTTTGGCTTTCGGCGGGGGATACGTCATGATCCCTTTAATTGATAGCCAAGTAGTGGAAACCTTAGGCTGGTTAACTAGTACCGAGTTTGCTGATATTGTGGCTATTGCTGAGATGACACCCGGGCCCATAGCTATTAATACAGCTACCTATGTCGGTTTTAGAATGGCTGGAGTTTTAGGCTCGGTCGTCGCTACTGCTGGAGTTGTCTTTCCCTCTTTTGTGATCGTAATGATTTTGGCTCGAGTAGTTGCACACTTCAGCAATTCTGTCTATCTCCAGACGGCTCTCGGAGGAATCCGCCCAGTAGTTGTAGGCCTAATTGCTAGTGCTGCCTGGTCTTTTGGCGCCAAGACCTTAATTGATCTCAAATCTTGGTTGGTAGCTGCTGCGGTACTGCTTGCTCTTGCCAAAACCAAGATTAACCCCATCTTGCTCATCATCGCTTCCTTTGGAGTCGGCATTCTGTTCTTCTAGCTTGGCAACAGCTGCATAAATAGACAAGGCCCTCCTTTTCGGGATGGGCCTTTTTGTTTTGCGGATCTAATAGCTTCTGGGTGGAAAACTCCCTCTGACACAGTTACTAGCGACATACCATATATTATTGGTGATGCCTTTAGCATAATCAGCATGTTTTGTCCGAGCCAAAGGTAGAGAAGACATTTGTTAGTGGGAGGGAAAGTGGTTGGTAACGAATATCTTCACCCCCTATTCCCCCATCAGCAGTTACGACCAGGCAGAGTTACATAAGCAGTTCAGCCGCCTAGCCTTAGTAACCGGTGGAAAACTTAATACTCTCGGCTTACAACCGAATCAACCGGCACAAATCTTAATCAGCGACTTACAGTGGAAAAGCTACTCCGGCGATATTCAGCTCTTGCGCACTTGGGCTGTGCAAACCATTATTCGCTTACATATAAGAAGTTCGACCACAGGTCAGCTACTGTGGGGCAACGTTTACGGTTCTGCCTCGGGCGTGCCGCTAATTGGAGGCACACGCCTGTTATCCAACTGGCCAGTAGCACTACTAACAAAATTGCTGCCAACTACGGCCTATTGGCAGCTAGCCCACACCCAGGAACCCTTCACTCTACGCATCTGCGGCTCTCACGTCAGTTTAAGCGTCTATCGTTTTTATGAAAGCAATTTTTATCTCGCAGCCTTAGATTATCTGGCGGATCTCGCCAGACGTTGCCAGGACGTGCTGGACGATGAACGGCCTACAGTTTGCACCCGTTTAGTGGACCTGCCTTACAACCAAGACAAACAAACCTAACAAGAGGCCAGCTAGACAACCCCTAAGCCCTAGGATACTATTAAATCACATGTCAGAACGCATAAGGAGATTAGACCATGATGAACCATTTACAACAACGTTACGGCGACGAGCAAGTGTTGGTGATACCAGCGTCACTAGTAGACCATCTACCAGGCGGCCTATTACCTCTGATAGATTTAACCAATCTACCGTATGAATTCATTTTTCGTTACCAAGCGGAGCACAACCCGGCCTGGCGTCAGTTAATACCGTATATCGTCCTCAAACAAGCAAACCGTTATTGGCTTACCCGGCGGCTCAGCACCCAAGGGGAACAACGCTTGCATAACCGCTATGCCCTAGGCGTAGGCGGACATATCAACCCTGTCGATAAGCAAGGCACCTCGCCCATCATCAGCGCCCTCTACCGCGAATTGGAAGAGGAGCTAGACTTAGGAGGTTGGCTACCCCTTGATCCTCAACCGCAGGCACTGCTAAACGATCTGACTTCTGCCGTCAGCCGCGATCACCTCGGGTTAGTATTTGTTATCGAAGTGCCTAAGTCAGTAACTGTGAGGGTAAAAGAACGAGAAAAAATGGTCGGCCGGTGGGCTGATCTAGTGACTATTCGCCAGCGTTTCTACGAACTGTTAGAAGGCTGGTCCCAATTAGTGCTTAGATATTTGGAAAAACAAGAAAGACCCTAGAGAAATTTTCCTCTCGGGTCTCCCAGGACTTATGCACGCGAAAACTGTACGCTCTAATTGCCTTCCCCTACTACTACCTGAGCCAGGGGCGGTAGGGCGGCTTGTAATTGATTAAACGTAGCCAGTTCTACGGTCAAGGGTAATCCGTCTACAGTTAAGGTGCGTTGTCCGCTAATGCCATCTATAGCACCTGCCGCTACCATGCTTGCCAGTGTTTCTTTCAGCATAGCTTCACTACAAGCCAACTCGCTGCGCTTAAGCCATGTTAGCAAAACTGCTAAAGCATAACCACCCCAATTGCTAACCCCACAAGCAATAAGGATAGAGGCCGGCGACACACAGGCGATCCATTTTTCCGGTCCTAACAATATCTCGGCTTCGTGCAAACGTGTACCAAAACCAAGTTCGTTGCCGCCATCTCCTACTGCAATGGTAGGAATTCCTGCAGCCTTGGCCCCTACAAACAAGGGGTCAAAATGCGCCACCTGCTCTGTTACCTCTATACCACTCGCATTGTAATACCTACCATTAGCCGCTTGCCCGCAGCGTTCTATTGCCACCACTGCATCTGGCTCATACTGGAGGAGCCTGTCCAATGTAGGAGCAACCCCTGGCTCAAAACCAAGTAGCGGCAATTGCAAATTGAGTGTTTGCGTGCCAGCTGCAAAAATAGGAACAGCGCCTGCATCAGTAAAGATGATAGGCCTGGTACCCACCTGCTGCAGCGCTAGCGCTAAGACTAACGTGCCTAGCGGGCCGTCTGTCTCCCAAGCGCTAAAGCGGCCGATATAAAAACCACTAATTAACACTACTGTTCGGGCTTTGCGTAACACATTAACTGCTTCTGCCAAAGCCTGAGGGCATGCCAACACCGGGATACGCCGGCGGCCAGGATCCTGGGCCAAAACTGTTGCTAGTTCTTGACATCTGGCTTGCATTGTTCTTTTCACCAGTCCTTCAATAATTCTACATTGCTTAGATCCGTGACCAACATATGTCCGGGAGCATGCGTGATCATGATAGGTGGCTTGCTAGCTAAAGCGGCAGCTTGCGGAGTGACGCCACAAGCCCAAAAAACTGGTATTTCACCCTGGCGCACGGGCACCGGGTCTCCATAATCAGGCTTGTCTAGATCACTAATGCCGATCAGGCTAGGGTCACCTAAATGAATGGGAGCTCCATGCACTGCTCGCAGACGGCTAGTAATTTCGATAGCTTGAATGGCTTGATTGGCTAACATGGGGCGCATACTCACAACCATTGGCCCCTGAAAACGGCCCGCTGGGCGGCAAGGAATATTGGTGCGATACATGGGCACATTACAGCCGAGTTCGATATGCCTAACGGGGATATTTGCTGCCAACAATTCTGCTTCAAAGCTGAAGCTACAGCCTATCAAGAAACCAACAAAATCATCCTGCCATAGCTCTGCGATATCCAACACTTCGTCCACCAGTTCTCCCTGCCGGTAAACACGATAACGCGGCAGGTCGGTACGCAAGTCGGCACCAGGAGCAACTAAACGCAAGAAGGGATTCCCCACATCGGTAACCTCGAGTACAGGGCATGGTTTAGGATTAGCTTGACAAAACCGCAGGAAATCAAAGGCCCAATCGGCCGGTAAAATTGCTAGGTTGGCTTGGGCATAGTCGCCACACAGTCCGGCAGTAACGCTGCTCCATTTTCCCATTCGGCAAGCATGACGTACATCCCTAGGCGAATCAAATCTCACGATAATACCTCCCTGCCATTTTCCCTTTGTAACTAATTCTTGCTGTAATGCCCAATCCCTTGTAGGTGACAGAATATTATATAAGGCTAGCGCAATAAACTAGCCGAGTCACAAGAAAGGGGGCTATGCCGTTGTCTACTTTGAAAAAGACAGGTGTTCTAGTACTGATGTTAGTGCTGCTTTGCAGCTGCGCCACCGTCCCTCTAATTGATAGCCCTGCTCAATCGGAAGAAATAACAGTAACCCTGTATTTTGCCGACGCCACTGCTAGCTATCTCAAAGCAGAGGAACGAGTGTTAGAGCGAACTGACGAGCCGGTAGCCGCCTTAATTGTCAAAGCGCTGATTGCCGGGCCTCGGGAGAAAAGCTTGTATCCAACTATACCACCGGAAACACAACTCTTAGGCCTAGAAGTTAGCGATGGTATTGCTCATGTCAACTTTAGTCCGGAGATTGCCACTAAGCACTGGGGCGGTTCTACAGGCGAACTACTCACCATCGGCTCTTTGGTGAATAGTTTGACTGAACTGTCGGAGATCAAGGCTGTGCAGTTTCTTATTGATGGAGAAATACGTGAATCGATTTGGGGACATGGCATCACCTCAGAACCCATTGAACGCTTACCTGAGCTGATCGCCCCAAATTAGCTTAACTTTTGACAAGCAAATCACTGTACGGCTATAATAAATTGGATTTGGAAAAATGCCTTGGGTCCCGCACCGATAGGTGGCAGGTCCGAGAGCGACCCTTACTTGTCCTTAGATACACCGTGGACAGAGAGATCCAGGAGCAAGTTCCAGTCGGAACGCCCTTGGGTCTTTTTATTTGGGGGTGATGGCTTAGCAGAAAACTGCGCGCAACCTCAGTTTAATCCCGAATAGTAGCTATACCGCGATAAACGAGCCCGTGGGTTACATCTAGCGTTACGAGCTGCTCGTCGGTGAAGCGTTTAGTGGCTCCGGTAACGCCTACAATCACAGGCAAACCGAGGTTTAGACCTACGATTGCACCATGGGACGTCAGTCCTCCTTCCTCGGTAATCAGCCCGGCTGCTTGTTCTAAAGCTGGAATGTACACTTTATTGGTACTGGTTGTCACCAATATGCTGCCAGGTTTCATCTTCCGAGTGGCCTCGGCAGCTGTCTTGCAGACAACTACAGGCCCAGTGGCAGCACCCTTGCCGAGCCCCGTACCGCGAGCCAACACGTCACCCACAACTTGCACTTTGATTAGATTGGTAGTGCCTGGTACGCCTACTGGCACCCCAGCAGTGAGTACGACTAGATCACCGTTCTTAATCAAGCCTGCATTTAAAGCTGCGGCAATAGAAGCGCTTATCATTTCATCGGTATTAGTCACCCTGTCTCCTAAGACAGGATGTACTCCCCAGGATAGGTTCAGTCTACGGGCCACCTCGTCTTTGATTGTGAAGGCAATAATAGGGGTCTGCGGCCGATAACGGGACACCATACGAGCCGTACTACCCGATTCGGTAGAGGTGATGATGGCGGCCGCCTTCAGATCTGCGGCTGCTTGCACAGTAGCATGACTAATGGCATCAGTAATATTGGCTGCACGGCTTGATTCACGATCCGCCAAGATGCGGGGTTTTAGCGCTTGCTCCACTCGCAATGCAATGCGCACCATGGTTTGTACCGCTTCCAGTGGATAATTGCCATTGGCCGTTTCTCCCGAGAGCATGACAGCATCGGTACCATCTAAAATGGCATTGGCAACGTCACTCGCTTCAGCTCGAGTAGGTCGGGGTGAGCGGATCATCGAATCGAGCATTTGGGTAGCTGTGATAACTGGTTTCCCGGCCCAATTGCAGGCAGCGATCAGATCCTTCTGCAACAAAGGCACTTCTTCTACGGGAATTTCCACACCTAGGTCGCCCCGCGCTACCATGACGCCGTCGGCTACTTGCAAAATGCTGGCGATGTTTTCAACCCCCAGCCGGTTTTCTATCTTGGCGATAATGGGAATATCGCCACCTAGTTCTTCTAAGAGTCGCCGTAGTTCCAAAACATCGGCAGCGTTACGCACAAACGACTGGGCAATAAAATCAACACCTAATTCTACTCCTAATCTGATATCAGCTATATCTTTAGCCGATAGCGTAGGCAAAACAATATTGGCTCCTGGCACGTTGACACCTTTGCGACTGTCTACTAGGCCACCAACAACTACGCGGCAATGGATATCAGGCCCTTGTTTATCCATCACTGTCAGCTCTAGTAAGCCATCATCCAGTAAGATTTGGTCACCTAACTCCACGCCCTCTACTAATGCAGGCCAAGTGATGCTGACGCCGCGCTCATCTCCCAAACGGTCGGTGCCGTACAAGGTGAAGAACTGGCCTGGTTGGAGGTGGACTGGCCCATGGGCAAAGGATCCAAGACGTATTTCAGGCCCTTGCGTGTCAAGAATGATAGGCACAAACTTACCTACCGCTTGGCCAACCGCCCGAATACGCTGCAAGCGTGCTCTATGTTCTGCGTGGGAGCCATGGGAAAAATTAAGCCTGGCTACGTCCACACCAGCCCTAATCAGTTTCTCTAACATCTCTGGTGCATCACTAGCCGGGCCTATGGTAGCAACTATTTTAGTCTGACGCATTAGGAACCCCCCTTATCAACCACCCTATCGTTTTGCAACTACAACTCTTACTAATAGTTTAGCGTAAGGCGGGCGTTATCCTGCAATCTCCTATGATAGTTGGTAATAAGGGAGGATCTATAAAACAGAATCAGGAGGGTAATACGCATATGTTAATTTGCTCTAAATGCGACACTAGATATCAAGCGGATCAACCCCGCTGGCGATGCGACTGCGGTAGCTATTTACATTTATCGGGCACTGGCATGTTTGCCAAAGCCGATTTGCATACAAGGCCACAGACCTTATGGCGCTATTTCGAGTCTCTCGGCATCAGCAATCGCGATAACATAGTCAGCCTCGGAGAAGGCTGCACGCCTCTGCTAGAAGATGAGATTTACAATCAGCCGGTTCTTTTCAAGATGGACCAACTCTGCCCGACCGGCTCCTTTAAGGATCGCGGCACTACCGTGATGGTCAGCAAACTGAAGGAATGGGGCGTGAGACACGTAGTCGAAGATTCTTCTGGCAATGCAGGCGCTTCAGTTTCCGCCTATACTAGTAGAGCCAAAATCCAGGCAGACATTTATATACCTGGCTATACTTCTGGCGGCAAAGCAACCCAAATAGCTCTGTATGGCGGCAACCTGGTAAAGGTGCCGGGCACACGAGAAGATACGGCTCGAGCCGTATTAGAAGCAGCCGAATCAAGCTTCTACGCCAGTCATAACTGGAGTCCCTACTTTGTAGCCGGGTTAAAAACAGTTGCTTATGAGGTGGCGGAACAACTCGATTGGCGTAGTCCTGATTGGATAGTCCTACCTGTAGGTGGGGGCAGCCTATTTATCGGCGTGTATTTAGGCTGGCGTGAGCTGGTAGAAGCCGGCTATGTTGAAAAAATGCCGCGCCTGGTAGCAGTGCAGGCAGACAACTGTGACCCTATCTATCAAGCATGGAAACAGGGTCTAGACACGGTACCCGAAATATCCAAACGCGAAGGTGCAGCTGAAGGAATTGCTATTTCGCAACCGGTAAAAGATAAAGACATCCTCCAAGCAATACGGGATAGCGATGGAATAGCATGCACAGTTACCGACGAGGAAATCTGGGAAACCTTAAGACTGCTAGCGCGACGAGGCGTTTACGTGGAGCCCACGTCAGCAGCTACCTCAGCAGCTATTAAGCAATTGTCTGCCGATGGCATCATTTCACCACAAGACCGGGTAGTAGTTCAGTTGACAGGTATGGGATTAAAGGCTACCGATAAAATTGTAGAGCATTTCGGTAACTAAACTTGGGCTAAACAAAACAAAGAGCACAGCCTACTTGTGAGGGCTGTGCTTTTTTATGCCAGCATGGGCGTGAAGCGGGTTGGCCTGCAACCATTGCTGAAACCAAGCAATAGCCTGTTCCTGCGTTTGCACCTTGCCCGCCACCTGCGCTTCTAGCAACTGCTGTCGAGCCTGACGCAACCAGGGTCCTGCCCCCCTCTGAGCTATACCTTGCATTGCATGGCCATCTAGTAATGGTTTAGGCTTTACCACTTCATCATAGTGGCAGAAGTAGGCCTCTAAAAAGGTAACGACCATCTCTCGGTGGGCTGCAAATTCTTCTGAAACAGCTACGTTTTCGCCTTTCGCCAGATGATCGGCCAGGGTAAATACCACAATGAGGGGACCATACTGGCCTGCCCGCTGGTAAAAACGATGAATCAGGCGGGGACCAAGTTTGCCAGTCCGCCAAAGTTGCATCGGATACATATGCAGCCTAACAACAGCAGCAAGCAAATCTGTTTGCGCCGAGCTGAGTTTTAGGCGTTGGGCAATATCACGGGCCATCTTGGCCCCGACAGTTTCATGATCATAAAAGGCGACTCGCCCTTGGCGTACAGCGCGAGTAACTGGTTTACCAATGTCGTGCAGCCAGGCTGCTAACATTGCGGCTACTTGCTGGGGTGGTGTTAGCTGCAACCAATAATCCCGAAACCATGCTTGCGCCTTAATCGGCAGATAGCGGCCTGCATGCACGATAGACACAAAAGCAGCAAAAGCCCTATGGCTATGCTCACCTACCGTGAATTGATGATATTTGTTCTGGGTCACTTGGTTCATCGCTATCACTTCAGGAAATAGTGATCGGGTCACCTCTATCTGGTCTAGATAGGCTAGGCCCGCTGGTGCTCGCGCATGCAAGAAGATAAGGCTTAATTCAGCCATAATGCGTTCGGCGGGCGAGTGCGCTAGTAGTGGAGCAGTTTCTTCCATAGCCGCCGCAGTCGCTCTATCTATAGACAGCCCCTTTTCCAGCATAAGCCGCACGCCACGTAACACCCGTATCGGATCGTCACGCAAGGCTTCTGTACTGACAAGCCGCAGACGGCGAGCAGCCAAATCTCCTTGGCCATGCCAAGGATCAACGAGGGCATCTTGTCCCTGTAACCAATCAGATAAGGTTTGGGCCATGGCGTTGACAGTGAAATCACGGCCCGCCAAATCTGCAAGGATATTTTGCCCCTGCAACGGGCCGAAATCAAGGGTCTGTCCGGCGGGAAAAATAGCGCGTAATATTTGTCGCTCCTGATCGAGCCAAAATGTTTTCGCACCTGCTTTTTGCCAGAGACTAGCCGGCAGGTGCTTGGGAGAAAAATTGAGTACTAAGTCTATTTCGTTGATAGGGAACCCTAACAGGCGGTCCCGCAAGGCGCCACCGACTACCCAAGCCTCTCCCCTACTCTGCAGATAAGCATTTAGAACCCATAAAAATTCCATGGGGAAGCCTCCCTAGATTCTTCACTAAACCAAACTAGGTGCAAGGAAGCAAGGCAGGCCCAGTAGCCTGCCTTGGCAGCGTGCCCTATTGGGGGGGCTGAGAAGTGGCGCGTGCAACCATCTCTCTTTCTGCATAACGGATCATCTTCTTGACCATGTTACCACCGATCAAGCCAACCTCACGAGTAGTCATTTCTCCCCAACCGCGTTCTGCGATATCATCTGCAAGCCCTAGTTCTTCTGTTACTTCATATTTCAGCCGCTCCAAGGCACGCTTTGCCTGTGAAAGTTGTGGTCGGTTGCGTCGGTTGGTCACGCTTTACCAAACCTCCTTCCAAGACGAGTATGCCTTAGGAAGGGGCGTACTATGAATAAAACGCTCCAGTCCGCTTACTTATATTCTAGACCAAGCAAAGCAGGCCGTGCCAGCCGCCGGATCTCGGAATTGCCGGCAGCAGCACGGCCTGCGCGATTAACCTAGCAGTTTGCTATCAGTCAACTTGGCCGGTAGCGTTCTCGTTAGGCACCCCGATTAGGTTGAAGTCTATCTTCAGGGGTTTAAAGTTCTTCCACTGGGGTATATGAGCTGTTATATCAACCTTTTGATTTCCCATGCCCACTACTTCAGTGTCCCAGGAGAAGGTTCCGTCTTCTGCCAAGGGGATGACTTCACCATTGATCCTTACCTCCACACCCGGTATTGCCCGGCCTGATACGGTATATGGACCTGGTAACACGCGGTGGACACGCGGATTGTCTAAAGTAACAGCCTTAAATTCAAAGTCCTGCGTGGTTGCGTTGCCAGCAACGTCAGTGGCCTCCAGCCTAAAGTTTATGCCTTTCTTCAGATCTACCGGGATGGGATCCGAGGCAAAAATACCCAAGTCATAGCCAAGGCCAGATTCCCCTGGAGGTGGCAAAACAGCATGGCTGGTGACAACTAGCTTTTCGCCATTCAGGCGTACGTCACCGCCAAGGTCTAATAGGGCAAACAAGGCATCATCTACGAAACCTTGTACGATTACGTGACCCTCAACATCACTTATCACAGGTGTAACATCGACGAACTTGGGTGGTAGGCTATGCACCATGATTCTGGCGTAGGCCATTGCGCCCTGATTGCCCGTATTGGTCATATTCACCCAAGGGCCGCCCTCATACAGTTGATACTGGGGATAGATGGTGATATATCCATCACTGATGGTCACGTTTTCATCGTCTACGGTACCATCCCACTCAAAACTATAGGTCCCTGCTGCTAAAGGCCCCGTGTAGCCAAAATAGCTATTAGACAAGCCATGCACGCGGAAACGAACGTCATGTACATCGCTACCTAAAGTATAGGTAAAGGTAACCGTTCTCTGCGTGGCTTCAGGATTCAGAGACATATAGTCAGGGGCAACCGTAAACTGACTAACTGGCTGTTGATAAACAAAATGATACGGCAAGCGATAATAATCATCTGGATTATTCTTGTTGATGAAGTAGATGTAACCGCAGTATTCGCTTTCACCTAAGACGGAAGGTGGCAGCGTTGGGTCAATCTCCAGCGTGATCGGTAGCGTTTTGGTTTCGCCTGCTTTCAGTTCAACCTCGTCTGCTAGCAGAATCCGATATTGGTTCTCTGGATTATGCATAGCAACCCTTATTTCATAAGAGTTGGTCTCATTACTGATGCTTTCCAATGTAACGTTCTTAGTCAGCTCCTCGACTGCAGCATCTCTAAAGGAAAGGCTTCCCGGTTTGATAAAGAGTTGAGTCTTGAGAGCACGCATAACGTTGATCAAACCAGCACCCTGGTCAATCGGACGGTACGATTGACCGTTTTCCTGCTTTATATCTACCGCCGTATTCATCAGGGCTAGTTTAACCTGCTCAGGTGTCCAATGAGGATACGCCTGCCGCAAAATTGCCGCGGCACCAGCAACTTGGGGAGTAGCCATGCTAGTACCACTCAGGTTAGCATACCAGCCTCCATTTTCACGCTGTGTCGCACCACTCACAGGTTCTTCGCCCTCGGCCGGGAATGGAACAGCAGCAATAACGACAGTACCTGGTGCTGATACGTCAGGCTTAATATCTAGCATGGAGGTTGGGCCCCGAGAACTGCCGTTGTTCATTACAACATAACTATCGTTAGAGAACTCGATAGTCTTGTTGCTCTGTGCCTTGAGTAACTGACCATCGGCCTGGCTGCTGCCTATGATGGGGATATCGCCATCGTTATAAATGGTACCGCTAACTACCCCATCGGGCACATTATTGTAGACAATAACGGCAACCGCTCCGGCATCGCGGGCATTGTCATGTTTGAGATAGAAAGAAGTAGCGCCAGATGGCCCCCCACGGGATACGAGAGCTACCTTGCCCTCCACCAAGCTCCTGCCTTCTTCTACAATCCCATCCTCATAGAAGTCGCTTAGATAGCCACCATAGCCGCAGTCAACATATTCAAAGGTCTGTCCCTCTAGTTCGTCTAATTGCGGAGAATAGGTGAAAAGTCTAGCGAGGTGGGTCTGGCCTGTGCCATGCGAGAAAAACTGTTTCATTCTGGCATCGGCATTACCTACCGAAATGGCCAACTGCGACTGTGCATAACCACCGGTAGTGCGCTCTACTGGGCCGTTATTACCGTTAGAGCAAACGAAAACAATTCCAGCTAATACGACATTGTCAATTGCCCTGGCACGCGGCGTATCAGGATGCCCATAGGTGCTGCCTATACTCATAGACACCACATCCACCTTATCTCTAACGGCCATCTCCATAGCTGCTAGAATGCGTGCCAGCGTACCACTGCCTCCCCAGAGTACACGGTAGTTCCTTATAGATGCCCCTGGCGCCGTAGCGGCAACTGTTGCTGCAACATGCGTGCCATGGCGGCCATCAACACCAATGTTGACCGACTCCTCGAGGGGTTGGTTGAGTATGAAATCCCAGCCACCGATAACACGATAGCCAGGCCCAATCCCTTCACCGAATTCGGGATGCATCCAGTCGACCCAACCATCAATCACACCCACTACGATACCTGAGCCATCATAGCCGGGCGGGAGTTCCCAAGCTGACGGTGCATCGATAGTTGGCAGGCTGTTTTCTACGTCCTCGTAGTATACCTCGTCGGGATATACTGCCTTGACCCCAGAGATGGCCTCCAACTGTGCCACTTGGTTAGCCGGCAATTCAATTGCCATACCGTTGAATATCTTCGTATATCCAAAATGCAATTTGGAGGAGAGGCCCAGCTGACGCATACCCATCAGCGCCGTTTGTTGCTGTGCCTGTAATAGAATTTCATGGCTCTTCTCTTGGGCAGCAGTAACAAACATCCCCTGTGCTTGTAGATTTGCTCGCTGCCGTACTACTGGCTCATCTTCTAGTTCGACGATAACTGTAATGTTTTCCGATGAAGTTAGGTCATAGCCTTCAAACCGGCTTAGCAGCTCAGAACCTGGTTCTGGTGCTGCCTGTGCCGACAATGGTGAGAATGTACCCAAACCAACTAATAACGAAACCAACAAGACGAATGCTATCTTCTTGTACCAGGTGTTTCCACTATACACGAAAGCACCCCCATACAGTTTTTTTGGCTGACTACAAGTTATATCAGTTCACCTCCCTCCGACGTAGCCAAGCCCCTTGTGCTAACCTTTTTTCAACATGCAGGCAAACATTTCTTCCGAATGTTCTTATTTTTCGTTCGACTGATTTCGCCGAGCACGGTGCAATTTGCTCGAACTAAGCCAACACAGCTAGAAGTGGGGATCATACTGTCGAAAAACTTGTGCAGGCAGATGGCAGGCTGGGAAGGCAGGCTATGCTATTTACAGCCCGAGTCGGCTGGGATATATTGAGATGGGACTATTAAGCGAACAAAAAGGGGGCAGCAAATGGATATCAGACGAGCACAGGCGCAGGATCGCGCTGTCGTATTAGCGCTCATCAATGCTATAGATCCAGATGATTATATTCCCTACTGTTGGGATGAATGGGTGGCAGACTATGAAAATGGAATACCTTTAGTAGCTTGGTTCGACGGTTCCTTGCTGGGCCTTGCTCACGTGCAATTCCTTAGCCAGCGAGTAGCTTGGCTGCAGGCGCTACGAGTAGCGCCGACGGCTAGACGGCTAGGTGTTGGCACTGCCCTCACCGAGGCGTGTTTACGCTCGGCTGCAAGGGCTAGACGCCATATCGCCCGCCTCCTAATCGATATTGACAATCGTGCTTCTCTTAGCCTAACTGCGAAAGCAGGTTTTACCCAGATAGCCGAATGGCTTCGCCTAGAAAAAAGCCTCGTAGCCTCTCCCAGCGCACCCCTGATGCGCTCGCCCCTGCCCGAGCACCTGCCCCAGCTAGTGAAGCTGGCTCGACAACACGGCTTGGATTTGTGGCATACCGATTGGCAAACTTACGACCTGGACATCGAAGCGCTACAAGTATCATTACGGAAGGGGAGCTTGCAGGTTCTGGCCGATAAGCCTACTGCAACTATGCTCGATATCGTCTATGATGAGGACGATCAGGAATATAAGACATATAACCCGGTCGGCGACCCAGGAGCTACTCTAGAATTGTTGCAGGCAATGGAACAGGCTGCCTATCAGCAAGGACTGCCGCGAGTAGCCGTCTTGTTAGCCGCAGATTCACCTTTCGTCCCGCACTTACAGCAGTTGGGTTATGAATTTGCCCGCGTGCAAACAGCCGACGGTAAATATATCAAAGATGGGGTCACAATTTGGGAGTATGATTTAACCACCTTGTTAGCAGCTGAGACCAACTAAAGGAAAATAATCGGGGCTGTTGCACTAATGGAGGCTCGCGTCACAACCAAAGAAGGAATTCTCTTACGTCAAAACCGTTCCATCCAGGTTGAGGGAGCCTTCGGTGTCATAAAACAAGACATGGGCTTTAGACGTTTTCTACTGCGAGGTCAGGTAAAAGTGGAAAC
>JAAYHE010000045.1 GCA_012735505.1 Bacillota bacterium
AGCGGCAGCGGCTACATTGAACGGCTTGTTAAGTAAAGAAAAAAGCCATGCGAAAACGCAAGGCAATAGATAAGAACCTTTAGTTACTTAGTTACAATAGCAGGGGCGCCATCCCTGCTATTTTTTTTGTACCCAACTGCATTAAAACTGCATTATTTAGATCGTTTTATATTTAACTCCAGGGTTAGTATAAACTCTGGAAGCCTTGATTTCACTGGTGCCGAAGGTGGGACTCGAACCCACACAGGTCGAAACCCGCTTGATTTTGAGTCAAGTGCGTCTGCCATTCCGCCACTTCGGCTTAAAGCTTGCTTAACTATTATAGAACGCATCACGGTAACTGTCAAGAAAAAAACATGGAATAGGGGGCGAAGCCGAGCGGGAAGCTAGGCTCGGACAACACTATAGGGAGGTGCAACAATTGACAGTTGCCAATAAGTTAGCCACTACTTTAGCTAATGCTGAAAGTGTAGCTGCTAGTCTCAAGAGCTTCGCGCTAGAGACCGAGGACCAGCAAGCAAAACAGATGTTTCAGCAGTTGGCTCAATCTATGGATAACACCGTCAGCCAACTGCGTAACCGTTTGGATTATATCATGCAGGAAGAACCTCAATACGCTAGCGAAATTCAGCCTGCCTACGGCAGCACCATAATTCCTACGCAAAATAATGTCGTTCACGATAATTCTCAGTCGCCCCAGTCGTAGCTAGGCAGTTTCGCCAACTTCCATACCCCCCCGCTCGGGGGTATGGAACCTAACGAGGGAGGGATACATTTGCCGCTATATCTAACCATAGGCAAAGGGCTATTAGCCTACGGCATCATTCGCTTAGTAGCCCACTTGATCGGTGTGCGACGAGTTTCTCAGGTATCGGTGTTAGAGCTTACCCTTCTCAATAGTTTGGCCATTGTGGTAGCGATCGGAGCTCTGGCACCAGCTTTTTCTTTAGGTTCAGCCGCTATTATCTGCGGCTTGTGGCTTGGCTTGCTTTTGTTAGAAAGATACGCCCTGACCCGCAGTCGAGCAGTGCGGCAAAGTCTGCAAGGGGACCCGGTGATGCTGATTTATCACGGCAAAATATTGGAGCATAATCTGCACCGAAAACGGATAAGTGCCGAACAATTGCTGTCAAAATTGCGAACGCAGAGCATTTTTGATCTAGCCGAAGTTGATATGGCCGTGCTCGAACCTGATGGTACCCTCTCGGTGTTGCGTAACCCCCAATCTGAACCCTTAACTAGGCAGGATGCATTGGTAGCTGGACGCTACACGGGTATGCCGATAGAGGTAATCGTAGACGGAAAAATCATACATGAACGCTTGGCGCAGCGGGGGCTGACTGAAAAATGGCTACGCGATCATTTACGGGCTTTCGGCGTAGAGTTTGCGAGTGAGGTGCGTTAGCTACTGTAGATGAGAATGGGCAGCTCTATGTAGACAAATATGATGACCGTCTAGATCAACGCTCTGACTTACACAAACTAGCTGGCAAGGCGAATGTGCGAGGATATGCCAATCTCCAGCCGCTGCAGGAGCCAGTCCAAAGTAATGCCGAACGGGCTTGGTCGGATTATCAGTTGCGGAAAGCGGAAAAAGAAGATCGTCCCCACGTTCCCAAGCAGAAATAGTGTGGTAGGTGAACGGAAAAGAAGCGGCTTACCGTCGCTTCTTTTTGTTACCTAGTCTAAGTTTAAAGTAATGTAACTATTATCTAAAAAGCAGGAGTAAGTTGATAGCGGGAGAATCCATATTCAATCAAAATAATGGCAGTTTGCCGGAGGAGGTACTCCTTGTGAGAACGATACGAAGAATGCTCAGCTATGCGGTTCCCTACTGGCAACATCTGTTGGTGGCGGTAGTAACACTGACGACTTTAACAGTGCTGGGAATGGTTAACCCCTATTTCTCTGGCATGTTAGTCGACCGCGTGCTCAAAGGGGGCGAGAAGCAACTGTTGCTCCCTATCTGCGGCGGCATGTTGTTAGTGGCTTTGGCTCGCGGCGTCCTGCGCTATATAAAGGGGTGCCAAATTGAGCGAGTCGGACAAGGTGTCATTTACGACTTACGTGTGTCTCTTTATGCTCATCTGCAACGCTTGTCTTTTTCTTACTATGACAAGGTGCGTACGGGAGAGCTCATGTCTCGCCTCACCGGCGATGTCGAGGCTTTACGTGTCTTCTTTTCGGACGGTATCCTTAATCTTTATGAGTGTGCTCTCACTCTGGTAGTTGTTATGGTGATTCTGCTCAAGATGAATACCAAACTAACACTTCTGTGTTTGTCAATGTCGCCCTTTCTCGCTTGGGTTGTTTTTCGTTTTGATAGCCAAATCAGGCCGGCTTACTCCCATATTCGTCGGCAGAACGCTTCGCTAAGCGCTGTTGTGCAAGAAAATATTGCTGGAGTGCGCGTAGTAAAAGCTTTCGCCCGCGAGCAGCACGAAATAGACAAGTTTGCTCGCGAAAACGAAAAGCTTTGGGAGCGAGTAGTTTATTCTGCCGATGTCAGGGCTACTTATATTCCGATCATGGATTTGTTGAGCGGTTTCAGTAGCGTGGCTGTGCTTTGGTATGGCGGTTACCAAGTAATTCAAGGGAATTTAACCCTCGGCTCCTTCGTGGCTTTCAACTCATATATCTGGTCTCTGATTTGGCCTATTCGCCGTCTGGGTCATTTAGTCAACCTGCTGGAGCAAGCATTGGCAGCTGCCGAGCGCCTTTTTGAAATACTGGATACGCAACCGGCTATCGCTTCGCCAGCAGGAGCAGTTAGCCGGAAAGTCAGAGGCAAGGTCGAGTTTCGCAACGTTAATCTCCATTATGGTTCGGCTGATGTACTGCAAGACATCAACCTAGTCGTAGAGCCGGGGACGACTGTGGCTATAGTTGGTGCCACCGGCTCGGGGAAAACATCTTTGGTTAACCTGATTCCTCGCTTTTATGATGTCACCGGTGGCCAAGTTCTGGTTGACGATGTGGATGTGCGGGATTGGGACTTAGGCGCATTGCGTAAACATATTGGTATTGCGCTGCAAGAAACCTTCCTTTTCTCCATGCCTGTGGGAGACAATATTGCTTTCGGCCGCCAGGATGCCTCGCAGACTGATATTGAAGCTGCAGCGCAGGCAGCTCAAGCTCATGCCTTTATTAGCGACTTGCCCGAGGGATACGACACATTTGTGGGGGAGCGGGGTATTGGGCTGTCGGGTGGCCAGAGGCAGCGGGTAGCAATTGCGCGGGCTTTGTTAACAGACCCACGCATTTTGATCTTGGACGATGCTACTTCTAGTGTCGATATGGAAACTGAGCATCGCATTCAAATTGCGTTACGCAGTATTATGCAAGGCAGAACCACCTTTATCATCGCCCATCGGTTGGCGACGGTGAAGGATGCCGACATTATTTTAGTCATGGAAAATGGGCGTATCGTTGCCCAGGGCACCCACGATTCACTGCTGCTTACTAGTGCTATCTATAACGATATTTATCAAGAGCAATATCGGGAACAGGAAAGGTTACGTGACTTGGTGCAGGCAACAGGGACAACGGGGGGTGGGGTGGTTGGCTAAGGCGAGAAAAGATCCTAAGGCGACTTCTAAGCCGCGTACCAACCTTTATGACCAAGACGAAGCTATAGAAAAGCCTTTTGATAAGGCCCAGTTTGTGCGTTTGCTGAGTTTCTTACGCCCTTATCGGCAAACGGTTGTCTATGTGCTAGCTCTCATGATAGTGCTGGCTGTAGCCAACTTAAGCAACCCCTATTTGATGAAGATTGCTATCGATGTCCACATCACTAATGGGAACTTGCTTGGTCTGTCCCTCATAGGGTTACTACTCCTAGGGCTACAGTTTGTTGTCCTCTATTGCTCCCGGCAACGGACGCGGCTGATGTCGCGCCTCGGGCAAAACATATTGCTGGATATGCGGGCCCAGCTGTTTGCGCACATCCAACGCCTGTCGTTTAAGTTCTTTGATAGCCGCCCCGCCGGTAAAATTATGGTGCGCATTACTAATGATGTTAACCAGCTAAATCAGCTGCTTACCGGCGGATTAGTGAACCTGATCACCGACATTATTAGCTTGGTGGGCATAACTCTAGTTATGTTTTGGATGAACTGGCAACTAGCCTTGTTCTCACTATTGGTCGTGCCTTTGCTGTTACTAATAGCGACTAAGCTACGGCGGTTAGTCAGGGAAACATGGCGGGATGTACGCTATCGAAATGCTAATATCAACGCTAACCTGCAGGAAACCTTATCGGGGATGCGTGTCATTCAATGTTTTGGGCGCGAGGAAACAAACCTACAGCATTTCCGAGACCTGAATGACGACTATAAGAACGCCTGGATGCGGGCCATGCGGATCAATATGTTTTTCGGACCATCAGTGGATATAACACAAGTGATAGGTTCAGTTGTAGTCTATTGGTTTGGCTCCCAGCTGCTTTTTGCTGGTAATAACATTACGGTGGGTGAGCTGGTCGCTTTCATCGGTTACTTGGGCCGTTTTTGGGGACCGATCAGCGACCTGAGTAATATTTATAATCAACTCCTGATTGCTATGGCTTCGGCCGAGCGGGTTTTTGAAATCCTGGATTATCCAGTAGATATCGATGATGCACCTGATGCTATTGAATTAGGAACAATCCGCGGCGAAGTCATCTTCGACAACGTTACCTTTGGCTACAACGATGACCGGATGGTGCTGCAAAATATTAATCTGCATGCCCAGCCGGGGCAAACTATTGCACTCGTCGGTCCTACTGGAGCTGGGAAAAGCTCAATCATCAATTTAGTGAGTCGATTCTACGATCCACAGGCCGGAAGCATCTATATTGACGGACAGGATATTAGGAAGGTAAGCTTGAACTCCCTGCGGCGCCAGATCGGCCTGGTGCTGCAAGATACATTTATTTTCTCGGGTACTGTGCGTGATAACATTCGCTACGGGCGCTTGGATGCCACTGAAGCAGAAATCATAGCAGCGGCCAAGGCAGTCAATGCCCATGAATTTATCATGCAACTAGAGCGAGGGTATGATACGGAGTTGCAAGAACGAGGATCTAAATTATCGGTAGGGCAACGCCAGCTTATCTCCTTTGCTCGGGCTTTGTTGGCGGACCCGCGGATTCTTATCTTAGACGAGGCTACGTCGAGTATTGATACCCACACGGAAAAGTTAATTCAAGAGGCGCTAGCAGTATTGCTGCAAGGGAGAACTTCCTTTGTCATTGCCCACCGTCTATCTACCATCCGCGATGCAGATCTAATCGTCGTGATTGATAAAGGGCGGATTGTCGAGCAAGGAACCCATCTCGAGTTGCTAGGCCGCAGGGGCGTCTACTATAACTTGAATCGTGTGCAGCTATTGCAGGGAGAAGCCATGTAGGCAAGGCTGTCAAGACGCCCTACGATATCGCGAAACATGGTGCTATATCTGTGGGCGCCCCGCAGGCAAAATTGCCGGAGGGCAATTTTGGCCAAGGTGCGCCCGCAATGGATTAACCCTTGGCCTGGCAGCAAGTGCGGCGGTGCGTTACCCTTGGCTCCTTCGCCCTTTTGATTTATGGCCAAGCGCTTTACGGCAATGACGCGCACCGTCGCTCGTGTGGGACGCAGGCCTAGGTTACTGCGTAGGCCCGTTGGAGCCCTCTAGGGCTCCAGCAGTTGCCTCAGGCCGAATACTCACATGGATAAAATCTAGCGCGCGAGCATTACTGAATGTACTGGTCGTGCTGTTTCAGCACCGCTGGCTGTTTATATACCTAGGGAAGATCAATAACCGGTTCTTCTGGGTTACGCCGATACAAGACGATGTTTTGGCCAATCACTTGGATAACACTGGCACCCGTAGCTTGCGCTAATTCTTCTGCTACTTCCCGCGGGTCTTGTGCGACGTTTTTCAAGACTCGCACCTTAATCAGCTCCCTCGCCTGCAGAGCGTCGTTGATAGCTTCAGCCACATTTTCACTCACGCCGCTTTTGCCGACCTGAAAGATGGGTTCTAAGGGATTGGCTAAGCCCCGTAAATAGCTCCGTTGTTTACTGGAGATCATGATCATTTCCTCCTTTTGTAGCGGCTACAGACCGCTTTGTTCTATTTTTACCATGTTTGGATTCTTTCACGCAAGGCGTCAGATAGATGGTTCTATTTTTTGCCTAAAGGGAAACTACATACTACAATCTAAATCTAAAATAGATGAGATTACTGGGAACAAAAGGTGTTTGTTAAACGTCTAATACTCTTTGACGAATACTTTGCTAGTTCACCGGTGGTAAGGAGGGGTAGTCGTGGGGCTCACCGGACTTACCGATGAACAATTGGTGAGGGAATTTATCAAGGGCGATCTGTCTGCCTTTGAACAGCTAGTCATTCGCTATGAACAAAAGGTTTATCAACTGGCTTACAGGCTCACAGGCAACGTCGAAGATGCCAATGATTTAGCCCAAGAGGTTTTCCTAAAAGTTTATAGACACATCGGTCAGTTCCGAGGACAGGCGGCCTTCTCTACCTGGCTTTATCGACTGGTGACTAACACTTTTTTAGACGAAGCGCGCAAACGCAAGCGCCGCCCGACTATTACCATGTCATTAGACGAAAGAATTATTACTGAAGAAGGCGATATGCCTCGAGAACTACCGAGTGATGATATAGGGCCGGAGGAAGGCTATTTGCAGAAGGAATTGCAGCAAATTATTCAACAAGCATTAGCCGAACTGCCTCCCCAATATCGGATCGTGTTAACCTTACGGGAAATCCAGGGGCATACTTATGAAGAAATTGCGGAAATCGCCGAGATAAAACTGGGCACAGTCAGAT
>JAAYHE010000046.1 GCA_012735505.1 Bacillota bacterium
GACCGCTCGACTTGCATGTATGAGGCATGCCGCCAGCGTTCGTCCTGAGCCAGGATCAAACTCTCCGATAAGATTATTGTATGGGCTTTTGCCCCTACTTACTCTTTCAGCGAGCCTGTGGCTCCATTTAAATCAGACGCTATGCGTCCTATAAAGAATTGCGGGTCTTAATTAAGACCTCGTGTTTTGCATGTCTTATGACATGCTTTACACCAAGGTTTCGTACTTAGTTTTGCAACCAGCAAAACCGTACGCTACTCATTGTTCAGTTTTCAAGGATCATCTGCCTTGTGCCTCACCGCACATCGGCAAGAGTTATCTTAGCATATGGTTTTACTTTTTGTCAAGCACTGCTGCTGCATTTAATTTTATATCGCCCCGAGCAATGGCTCGGGGCGACCCTGCTACTAACGGCGGATTTCTAGAACCTCGTACTTGAGAACGCCCGCCGGCACCTCGACTTCTATTACAGAGCCGACTTGGCATCCCATCAGTGCTTTTCCAACTGGAGACTGATTCGAAATACGCCCTTGCATCGGATTGGCTTCCGGCGAAGCCACTAGAGAATACTCGATTTCATCTCCATAATCTAGATCTTTTAAGCGCACCGTCGTACCGATGCCAACCTTTTCAGTGCCGATTTCATTAGCATCTATTACACGAACATAGCGCAAATTCCGTTCTAAGTTCGCAATGCGTCCTTCCAGGAAAGCTTGTTCGTTCTTGGCATCATCATACTCAGAATTCTCGCTGATATCGCCGAATTCGATGGCAGCCTTAATCCGCTCGGCCACCTCTTTACGCCTAACAGTTTTCAGATAGGCTAGCTCATCCTCAAGCTTCTTTAGGCCCTCTGCCGTTAGCAAGATCTCTTTCTCAGGCATTCTTTTCTCTCCTTTACAACGGTAACTGCGGGACGCCTAAGATGCGTCCCTCGCACATGGGTTTTCAGCAACCATCTTATCTCCCAGCTGCGCGTGCTTTATAGTATGTGCTTTACCTTGAAACTATGCGAGAGTTGTTAGAGCCAGTAACATGCATTGAGAGAAAAATTTTACAACAGCATGCAAGCACACCTAACAGCCTGCCGATATGCCCTCATATTATACGGACGCTCTGTTTTGTTGTCAAACGTCATTTCTGGGCAGAACAACCAATTTTGGGGATTATTCAGCCATCAGGGAAGCGAGCTGCCACCTAAGAGGCCATTCGCTCTGCTGCAGGGCCTGTTCTACTGCCAGCAACCTAGCCTGCCAAGGCCGTGGCCAATGAGCTAGATGAGCAGCCAGCAACACTGCTTCTCCTAACGGCAATAGATCGGTCGGATGCGCTAACAGTTCACTCGGCAATACCGGCAACTGGCTAAAATCCCACCACAGGCCATAATCGCCTAGCCAATGCTGCGGCCTAGCCCCATCGGTGAGAATAATAACTACATCCCGAGGCAAGGCTATACCTTGTACTTGCGGTATCAGTTCTGGCGAAACAATCAATATGTCAACATCTAAACGAGATACTCCGTAATGAAGCTGACGTAAAGCCAATCCCGAAGGGGCTAAAGGCCAGGGGCTGCTGCGTTTGTCGGTCAATATCGTTACCCGTCGAGCTAGTCCCTCTACAGTTGCCAGCCAACAGGGCGTTTCGTTCTTGGTTACCGCCATGCCGATGGCTAAACGATCGCCATATAACTGCAACTGCCTCACTAAGGGAGGGAGGGCTTGGCGCACACAACCAGCCACCAACAAACGCCCCGGCGGTAATGGGCCGAGCCTAGCTACTGCCGGCAAATTTGACGAAATAACTAGGTGTTGCTCACCGCCAATCGCCAAACCTTGCCACCAGGGATCGCTTTTGTTGTTCGGAGCCACGCCAGGGCCAACATAAACCTGTATGGCTGTCTGCTGCCGACCACAGGCAACCGCTCCTTGCCAAATACAGCGCGGCGACCAACGGGGTGCCGTTTTGTCCATAAAGGCTGAGGGTAAAAATCTCGTCCAAGGAGCGTATAAGCGCCAACGAGCGCCTTGTAGCCCTTGCGCATAGATAACGGGGGGATACCCGGACATAACAAACACCTCCTGTTAAGCCTTATGCTTAATAGAAGGTGTTAGTACGGAGACTGCCGCCGGAGGCGCACATTTCGCCGGTCGGCCTGCGGCCTCCCGGGCGGGCGCGGTCATGCGTAAGTGCTTTTGGGGCTATTGGCACCGGGCATAACGCCAACGTCAGTTATTTTGTATGTTATGTAATATGTTGCGCAAGAGATTGGGGTCTACGTAACGATCGCCTTGGATTGGCGATGGGCCTAAATCTATTGGAATCAATTGTTTGTCGGTCAAGGCTTCGGCAAAACGGATTCGCATGTTGGATCCGATAAAAATCACCGTATCATAAGTACGAGCAAAGGCCACTATCCGCATGATCTCGTTGATCAAATCCTTACCGCTAGACTCATTGGCCAGGCGCCAGCGTTCTTCGTCAGTCAGCAAGTAGCAATAATCGACGCCATATTCCGTGGCTATCTGGGTCAATTCCTCCTTGTTGCCTACAGGGAAGCCAATGAGGGCTATTTTTCCCCCTTTACGTATTTCCCCTAAAGTCTCCAACCGCGATACAAAACTACGGTCTACACCCAGCATATTGGCTACTTCCTGTTGCGAAGCGCCAGCTACCCGCTTTTCCAGTGCTTTATCTATTAAGTGTCTAAGCTTCTCCCGGCTGATCAACTTTTCCCCGATGCGAATAAAGTCCATCCACAGTCACCCCTTTTCCATGCCTTCTCTCTATTTATTATCAGGAGAAAACGCCATCTGCAACACGTGCTGCATGACCGCTATGGAATCGGCTTGGTTAATAGCATCGCGCAGCCTTGCTGCCTGGGGTAGGCCCTTCACATAAGCAGCTAAAATCTTGCGCATTTCTCGCAAGGCTTGTTTTTCTCCCTTCAGCTGCACCGCCAGATCTAAATGTCGCAAAGCAATCTCTTGCCGCTCCTCCAGGCTGGGGTCGGGCTCATAACGCCCGGTGCTAAGTAGCTGCACTATCTGACCAAACAGCCAGGGCCTGCCCATAGCTCCGCGCCCTATCATCACCGCCGCACAGCCAGTCTGCTCCAGCATAGCCACCGCATCCTCTGGACGGGTAATATCGCCATTGCCGATAACAGGAATAGATACGGCTTCCCGCACCTGGCGGATAATATCCCAATCGGCTTGGCCGCTATAAAATTGTTCACGCGTCCGCCCATGCACGGTAACCGCCTGGGCACCGGCTGCTTCCACCGCCTGCGCCAAAGGTACGGCCGTCAATTCATCGTCATCCCAGCCTTTGCGCATCTTCACGGTCACCGGCACCGGTACAGCCTCCACGACCGCTTTAACGATGGCACTGGCAAGAAGAATGTTGCGCATCAGGGCACTACCTTCCCCGTTCTTCACAATCTTAGGGGTCGGGCAGCCCATGTTGATATCTATGATTTCGCACTGGCTGATCTCATAGGCTAAACGAGCTGCTTTGTGCATAGCCTCGGGGTCGCTACCAAAAATTTGTACGGCCACCGGCCTTTCCCGCGGATCCACATGCAACATACGCTTAGTTTTGCTTTGGTCGTAAACTAAGCCTAAATCGCTTACCATTTCGCTATAGACTAAGCCACAGCCAAACTCCTTAGCGATAAGCCGGTAAGCTTGGTCGGTAAAACCAGCCATAGGAGCCGCAATAACCGGGTTTTCTAGCTGGACATTACCAATCTGCATCTATATCACCTGCTCCCAAAACTTAAAGCTAGACCACCAAAACAAATTGCTAGAAGTGCAAGCCTATGTTATAATACATGAGTAAGATTTTTCGGGGCGTGGCTCAGCTTGGTAGAGCGCACGGTTCGGGACCGTGAGGTCGAAGGTTCAAATCCTTTCGCCCCGACCATATGCAAATCAAGGCGGTAGTGTTGCCGCTTTTTTTCTGCAAATAATGCCCCGCTAGTGCGGGGCATTATTGCTGAATACTTCCCTTCCTAGGAAGCGTTACATTCTACATTCAACCACAATCGTCGTCTTCTACTAATGCCTCGTCGATCAGGCGGACCGCTTCCTGGGCGCTCCACTCGACAAAATCGGCACAACGCTGACGGAAGCCCTCACCCTCGGGCTTAATGTCGCGGCAATTTACAGAACCGAACTCTGCTTCAAAGCCTTCGCTTAAAGCCTTAGCCAAAGCCCTTAGCTGATCGGCCCGCGGCTCACCCGGCTGCCGGCCAAAGAACAAGCCTAAACCAGCCACCGCACCTGCCAAAGCCCCGCAAATATGGCCGCTGCCAGCGCCACCACCGAAGCCACCTACTAAGCGGCAGCCTAAAGCCTTTTCTGCTTCGCTATGATCCTTAGCAATGGCTAGATAAGCAGCCTCAGCGCAGTTATAACCCTCTTCTAGGAAAAGTCGACGAGCTAGTTTGCCGACACTGTTTTCTGCCACCAATACCCCTCCTCCAATTATAATTCTTACAACGGTAGCAATAACTGATCGTTAAGTAATAACTATCAGTCTGTTCATTATATCATAATATCTAAATATGTTCGTCTGCCGTCCTAGTTTCACCTGCAACTGGCCGAATACTTTCACCGACTATGCGTACTTCCGTTTCTAGCCGTACTCCAAATTTGGCGGCCACAGTTTCCTGCACATGCCGAATTAATGCCTCCACGTCACTAGCGGTAGCATTGCCTACATTTACTATAAAACCTGCATGCATGGGGCTCACCTGCGCCCCACCAATACGCTTGCCTTTGAGACCGGCTTCCTCGATCAACTGGCCGGCATAATGGCCTGGCGGTCTTTTGAAAACACTGCCGGCGCTAGGCAAATGCAGAGGCTGTTTGGCCCGACGCCGCGCGTTATAATCGCTGATCAAGGCGCGGCTGACGGCAGGGTCTTGCTCGGGCAAGCGCAAGCCCACTTTCACAACTGTCAATTCCTTGCCCTGGATAGCACTCTGGCGGTAACCAAAATTCATCTCGTTGGCATTAAAACGATGCTCGCGGCCCTCATAATCGAGGGCTAGGACGAAATCGACAACATCCTTCATCTCACCGCCATAGGCACCGGCGTTCATCACCACGGCTCCGCCCAAGGTGCCCGGGATACCCGCTGCAAACTCGAGGCCACCCAGGCCGGCCTCTACGGCTGTGTGCGCCAAGGCCGACAAGGAAATACCTGCTTCAGCTTCCATTCCCGCCTCGGTCAAGGTTACCGTCGACATGGCACCAGCGATTTTTATCACGACAGCACGGATACCACCGTCGCGTACCAAAAGATTACTGCCATTACCCATGATAAAGATCGGCAACTTATGGGCGCGGCAAAAAACTAAGATGTCCTGCAACTGTTTAATCGAATTGGGGATTGCCATGGCAGCGGCCGGCCCCCCCAGCCGAAAGGACGTGTGATCCTGCATCGGCTCGCCTAGCCTGATCACGTGGGGGAACTCGGCCTGTAACTCTTGTAGAACTTTATTTTCCATTTATGAGCCGTCCTTTCATTAAGAGAATCTAAAGACGCAGATCGCGCGGATAGGACGTGATCACCTTAGCTCCTGTCTCGGTGATAATGACATTGTCTTCAATGCGGATACCGCCTTTACCCGGCAAATAGATGCCTGGTTCGATAGTAAAGGCATAGCCTGGCCGTAGCGGTAAGGCGTTGCCAGCCACAATATAAGGTTCCTCGTGTACCTCTAAACCGATACCATGCCCTGTCCGATGGGTGAATTGGGGTCCGAAACCGCCAGCGCGGATTACCTCCCGCGCTACCTCATCCAGCTGCTCGGCTAAGACTCCAGGCCTCGCCGCTCTGCAGGCTGCTATATTTGCCTGTAAGACCAACTCGTAAGCCTGTGCCAGCTCGGCATCTAAAGGACCGGTAGCAAAGGTACGGGTAATATCAGAAACATAACCATTGACACGGGCACCCAAATCGGCCCAGACTAAATCTCCCGCCTGCAGGGCCCGATCGGTGGTGCCAGCATGGGGAATAGCCGTGCGTTCACCGCTAGCAATAGAGATGAAAGCCACCTGGGCATCCGGGTAATGTTGGACTAGGGCTTCCCTGGCCGCCGCCTCTAGTTCGACCTCCCGCACGCCCGGCTTAAGATTTTCTTGAATAGCGTCCAGCATCACATTGACAGCAGCGGCCGCCCGCTCCAAGTGAGCCTGCTCGGTCGCATCTTTAGCCATGCGCAGCTGGGCCAAATGCGGGCGAGCGTCCACGATATCGATATTATTGCCCAAAGCCTTTGCTACCACATCATATTCCAATAAGCGACAAGCCTGAAATTCAAAGGCGATGCGTCGGCCTAAGTTCCAGTCTGTTAGGGCCTGGCTCAGAGCGTCGTAGGGCCCGGCTTCGTCTGTATATGTAATCAAACGCTCTATGCCTGTACCGCGACGCACCCTTTCTGCCTCGAAAGCTGGGCATAAGAAGCTAACTTCCCCTTGCTTGGGTACGAGCAGAAAAGCTGGCCGTTCACTCAGGCCCATGCTAAACTCCGTCAAGTAAAAAAGGCTGGCGCTCGGCGCTACCACGAAAGCAGCAATATCTTCAGCCTGCGCCAACGTTTGTAGTTTATGCAAACGCTCCCGGTTTATCACTCTCCACCCCTCCCTTGGGCCATCGACTCTTGCGCCTGGCGTAATAGCTGGCGATCTAATTCATGGGTCAAGCAGGCTTCTGCTTCTGCCGGTGACATAAAAGCTCCCCATAGAATCTCTTTGCCGTCTACCTGCACCAAATCGTTAGTTGCGTCCATATTAAACCAACTAACCCGCTTGGCCTGTGGCTGCCCGGCTCTTTGGTAGGTATATGTAGTATCGGGCAAGGGCGAAATAATGGTAGCCATAAGCCCGGCTTCCTCAGCCACTTCCCGCAAAGCGG
Organism: Bacillota bacterium; assembly: GCA_012735505.1. GTDB lineage: Bacteria > Bacillota > UBA994 > UBA5500 > UBA5500 > JAAYHE01. The sequence continues at coordinate 6,925 of JAAYHE010000046.1, forward strand.
CTGCTTCTGTTGTTTCCCCCGGCTCTAGATGCCCTTTAGGAAAAATATATTCGTTGCGAAAGTTGCGCAAAACCAAGACTTGCCCCTGGTACCAAACCACGCCACCAGCGCTCCTTTCCTCTCTTTCGGCACCCCCCAAACTAACACCTCCATAGTAATACAAATCTCTAGGATTAGCGCCGCCTCTGGCGGCGCCGCAGCAAATCACACATACGGTTGTAAGAGCGAATGGCCATATACTCGTCTACATCCCGCGACCAATTGACCGTCGTATCGCCCCAGGCAAAGACTGGCGGCATCGGCAGCGGCCGGCAACGAATTTTTCGCTTCATAGGGTACCCTCCTTTTGGCTTAGGGTACCCTATCAGCTGCACTTACATCTGCTCGGGAGCTGCTAGGCCGAGCAAATACAAGCCACGGCGTAAAACGGTAGCTACTGCGTCAACTAAAGCTAAACGGCTAGCCTCTACAGCCGGGTCTTCACCGATAATGCGGCAAGTATTGTAGAAGCGATTAAAGTCTTGCGCCAGATCAAGCAGATAGCGAGAAACTGTAGATGGCTCATAGGTTTGAGCAGCTTTGTCAATAGCCTCGCCGAATTGGCTCAAACGCTTCAGTACCTGCTGGGCTGCCTCGTCGGTCAGGCCTGTTAAGTCTGCGGGCAAGGTGAATTCTTGCTGCCCCGACCTGCGCAATACAGACCGACAACGAGCATGGGTGTATTGCAGATAAGGCCCTGTCTCACCGTCGAAGTTGAGCACTTCATCCCAATCGAAAATAATATCGCGCATGCGACCATTCTTGAGATTGTTAAAGATAACAGCGCCAATACCAACCTGTTCGGCCACCTCTTCCTTATTAGGTAAGTGGGGATTCTTCTCGGCAATAATCTCGGCTACACGCGCAGTAGCCTCTTCCAGCACTTCGTCGAGCAGCACCATGTGCCCTCGCCGGGTCGACATCTTACCCGTCGGCAATTTGACCAAACCGAAGGGAACGTGTACCAAGGCATCGGCTAATGGTAGGCCCATTTTCTCTAGCACTAATTTTAGCTGCTGGAAATGCAACGACTGATCTAGGGCGACCACATAAATGATGCGCTCGGGATTAAAGGCGGCTTCCCGATAAAATAAGGCAGCCAGGTCGCGCGTAGCATAAAGGGTCGCCCCGTCGGACTTCTGTAACAAGCAAGGAGGTAAGTCGTCGCCCAAAGGCACGACTAGTGCACCATCGCTAATTTCGGTTATACCTGCAGCCTTGACCCGTTCTAAGGCATCCTCCACCTTGTCAACATAAAAACTTTCGCCGGTATAATGGTCAAACTCGATCCCCAAGCGGTCATAAGTGCGGCGGAAATTCTTCAAGCTGACGTCGTAGAATAGTTTCCATAGGCGTGTCGCTTCTTCATCGCCGGCTTCTAGTCGGTTAAACCAAGCTCGGGCTTCATCCCGCAAAGAAGGCTCTTTCTCTTCCTCCTGGTGGAACTTAACATAGAGGCGGTAGAGCTTGCCGATGGCGTCTTCTGTTAACGGGTCGTTGTTCCCCCACTTGAGGTAAGCCACTATCATGGCGCCAAACTGGGTGCCCCAATCGCCTAAATGATTGATGCGGATTACGTTATAACCAAGTGCCGTATATAGGCGGCTGATAGAGTTACCCAACACTGTAGTGGGCATATGGCCAACGCCAAAGGGTTTAGCGATATTGGGCGAAGAAAAGTCGATAACAATATTCTTGCCGACTCCTTGCTCGCTGTTACCAAAAGTATCGCCAGCCTCCTGGATAGCCTCCAGCACCTGCTGGGCCAATACCGTCGGTTTTAAGAAGAAGTTTAGGTAACCGCCAACAGCCTGCACCTTTTCCACCACCTGGGGCAGCTCCAAGCGCTCGGCTAAATCAGCCGCGATACGGGGTGGGGCCTGGCGCAGTTTGGCTGCCAGGGGAAAGCAAGGGAAGGCTAGGTCTCCCATTTTACTGTTCGGGGGTATTTCCAAAGCATCTACTACTTGACTAGGTTCCCAGTCTAGCAAGGGAGCCAGATGCTGGGCAACTTGTTCCTTAAATATCTGCATCAAGAGGCCTCCTCTTTTTTAGTGTTAAACATTAAAAACCTCTCATCACATCAAAGAGACGAGAGGTTTCCCGCGGTACCACTCTTTTTGGCTTACGCCCGCTTTAGCCGGATAACGGTCGGCAGCCGCAAATGCTCCTAGGTGCGCTTCACAGTGCCGCTCGGACCGGCTTCCACCACTCCCGGCTCGCTTACCAAAGCCTTGCACTGCTACTCTCCTAATCATCGCTTTGGGGTAATTATAGCTAAAGGCATAAAGTGTCGTCAAGCTAAGCAATATCTTCCCTTAGAACTTGCCCGCGATTAATAAGATGCCCAAAACAACAAAGGCTACCCCCGCTCCAGTTTGAATATATTGGGGCGGAATAAGGCGGGTAATTACAGAACCTGCCAGCACTCCCACCAGCGAACTCATTACCAAAGCAATAGCCGAACCGATAAAGACGCCAACTGGAGATTCGCTCTTGGCGGCTAATAGCATGGTCGCCAACTGGGTTTTATCGCCCAACTCGGCCAAAAAAACCAGGCCGAAGGTAGTAAATATCACTTTCCAAAACATATACTTAATTCCTCCCCGTTCTTAACGTAGGCCGCCTCGCCTCACTCTCCCCACTCGCCAATAGAGCAAGCGTCGCCCTAGTAAAGCTAGCAGGCGGGCCAAGGCATAAGTCAGGCAGGTGCTAGCAATAATGGCTAAAGCATAGGCAGACTGTGCCGACCAGCCCCAACTAGATCCGAGAAATGAGAAAACAGCGACGGGAAACCGCAACCATCTGATTAGAAAATTATCCCCGGACCAGTCACCCACCGATAGGATGCCCCAAAGCAGGCCCAAGCAGATGGCCTTGCGCTCAAACCGAGATGATGCTCGCATATTTTCCCCTCCCCTCGCCTTCATTAACAGCTTATGGCTTGTATACGGGAATAATGAACCAAGCTGCCGGAAAAATGAACAGCACGGGCGCGGGCGCACCGCCCGTTATGCAGAGGTCGGCGTACAATCATGCAGGCCTGTGGTTACTGCGTAGACCCGTTGGAAGCTGTTCCAGGGCCCGAGCAGTTACCCCAGGCCAAAAAGCGCAGAAAAACAAACAGCCTCCGGGCAACCGCCCGGAGGCTATAGGCTTATAGTATAATTTAGAATTCCACTTGGGGAGCTACTTGCGCTGCCTCTGGAATCTCGAAGTAGATGCGCGGGCTGTGGCCGAAAATCTTGGCCCAGATCACGTTCGGGAAACGAGCAATATAGGTGTTATAGGCTCGCACTTCATCGTTAAAAAGCATCCGGTGCTGGGCAATGCGGTTTTCTGTACCGGCTAATTCATCCATCAGGCCCACAAACACCGTGTCAGCTTTCAACTGCGGATAGTTCTCGACCACTACCAAGAGTCGTCCGAGAGCGTTTTCCAAACTAGCAGCAGCTTGTTGCTGTTCAGCTGGTGTTCTGGCACCCAGCATCGCCGCCCTGGCTTCAGTTACAGCCTGAATTGCTTCCTGCTCGTGGGCAGCGTAACCTTTGACAGTGTTAACCAGGTTCGGGATCAGGTCATAGCGGCGTTGCAGCTGCGTGTTTACTTGCGCCCAGGCGCCGTCAACTGCCTGCTCCAGAACCACCATCTTGTTGTACGCGCCGATGGCACTGAAGGCCAAAACTGCGACGACTGCCAAGATGGCCAAAAGACCAGTTCGTTTCATGAAGATTTCCCCTCCCTAAGATTGCTTACCATCCGATTTAGAATTTGCGGCTAGAGCCGCCTCCACTGCTGCGGCCACCACCGAAGTCTCCGCCGCCCCCACCCCAGCTACCACCGCCCCAGCCACCACGGCCACCACGTCCGCCGCGGCCACCACTTAGGAACAGGCCGGGTAAACGGAGCAAGAGATAGAGAAGATCATGACGACGGAAAAGGACTGCAAAAATGATCAGCCCTATATATGAGACAACTGCCGTACCGACAGGCCCCATCTGCTCCACTGCGCGCCACAAAGGTTTGCCTTCGCCCGGTGCTTCCCTCACCGCCTGCGCTAGTTCTTGGACAATGACATAAAGACCAGAACCATAGCGGTTAGCTCTAAACTCGGGCAAAGCTTGGTCAAGGATGCGACCGGCTTTAGCATCGGTAACGTAGCCTTCTAGCCCCGTCCCCACCTCGATGCGTATTTCCCTCTCCTCCATATTCAGCAAAACGAGCAAACCATTGTCTTTCTTTTGCTCGCCGATGCCCCAAGCACGGAAAAGCCGGAAGGCATAGGTGTTGGTGTCGTAGGGACTGGTATCGAGAACTGTAACCACCGCCAACTCAACGCCATTACTTTGCCACAGCATTTCGGCCACCTGCCGAATCTGGGCTTCCTCCTGGGGAGTCAGCACGCCAGCAAAGTCGTTGACTAAGCCTACAGGCTCTGGAAATTTGACGTCGGGTGCGGCAACCGCGATAGATGGCAAGATAAGCACCATCAGCCAGGCTAGCACCAAAAATAGCGATCTTCGTTTGTCTACCATCCTGCCACCTCCACATCCTCTCCTATTAACAATTACGTTTGATGCCTAACAAAGTTTCGGTAGCCCTGCAAATTTTTCAGTAGGCCACCCCATGCAGATATCGCATTTGCTGCGGGAGGCTGGTGTTCCATTGCGGGCGCGCCTCGGACAAAATTGCCTAACGACAATCTTCTCGGCAGTGCCCTCCCTACGATATCCTCAGCATGCGGTAAAACACCCATAACATGAGCTATTTCTGTAGGGGCGCCATGAAAAATGAACGGTCCGCTGGGCTGGGCATTTTGAATCGCGCCCGCCCGGGAGGCCGTAGGCGACCGGGATTCCTGGTCATTTATGCATGCGGGGCAAGACGGCATTGTAGCCACCGGCACCATATTGCAAACAGCGCTTTACCCGGCTAATGGTGGCAGTGCTAGCCCCTGTTTGTGCTTCGATTTGAGTATAAGTATAACCCTTATGCAAAAGTCGCGCCACTTCTAAACGTTGCGCCAAGGCTTTTAATTCGGTGACAGTCCCTATATCAGCAAAGAAGGCTGCCGCCTCTTCCAGGGATTCCAATCGCAATACCGCTGTGAGCAACTGCTTTGTTTCCCTATTCTCTAGTAGTTCCTTTACCAAGCTAGCCGCCTCCTTTATAATTGCCTTGTTACCCGCACGGCTTTACATCAGTAATTAGCCAATTGCTAACAAAGGCCAACCTAACTGGTCACTGCCAAGAACTATATAAGTCTAGCTAGAGTATATTTTAAGCATTTATCGCCAACATTTTAACTACTTCCTGCCGAGAAAGCTAGTGCCCGTTCGCCAGTACTGTTTTAGGAAAACGACCGCTTGCAGATTAGAAAAACCTAATGCTGGCAGCAACTAGCAGGCAGGGTATTCGCTTCGTTTGCAGAAAAAACTATTGATGCGGTTTCTCTAGTGCGGGTAAATCTACACCAGTAGCAACCTAGCAGTATATTCTTTCTACTAAAAGGAAACAAATGTAATAGGCTAAGAGTATAGGGGGTAACAAAATATGCCTTCCCATTTGCATCTAAAACAACCTAGACACGCACATTTTATAGGCATAGGTGGAATTAGCATGAGTGCCTTAGCCAATGTATTATTACAACGTGGCTGGCAAGTTTCTGGCTCCGATCTGTCTCGTTCATCTTTAACCGAGCGCTTAGCCGAGGCCGGAGCCACCGTTTACTACGACCATAAACCTAGCAACGTAGAAGGAGCCCAGGTTATTATCTATACATCGGCTATTAGACCAGAAAATCCAGAACTAGTGCGGGCCCGCGAGCTTGGTATCCCCATCTACACCCGGGGCGAGCTTTTAGGTGCCCTAATGGAAGAAGCCAAATATGGGATCGCCATCTCGGGTTCTCATGGTAAGACAACCACCACTTCCATGGTCGGGCTCATTTTCGAAGCAGCCCAGCTAGAAGCCACCCTCTTAGTCGGGGGCGAACTAGATAATATTGATGGCAACGTTAAAGTCGGAAATGGCGAATATTTTATAGCTGAAGCCTGCGAGTACTTTGACAACTTCCTTAACTTAAGGCCTAACCTCGGTGTCATTCTTAACATCGACGCCGACCATCATGACTATTTTAAAGATCTAGCACATGTTAAACGGTCTTTCCGTCGCTTCGCCGAACTCTTGCCACCTACAGGGCACCTAGTAGCCCATAGCGACGACCCGAACGTACGCGATATTTTGCCCGGACTCAACTGCCAAGTTATCACCTTCGGTTTAGAACCCGATGCCGATTGGCGGGCTGTGAACATGCAACTGCATTCGGGTGGCAGCAGCTTCGATGTCTTGCACCACGGACAAAAGGTGGGGCATATTGTATTACACGTGCCCGGCCAGCATCACATTAAGAATGCCCTAGCCGCTATAGCCATTGGCCACATCAACGGCCTCGACGTAGAGACTTGTGCCAAGGGGTTCGAGCTTTACAAGGGCACTCATCGCCGCTTCTACTTGCAGGGCGAATACAACGGCGCCCGTATCTACGACGACGTGGCCCATCATCCGAAAGAAATCAAAGCTACATTAGAAACAGCCAAAACTTTTGATGCCAAACGCGTGATTAGTGTCTTTCAACCCCATACTCATACCCGCACCAAGGCGCTTATGCACGAGTTCCCTGCGGCCTTTGTTGACTCAGACATGGTTTTAATCACCGACATTTTCATGGCGCGGGAAGTCGACACCTTTGGGGTCACCGCCGGCATGCTGGCAGACTTGATGAAAAAAACCCATCCCAACGTGCGGCACATTGGCACCCTATATGATGCTGCGGCTTACCTCAGCCAAGAACTGAGGCCTGGCGATCTGGTAATCACCATGGGAGTGGGTGACGTCTATCGGGTAGCCGACATGCTTCTAGGCAAAGAATCTATGGAACCAGCTGCAAACCAACAGTAAGCGGAGGGGCTGTTCAGAGCAACAGCCCCCTATGTTTTCACCCCTTTGCCCCCTTTCGCATAAGATGGTTTACCTACAGATGCGAAAAAATAGGGGGTTTTTTTGATGCCTAATCGATTAGATTTAAGCAAACCCAAACATATCCACTTCATCGGCATAGGCGGCATCAGCATGAGTGCGCTAGCCATGATCCTCCTCGGGCGTGGCTGGCAAGTGTCAGGCTCCGATTTAAGACAGTCCCCCCTGACCGATCGGCTCGTGCAAAATGGCGCCACTGTTTACCTGGGGCACCATGCCGAGAGCGTGAACGGTGCCCAAGCCGTCGTTTATACTTCAGCCATCCCACCAGATAACGTAGAGCTCGAAGCAGCACGGGCACATGGCATCCCTATTTTTAGCCGCGCCGAACTGCTCGGCGACCTGATGGCTGAAGCCAGATGCAGCATCGCCGTGGCTGGATCCCACGGCAAAACCACCACTACTGCTATGATCGGAGTTATGCTAGACCATGCTGGTCTGAAACCGACAGTTTTAGTTGGTGGTGATCTCGAAGCCATCCAGGGCAACGTCAAGGTAGGCAACGGAGGCTACCTGGTAGCCGAGGCCTGCGAGTATTACGACAGCTTCCTGGCCCTCAGACCCCGTATCGGCGTGATCACTAACATCGACGCCGATCACCTCGATTACTTCCGTAACATTGTAAACATCAAGCGCGCTTTCCGCCGCTTTGCTGAACTGTTGCCACCGGAGGGGTATTTGGTGGCCTTAAACGACGACCCTAACGTGCACGATATTCTACCCGGACTCAACTGCCACGTAGTTACCTTTGGTTTAGAGGCTGGGGCCGACTGGCAAGCTACCAATATTAAACTGCCGGCAGGGGGCAGCAGCTTTGACTTGTTACACCAGGGCAAAGCGGTCGGCCGTGTGAAACTAAAAGTACCCGGCCTCCATAACGTGCAAAATGCCCTAGCCGCTATCGCCGTAGGGCATATCGTTGGTCTTGACATAAACACTATCGCTAGAGGCTTTTCTATTTATAATGGCACCCAACGTCGCTTCCAACTGCAAGGCAGTTACCGCGGGGCTCTAATTTTCGACGACTACGCCCATCATCCACGGGAAATCAAGGCCACTCTGGCCGCCGCCCGCACTTTTAAGCCGCAGCGCATCATCAGTGTTTTTCAGCCCCATACATATACGCGCACCAAAGCTCTCATGCAAGACTTTAGCACTGCCTTTGACGACTCTGACCTAGTTCTCTTGACCGATATTTTTGCTGCGCGCGAAGAAAACGTGCATAACGTCAGCTCTATGCAGCTGGCAGCCCAAATGCATAATACCCATCCTGCCGCCTGCTACATAGGTGGTATCTACGATGCCGCCGAATATTTGCGCCACGAACTGCGGCCCGGCGACCTACTTCTTACCCTCGGGGCCGGTGACGTGCACCGAGTTGCCGATGTTCTGTTAGGAAAAGAGCCGGGGCACAAACCCGGCGGGCATTCTACTTTGTTGGCCTTAGACTAAAGAAGACGGGCGCCCCTACAAATATCGCATCATGCACCTATGCAGCATAAGAACCATAACACCCTGACCTAGCTGAAAGCAATCTGGGGATATGGCAAAGGCAGTACGCAAACCCAAAGCATTTAGCTATATCGGTAGGGGCGTCTTGAAAAATGAACCGCCTTTGGGCGGGACATTTTGAAACACACCCACCCGGGAGGCCATAAGCCGACCGGGGGTTTGTTACGTGTCGACGTCCGCGAGCGAGGGCGCATGTCATGCGTAAAGCGCATTGGGGCCCTAATCAAAGAGCGAAGGAAGCAAGAACCAAATCGGCCAGCAGTTAATCTCGGCATCTTCGACTTCTGGCCGATTTCTTGCTGACTGAGCTCTTTCCTTCTGAATATGGGGCCACACGCGCGCGAGCATGACTGCGACCGAGCACTAGTCCGTAATACGAAGCCCACCACTGGCTAGCAGCGCGCGAACATGGCTACAACGAGCATACAAGCCAACATTCATGGGCTGAGCTTTTGCGCTTCCGCCTCAGCTTGGGCTAGGCGCCAGCGCAGCATGCCGATGATTCCCTCGACCTCTGACCGCTGGCGCCGCACGTCATTGCGCATACTGCTGATGCGCGACTGCGTAGCAATATCGGAAAAAAGGCCGTCGAAGAAATAGTCGGCAAACCTCAGAAAACCGTCAAAGTCGATGTTAAGTTTCAAATTGAACTTAACGTCTCTAAGCTCGCGGGCAAACACATGGCAGGCCTCTTGCGCTTTCAGCGCCTGCACTTTTGCCTTATCTAGCCTGTTATACTTAGCCATGGTGACAAAGAAGCCGCCACCGAGAACGTCCCACCAGCCCCACTTAGAGGCCGAGTCTAACAACTTAATCACACCATCTAACCGAACTAACACTTCTTCCCCAGCCCGAATGGCCTCCCGCAGCTCCCGCTGCTGATCCCTAATCTTTCTCAATTCGGCTTCCAACTCTGCCGGCGGCAAATATCTTTGTTCCGTCATCGTTCCCGCATCCCTCCTCATTAGTATCTACGAAAGTATGTAGCAATAGTTGCTGAAAATAACAACCCCTTGCATAATAGGCCTACTGACCGGACAAAATGCAAATGGGTCTCCGCGGTTTCTACTTATACTACCGCCCATTAGCGTTAGTATAAAGTACGACAAACTGGCGGAGACCCCCTTTTTGTTGTCAAATATGCCCCGCAGGCGGGCTGTACCATCTGCGGGGCGGCTTACATCATCGCATATGTTGTGTGCAGAACGCCTACCCTTGCTGATCCATGGCGTGCACGTCTTGGGCCCTGAAAGCACGTTTTGTGGGTCGCGGGCGCATCTTGGAGCAAATTGCCTACCGGCAACTTACTCCGCGGGGCGCCCCTACAGATATCGCATATGTGGATAGATGTGCAAACCGTGCGTGTTTCATTGCGGGCGCACCTTAATCTGCGGGGCGCCCCTACAGATATTGCGCCATACACCTATGCAGCATAAGAACCATCACACCCTGACCTAGCTGAAAGCAATCTGGGGATATGGCAAAGGCAGTTCGGAAACCCGAAGCATTTAGCTATATCCGTAGGGGCGCCATGAAAAATGAACAGCCCCCGGGCTGGGCATTTTGAATAGCGCCCGCCCGGGAGGCCACAGGCCGAAAGCACAAGCTAACTATTGTCGCTCACGCGCTCACGGTAATCCTTAATAGCAGCCTGCAGGGCCTCGGCTGCCAGGTTAGAACAGTGCATCTTAACTGGCGGAAGCCCATCCAGCGCATCGGCGACGTCCTTGTTAGTAACCTTCATGGCCTCGTCTAGGGTCATGCCCTTCACCATTTCGGTCGTAATACTGCTGGTGGCTACGGCCGCCCCGCAACCGAAGGTCTGGAACTTAATATCAGAAATGCGCTCGTTCTCGTCTACCTTGATGTAAATACGCATAATATCGCCACAAGTGATGTTGCCTACCTCGCCCACACCGTCGGGGTTTTCCATAGTGCCCACATTGCGGGGATTAGCAAAATGATCAATTACCTTTTGGCTATATAAGCTCATCTCTATTCCTCCCTGTCTAGCTTATTATAGAGCGGAGACATCGCCCGCAAGCGGTCTACTATCTCCGGAAAGACTTCCAAAACATAATCAATATCGGCCTCGGTGTTATCGCGCCCTAAAGTCAGGCGCAGGCTACCGTGGGCTTCCTCGTGGCTCAGCCCCATGGCTGTGAGCACATGGGAAGGATCCAGCGAGCCGGAAGTGCAGGCCGAACCCGAAGACACGGCAATGCCCTTCAGATCCAGGCTCAGAATCAGCGATTCGCCTTCCACATATTTAACACTAATATTCACATTGCCTGGCAGCCGCTGCTCGGGATGACCATTGAGGGTTACCTCGGGGACAGTCAAAAGTCCGGCAATCAACTTATCCCGTAGGCGAGAGATATGCTCGTTGCGTTCTTCGCGCTCCTGCATAGCCAGCTCAACTGCTTTCGCTAGGCCAACAATGCCAGGCACGTTTTCGGTGCCGGGGCGCAACTTGCGTTCTTGCCCACCACCAAACTGAATGGCCTGCGGACGAGCCCCACGGCGCACATACAGAGCACCAATGCCCTTCGGCCCGTAAATTTTATGCCCCGATAGCGACAATAAGTCTACTTGCAGGTCATTCACATCTACAGGAATCGAACCGAAAGACTGCACCGCGTCGGTGTGCAGCAACACCTTATGAGCTTTGGCAATGGCCCCGATCTCGGCTAAAGGCTGAATGGTGCCGACTTCGTTATTGGCATGACCAATGCTAATCAAAATGGTGTCAGGGCGAATAGCGGCGTTCACATCACTCGGGTTTACTAAACCATAAGCGTCCACCGGCAAATAGGTAACTTCGAAGCCCTGTTTCTCCAGATAAGCACAGGCATTTAAAACGGCATGATGTTCAATAGCAGTGGTAATAATATGGCGCCCCTTGGCTTGCCGAGCCAGTGCCGTACCGATAATGGCAATATTGTCAGATTCGGTACCACCGCTGGTGAAGAAGATTTCATTAGGTTGGGCACCCATAGCCTTGGCCACAATTTCACGCGCATTATCGATAGCCATGCGTGCGTCTCGTCCGAAACTATGCACGCTAGAAGCATTGCCATAGAGCGGATTGAAATACCTCAGCATGGCCGCAATAACTTCTGGGTGAACTGGGGTCGTTGCCGCGTGGTCTAAGTAAACTGAACGCATTCGCTAAACCTCCTCGGTCGTATTTGCTAAGTCGGCCAACGAAGTAGTATCTAACACAGCCGACATGCTGTCGCGCAAGCGCTTCCATAATCCGCGCACAATGCAAATGTTTTCTCTCTGGCAAGCCTCGGGATCTTGGTGGCGCACACACTCTACCGGGGCGATAGGTCCTTCCACCGCGCGTAGAATGTCTCCGGCAGTAATCTCCTCCGCCGGCCGGGCCAGCTTATATCCGCCGTTCGCCCCGCGCACACCTTCCACCAGCTTAGCTTTTCTAAGGTCTACAAAAATCTGCTCCAAATACTGAGCTGAAATATCTTCGATTTCCGAAATACGCCTCAAAGCGATGGGGGCCTCGGCTTGGCGCATAGCCAACACCAACATAGCTCTTACCGCATACTGGCCTTTTGTAGACAACCGCAACCCAACACCCCCTCAAATTATTCTGAGTGAATCACTCAGGATTATGTATAAAGAAAAAGGCAAAACCCCAGGGCAAGCAGAACCCTGTTACCCTCCGGCCAATCCAATACCTGAGTAATCTGCTCGGGATTATAATATATCCCGTAGCAGCTCATGTCAATAGGTTTTCATAAATTCTTTAGCGGGGTTAAAGAATTGTAAAGAAGCGGGTAGGCGACATGCACTTATGCAGCATAATTGTCGCCACAGAGCACAGGCACACGCGGCACATTCAAATCCGGGGGCGCTGGGCGGCTACAACGCGGGGGATGCCGGCCAGGTCGGGGTGAATGGTCGGGTCGCTAAACCCTTGCTGCTGCAACAACATAGCCACAGCGTCAGCCTGCCCCTGGCCAACCTCTAGCACAAGATGGCCACCTGGCAGGAGCAATTCCCAGGCCTGCGGAATTAGCGCCCGGTAGCAATCCAGGCCGTCGGGGCCTCCGTCGAGAGCCAGGCGGGGTTCGCGCTGCACCTCGATAGCCAGCTGGGCAATGTCATCAGTCGGAATATAGGGCGGGTTTGAAACCACACAATGGTAACGCCGCCCCTGGGCTAGCAAGGGCTCGGCCCAAGAGCCTTCCAGAAAAGTCACCCGTTCGGCCACGCCGTTAGCCTTCGCGTTCTGCTGCGCCACAGCCAGGGCTGCAGCCGAAATATCGGTAGCCCACACCTGCGCTTGGGGCGCATGGTAGGCCACGGCTACCGCAATAGCTCCGCTTCCAGTAGCCAAGTCTACAACCAAGGGTTCTTGCACTTCCTTGATTAGCTCTAACACGACCTCCGCCGCAATTTCTGTGTCCGGCCGCGGCACTAGCACGTCGGGCGTAACCTTAAACTGGAGCCCCATAAACTCCTGCCGCCCCAACAGGTGCTGCAACGGCCTGCCTTCGAGCCGCGCCTCGATCCAGGCCCTAAACTGGGCCAGCGCTGCTTCATCTATAACTTCGTCTAGGGTGGCAAAAAAGCGCGCCCGGCTTTCCCCCAGCGCGCTTCTCAGCAACAATTCGGCCTCAAAGCGACCGTCTATTTTTCCAGCCTTAATTAGCTGCTCGCTAGCGAGCCGCCAGGCTTCCCGCTTGTTCATTTATCCGCCTCACCCTGCAAACTTTCTAATTGAGCGGTAGTAATCAGGGTCTGAATAATTTCGTCGATATCGCCGTCTAAAATGTTGGGCAGATTATGCAGCGTCAGCCCCACCCGGTGGTCGGTTACCCTGCCCTGGGGGAAGTTATAGGTACGGATCCGCTCGCTGCGGTCGCCAGTACCTACCTGGCTGCGCCGTGCCTCGGCTAACTCGGCATGCTGCTTGGCCTGCTCTTGCTCGAGAATGCGGGCGCGCAGCACTCGCATGGCCTTTTCCCGGTTCTTGATCTGCGATTTTTCGTCTTGCATGGCCACCACAATCCCCGTCGGCAAGTGCGTAATGCGCACAGCCGAATAGGTGGTGTTCACGCTCTGGCCTCCCGGACCCGAACTACAATAGGTGTCGATGCGTAGGTCGTTAGGATCGATGTCCACGTCTACTTCTTCGGCTTCGGGCAAGACCGCCACCGTCGCGGTAGAAGTATGAATACGCCCACTCGACTCGGTAGCCGGCACCCGCTGCACCCGGTGCACGCCACTTTCAAACTTGAGGCGACTGTAGGCACCCTGGCCTTCGATCATGAAGATAATTTCTTTGAAGCCGCCCAAATCATTGGCGTTGGTGCTCATCACCTCTACCCGCCAGCCTTGCCGCTCGGCATAACGGTTATACATACGGAATAGGTCGGCCGCAAAAATAGCAGCCTCATCGCCGCCGGCACCGGCACGAATTTCCATGATAACGTTTTTCTCATCGTTAGGGTCTTTGGGGATGAGCAGTATTTTCAGCTTTTCCTCGAGCTCGGCTTGCTTGTTCTTGAGCTCCTCTATCTCAAGCTCTAATAGCTCCCTAAACTCGGCGTCTGCTTCGCCGTCCTGCAACATGGTCTCGGCCGCTTCTAGCTCTTCTTGACAAGTCCTATAGGCGGTATAGACCTCCACCGTATCGGCCAAGCTTGCCTGCTCTTTCACATATTTCCGCCACTCGGTTTGGCGAGCAATTATCTCGGGATCATTCACTAAGGCAGTCAGCTCGTCGTAGCGAGTCTTAATTTTTTCCAGTTTATCAAACATCTAAATGCCTCCTCATTAATAAAGCACGGTTTATAACGACAGGCTCAGTGCACTGCGGGAGGCAGCTAACAGGGCGCCAAGTCGGTCTCAACCGCCAGTAGCTGACGCAGCGCGGCGATAGCTACTTCCATCTGGTCATCGTCGGGTTCACGCGTAGTAGCCCTCTGCAACAAGAGAGCCGGTACCATAATCCAACCCAAGAAGCCGCCGCCAGCCGAACTACGGCTAGCAGCCCGGCTCAATTCGTAGGCAACGCCTGCCACTACCGGTAGCAAAGCTAGGCGGGTGACCACGCGAATTGCCAGCGTGGGCCAACCGAAAAAGGAAAAAGTAACAATACTCACTAGCATCACCAACAATAAAAAGGCTGTACCGCAACGGGGATGTTCAACCCGTTTGCCGCGCAAATAAGCAAGCTCTAAAGGTTCGCCGGCTTCGAAGGTATGAATGGCCTTGTGCTCAGCCCCGTGATATTGGAAAAAACGTCGCATGTCGGGCATCAGGCCTATGACCAAGATATAGCTCAGAAAAATAGTCAACCGCAGCAGGCCTTCCACTAAATTGAGCCAAAAGGAAGACCAACCTAAGGGGGTGAGCCACTGCACTACAAAAGTAGGCAGCAACATGAACAAAACCACACCTAACCCTAAACCTAGCACCGTGGCCAAGGTCGCCTCTAGTTTACCCATTTGTGCGTCGTCGGGCTGAGACGCGTTAGCAGAATATAAAATGGCATCGATACCGACCACCAAAGCTTCGATGAAGGCAGCCGTCCCCCGCAAAAATGGGGCACGCATCCACGGAATGTAGTCGGCCAAGCGCCAGTTGGGGCGCACTTCGACCACAATCTGCCCGTCGGGCTGGCGTACAGCGATAGCCAGCTGCTTACGGCCTCGCATCATTACGCCCTCCATTACAGCCTGCCCACCCACGGTGGTTCTCTTGCGCACAGGGTTCCCCTCCCCCCGAATTTATGGCAACGGCAATAGACCCAAGAAGACAAGAAGCAGAGCTACCGCCTCCAGTAGCTCTGCTTCGATAAATGCCTACTTTTCGCTCAAACCGTATTTCCTGTTAAAGCGTTCAACGCGGCCGCCCGTATCTACTAGCTTTTGCTTACCAGTAAAGAATGGATGGCACTTAGAGCAGAGCTCAACCCTGAGCTGCTTCTTGGTAGAGCCAGTTTCAAAGGTTTCACCGCAAGCGCAAGTAACAACAGCCTTGCCATAGTTAGGATGGATATTTGGCTTCACGTCTCTCACCTCTTTCCAAGAGCCATGGTAAAAACTTAATCGCCGAAGCGAGTGTTTTTTAATGCACAACAAAAATTATAACACGATTATAGATAGCGCGGCAAGGGTACGTCGGGATTTTGCGAAAACAGCGTAGAAGCCCGAAAAGGTCGCCTATGCTGCGCCTGCAACGGGCGCGTCTTGGCCAAATTGCCTAAGACAATTTGGCCGCGAGGCGCCCCTACATATATCGCAAGGTGCAGATGAGCATGCAAACCGTGGGTGTTCCAATGCGGGCGCAGGGGAATACCCTCCAGATTCGCAAACACACAACATGAAACCCCCGAAATGCACCGCCTACCTTATACGCCCCTACTGAAACTCCCCACGATGAGGCCGGGCACTTCCGAGCGCAAGATATCGGCCAGTTGCTCCATGCCGTAGAGCTCGCCGCTGGAATGTTGCATCAGGGCCATGTATTGATCGGGGTCGATGTTCAGATTGCGCACCTGCACCATATCGACGCCGGTGTCCTGAATAAGCTCGATTAAGGCCAAGAGCTCCTCTTCCCGATCGGTAACGCCGGGGAAAGAGAGCAGGTTAAGGGCCACAAACACCCCACCGGCCTTAGCCAGTTTAATCGATTGGCGCACATCCGACAAGGTGTAACTAGACGAACGATAATAGGCCTGGTAGTTAGCCGGAATACAGCTATTTAGACTGACGCGCAAAGAATCGATGCCAGCGTCCACCACTTGCCGCACGCCGGCAGTAAAGCCAGCGTTAGTGTTGGCGTTGATGGTGCCGCGCTCGGTCTGCTGGCGCAGCTGGCCAATAGCAGCAGCAATCAGGTCGGCCCTAAGCAGGGGCTCGCCTTCGCAACCTTGCCCAAAAGAGACTATTGTGTCTTCCGCCTGCTGGATGTGGGGCAGCGCAACCTGCACTATCTCGTCTACCGTCGGCTGGTAACTGATGCGCGACTGGGGCGAAGGGCAACATTCGCTCTCTTGCTCGGAGATACAGCCGATACAAGCTGCATTGCAGCTATTAGATACGGGGATGCCGCCCTCCCACCGCCGGTAAAAAATATTTTGAGCCGTGAAGCAGCCATATTCGCTAGCGCAATGGGCTAGCTGGGCAATAATGCGGTTGCCGGGCATCTCCTGCTGGCGCTGCTCTAATAGCTCGGGCAAATCGGGAGTGTTAAAGTGGGCTGGGTCCCATTTATAAAGGTCTTCATCCTCTATCTTGGCTGCCACGTAGAACTGGCCGTCGTGCCAGGCCACGGCCGTGTAGCCAAACAAGGGTAAAGGGGCACCTTTGCCGTGGTAGGCCGGCAAGGCGACCCGGGTATATCCTTGAGGCAAGAGGGCGGCCAGAGCATAACGCCCCGGCCCGAGGGGTGCAAAAGCGCCAGCCGGCGTCAAGCCAACGGCCCCCCGTTCGGGCACCAAGAGCAGGCTGCTTCCGTCGGGCAAAGGCAGCATCTGCTCGGGCAAGAGCTCGATTAGCAGATCGCCCACACGCCCCACGGCCAAGTGTTCTTCATCTACATAGGCGTTACCCCGACTATCGGCATAAGTGGCAAAAAACATAGAAAACGCCCCCACGTTCTTTTGGTTATGCACCATATTATCACGTAGGGGCGTTATTTGGTAGGGCCGCAGGGCCCGCAGGTTACGTGTTAAAGGTTACCGCCGTGGCAAAACTGTGGCCGGGTCGACCAAACGGCCGTTGATGCGCACTTCGAAATGCACATGAGGGCCAGTAGAAAAGCCGGTGCTGCCTACAGCTGCGATAGTTTGTCCTTGCTCCACCCGTTGGCCGCGCTTAACATACAGCTTGCTAGCGTGGCCGTAGGCTGTTTTCATCCCATCGCCGTGGTCGAGGAAAACGCAGTAACCGTAGCCGTTTTTCCAGCCGGCAAATTCGACCACCCCACCCCGCACGGCCTTAATAGGCGTGCCAGTAGGTGCGGCGATATCGAGCCCGTAGTGAAATTTCTCGAAGCGGGTGCGATACCCCCAGCCGGAAGTAACCGTGCCCAGCACCGGCCAAATCAAGCGGGCCGAGCTGGCGCTGCCACTGCGACTGACCTCACCGCCCTGGGGAATGTAGATCTCTTGCCCGGGGTAAATAGTGCTGTGGCTGCTAATCCCGTTGGCTGCAGCTAGCGACGTCACGCTGGTGCGATAGCGGCTAGCAATTCCCGATAAAGTATCGCCAGCCTGTACCGTATGCACCTGGACTGATTCCCCACCTACTTGCAGGGTTTGCCCGACTTTAATAGTATCGCCACGCAAGCCATTCATCTGCTGCAGATTGGCCACCGTTGTGCCGAAGCGTTGAGCAATGCTCCAAAGGGTGTCGCCCTTCTTTACTACGTATGTGACCACGCTCGTTTGTGCACTGCTTGGCTGCGGCTCGGCTGCTTGCTCGCGCGCCTTAGCCGCGGCCTGGGCTTCTTCCAACTGTTGTTCCAATAGATATTTCACCAAATCGACATCTGATAGGCGCACCGGCTGCACACGCCAGGGGATAGCATAGGCCACCCGTAGCGGTGCAAGGACCATTATCAGGCCGCAAATCAGCATTACGGCCTTTCGCCTTGTATTAGACATCTCGTTTTTCACCAACCTTAATGTTTTGGCAATATGTGGAGTGAATAGCCAACACATCCCTATGCTAACCAATGGTTGGTGAATTATACGTGCAGGCATGTTATTTGGGTAAATTTTCCGCTGGGGTGCGTCATCGGTAAAACGCAGACTATTTCTCTGTCATTGCCTCTAACAGGGTATAGAAATGGGAGTTGTCTTTGGTGGTGCGCAGGTTCTTGAACAGCTCTTCCATAAAGTCGGCAGCTGCAGGGCCATCGGCCAATTTGCGCAGGGTATAAGCGGCTTGCAGTTCTTCTGGGCTCAGCAGTAGATCTTCGCGGCGGGTGCCAGAACGGCGGATATCGATGGCTGGGAATAGGCGACGTTCGGCTAGGCGGCGATCGAGGTGCAGCTCTAGGTTGCCGGTGCCCTTAAATTCCTCATAGATCACGTCGTCCATGCGGCTACCAGTATCGATCAAGGCAGTAGCTAAAATGGTGAGGCTACCACCCTCCTCGAAATTGCGGGCAGCACCAAAGAAGCGTTTCGGCCGGTGCAAAGCTGCTGGGTCCATACCGCCGCTAAGCAAGCGCCCCGACGGAGGCACCACCAGGTTGTTGGCACGGGCCAAACGGGTAATGCTATCGAGCAGAATAACTACATCCCGCTTGTGTTCGGCCAGACGCTTAGCCCGTTCGATCACCATATCAGCTACGCGCACGTGGTTTTCCGGCAGTTCGTCGAAAGTGGAATATACTACTTCGCTATCGCCGCTAACCGAACGCTGCATGTCGGTCACTTCTTCCGGTCGCTCGTCGATAAGCAAGACAATCAGGTGTACTTCCGGATGATTCCTGGTTATGGCATTGGCGATCTGCTTCAACAAGGTGGTTTTACCCGCCTTGGGGGGTGACACGATCAGGCCGCGCTGGCCTTTGCCCACCGGAGCCACGATATCCATCAGGCGAGTGCTCAACTCGTTTTGACTATTTTCTAGAACAATGCGCTCGTCAGGATAAATCGGGGTGAGGGCTTCAAAACCAATGCGCTGGATAGCAGCACTAGGCTGGAAGCCGTTGACCGACTCGACGTGCAGCAAGGCATAGAACTTCTCATTATCTTTAGGATGGCGCACCTTGCCATAGACCTGGTCGCCAGTTTTTAAATCAAAACGACGAATCTGCGAAGGCGAAACGTAAATATCTTCCGGGCTAGGCAAGTAGTTAATCGGGCGCAAGAAGCCAAAGCCGTCGGCCAGCACATCTAAAATGCCGTGGGCAAAGAGAAAGCCATCTTTTTCGGTTTCGGCCTTGAGAATCTCAAAAATTAGCTCCTTCTTTTTCATGCGCGAATAGCCTTCTATTTGGAGCTCCTTGGCCAGCACATATAATTCTTGGGCCGTCTTTTTTTCTAGTTGGGCTAAATCGTAATTCAAAGCATCACATCCCTATATTGATAAATAACATGGTCAGTTTAACGGCAAGAAGAAGGGCAATAGGTTTAGGTGAAAACAGGGGCAAGATCAGCAGGGGTAGCGGGGTGCAAGAGAAGTGCCGGGCATAGGTGCAGTGAAGACGACAGTTATCGATCCATTGCGGGCGCGCCTTGGAGCAAATTGCCAAGGCAAGTTCCTTCGCAGGGGCACCCCTACGCTAGCGCCCGGATGTTGTGTAGGCCATATCTGTAGGGGTGTCCTGAAAAATGAACCGCCCTAGGGCGGGGCAGCCTGAAGCACGCCCGCCCCGGGAGGCCACAGGCCGACTGGGGAACAGTTGCCCCAGGCCGAAACACACCGGGAGAAAAGCCGGCGAACATAAAACATCGCCTTCTCTATTCTTGACGAGCAAGCAAATCTTTAAGCATCGGTTTTAAGTCTATCCGATGAATGGCTTCAATAAACCGCACGGTACCAGTTTTCGAACGCATCACGAGGGAATGGGTGCGGGCCACAGCGCCCTGGTAGCGCACGCCTCGCAACAGGTCGCCATCGGTAATTCCGGTAGCAGCAAAAATAACGTCGTTACCACGCACTAGATCATCGTGGGTAAGCACCTTATTCACATCGCTAATTCCCATGGCCTGGGCGCGGGCGATCTGCTCATCGTTTTCTGGCCAGAGGCGGGCCTGCATTTCCCCACCCAGGCATTTCAGAGCAGCAGCTGCTAAAACGCCTTCCGGCGCACCGCCGATACCGAGCAGCATATCGACGCCACTATCAGCAATGGCTGCAGCAACTGCCGGAGCCACGTCACCATCGGTGATGAGCTTAATACGTGCACCAGCTTTGCGAATGTCGCGAATCATGTCGGCATGGCGGGGGCGATCGAGCACGACCACTGTTAAGTCGTTAACGTGGCGATCGGTAGCCCGGGCGATGGCATTGAGATTGTCGGCGATCGGAGCATCGATATCGATGCAACCAACGGCTTGGGGGCCAACGGCAATCTTGTGCATATACATATCGGGTGCATGCAACAGCTGCCCGCTTTCAGCTACCGCCAAAACAGCAATGCTATTGGGCAGCCCTTTAGCAACAAGGTTAGTACCTTCCAGCGGGTCGACAGCAATGTCGACGCAAGGGGCATCGGCGCAACCCACCTGCTCACCGATATAGAGCATGGGGGCTTCATCCCTCTCCCCTTCGCCGATTACTATCGTACCACAAATGCTAACAGAATCGAGCATGGCGCGCATAGCGTCAACAGCGGCCGCATCGGCCGCTTCTTTCTGTCCGCGACCCATCCAGCGGCCAGCCGCCAAGGCAGCCGCCTCGGTAACGCGCACAAATTCTAAGGCCAGTTCACGTTCCATAGCCATAATTGGTTCCTCCCTTCCATGAGGGTGTGTCATTCAAGATGTCGTCGTGGCGCAAAAATGTGGGGTCCATTGCGGGCGCGCCTTGGGGAAATTGCCCGAGCAATTTCCCCTGCGGGGCGCCCCTACAGATATAGCCTAGGTGCTGTGAAGCACAGGCCCTAGGGTTCCATTACGAGCGGGCCTACTACACCGAAAAATATGGTTACTTACGGCTGTGCCAATCGGCCAAAAACTTTTCTATCCCAGCATCGGTGAGGGGATGTTTAACCATCTGCATTAAGACCTTAAACGGAACCGTGGCAATATCGGCACCGGCGCGGGCTGCCTGCAAGACATGCTCGGGGTGGCGCACACTAGCGGCAATTACCTCGGTGTCGATGCCGTGTACGGCAAAGATTTCTACAATATCTTCTACCACAGGCATGCCAGAGTTGCCAATATCGTCGAGGCGACCTATGAAGGGGCTAACGTAGGTGGCTCCAGCACGGGCGGCGAGCAGAGCTTGGTTGGCTGAAAAGATAAGGGTCATATTAGTTTTAATGCCTTCTTGCGCCAAGGTATGCACCACTTCTAGCCCGTTAGCACACATGGGCACCTTGACCACCACGTTGGGTGCCAACGCCGCCAACTCGCGGGCCTCCTTCAGCATCTGCTCCACTTCCAGGCTAATTACCTCGGCACTAACGGGTCCGTCTACTATGCTACAGATTTCCTTCACTGTGGGCAAAAATTCGCGACCTTCCTTAGCAATTAACGACGGGTTGGTGGTCACACCAGCCACCACGCCTAGGCGCACCGCCTGGCGAATTTCATCGAGGTTAGCTGTGTCTAAGAAGAATTTCATCTGGCTGACTCCTTTCGGTTTTGGGGTATGAGATATTGTGAGGGGCGTGGCCCCGCTCCTACCGCTCTACAATCATCGATACGCCCATGCCGCCGCCGACGCAGAGCGTCGCCAAACCCAGAGATACGCCCCGCTTCTGCATTTCACTAATCAGGCTCACCAAAATGCGCGTACCACTAGCACCGATGGGATGGCCTAGGGCAATGGCGCCGCCGTTGACGTTGACACGGTCCATATCAAAGCCTAGCTCTTTGGCTACCGCCAAGGCTTGTGCTGCAAAGGCTTCATTAGCTTCAATCAGATCAATATCACTCAGCTTGAGGCCAGCCTTGGCCAAGGCTTGCTGAGTTGCCGGTACGGGGCCAAGGCCCATATAAGCCGGATCAACACCAGCACTAGCATAAGAGCGAATGGTGGCCAAAGGCTCTAGGCCCAGTTCCTTAGCCTTGGCTGCCGACATCACTACCACAGCGGCTGCACCATCGTTAATGCCCGAAGCGTTGCCAGCCGTCACCGTGCCATCGCGCTTAAAAGCAGGCCGTAGCCGGGCTAGCGATTCTACCGTCACACCTGCCCGCGGATGCTCGTCCTTAGCAAAAATAATAGGATCGCCCCGGCGCTGCGGCATCTCTACCGGCACGATCTCGTCGGCGAAACGGTTGGCATTAAGAGCTGCCTCGGCTTTATTTTGGCTCGCTGCCGCAAAAGCATCCTGTTCTTCCCGGCTTAAATTATACTTAGCCGCCAAGTTCTCGGCGGTAATGCCCATATGTGTGTCACCAATGGCACACCACAGGCCTTCGTTAATCATACTGTCGATCAGTTGGCCATGCCCCATGCGGTAGCCGTTGCGGGCGTCCTTGAGCAGATAAGGTGCCTGGCTCATATTCTCGGTGCCGCCAGCCACCACAATGTCGGCCTCGCCTAGCTGAATGGCTTGCGCCGCCAAAGCCACTGCCCGCAAGCCAGAGCCGCAAACCTGATTGATGGTCATGGCCGGCTTCTCTACTGGGATCCCAGCAGCCAAGGCTGCCTGCCGGGCCACGTTCTGGCCTAAGCCCGCCTGCAGCACACAACCCATGATAGTTTCATCCACTTGCTCGGGAGCTAATTTGGCCCGCTCGAGGGCAGCTTTTATGACTATGGTAGCGAGGCCTGTGGCGGAGATGCTGGCCAAAGAGCCGTTAAAGCCGCCAATTGGGGTACGCGCTATAGAAGCAATGATAGTTTTATTCATCGGTTTTCCTCCTTTATAGCATATACTTACACGGGAAAAGGAACAAGATGGTGGGAGTGTGGGTTCGTTTCGAGGGTCTGCGGGCGCGCCTTGGGCAATTGCC
>JAAYHE010000047.1 GCA_012735505.1 Bacillota bacterium
GCAGCGATAGCGCTAGCAATAGCTGCTAAAGTGTGAGCAGATAAGCCAGTGTTCTTGATTTCTTCCGCTGGCTCAACCTTGGCTTCAGCCACAACCGGAGTTTCTGGTTTGGCCGCAGCTTGCGATTTGGCCGCTGCCTGTTTCTCGCTTCCTACTAGTTTAGGGAGTGCGCTCATCAAGAGTGACAAGGCAAAAAGCGCCACAAAGACTATCCCCATCGCGACGACAGTAAGTTGTAGGCTATCGGTCAACGAAGAAGTCATCAGTCAGCCTCCCTTCCCTAGACTGGCATATTACCGTGTTTCTTGGGCAGACGGTGAACCCGTTTAGTAGCATTTGCCTCGAGGGCATTGATGATCATCCGTCGCGTATCACGCGGGTCAATCACATCATCTACCATACCACGGCCAGCGGCCACATAGGGGTTAGCGAACTTGTCGCGGTATTCTTGTATTTTCTCTAGGCGCATCTTGGCCGGATCTTCCGCTGCAGCAATCTCACGGCGGAAGATAATATTAGCAGCACCCTCTGGGCCCATAACGGCAATCTCTGCTGTAGGCCATGCGTAGACGGTGTCAGCACCCAAGGCCTTGCTGCACATTGCCAAGAAGGCACCACCGTAAGCCTTGCGCATGATTAAACTAATTTTCGGTACAGTAGCCTCAGAATAGGCGTAAAGCATTTTAGCACCATGACGAATAATACCGCCGTATTCCTGGTTTAGACCCGGCATATAACCGGGAACGTCGATGAGGGTAACTAGCGGGATATTAAAGGCATCGCAAAAACGGATGAAACGTGATGCCTTGTCGGAGGCGTCGATGTCTAGGGAACCAGCCAGTACCCTAGGTTGGTTAGCCACTATACCAACAGCTCGCCCATTCATCCGAGCAAAACCAACCACTATGTTTTGGGCAAAGCTAGCGTGTACTTCCATGAAATCTCCGTTGTCGACAATGCTGGTAATAACTTCGTGTACATCATACGGACGGTTAGGGTCAGTTGGGACTATGGATAACAGTTCATCGTTCTGACGAGCCTGGTCATCGCCAGTCTCGACCCACTCAACTTCATCTAAGTTGTTGTCAGGCAAGAAACTGAGCAACCGGCGGACTTGAGCTAGAGTAGCTTCCTCGCTATTAGCGTAGAAATGAGCCACACCGCTGACCTGATTATGAACGGCTGCCCCTCCTAGCTGCTCAAGGGTGACTTCTTCTCCAGTTACCGCCTTGATTACCTGGGGCCCGGTTATGAACATTTGACTAGTCCCTTCGGTCATGAAGATGAAATCGGTTAGGGCTGGGCTATAAACAGCACCGCCTGCACAAGATCCCATAATCACGGATATCTGCGGAATATAACCTGATGCTTGTGTGTTGCGGTAGAAGATGTCCCCATAACCAGCCAGCGCGTCAACGCCTTCCTGAATGCGAGCGCCAGAAGATTCGTTAATTGCTACAAACGGAACACCGTTCTGCATGGCCAAGTCCATTACCTTGCAAATCTTCTTGGCGTGCATTTCACCCAGAGAGCCGCCGAGAACCGTAAAGTCTTGCGAGCTGACATAAATCAGACGCCCATCGACCGTACCGTAGCCGACAACGACTCCCTCGCCGGGTGTCTCCCGACGGTCCATGCCAAAGTCAACCGCGCGATGCTTGACAAAGGTGTCAATTTCTACAAAACTATTTTCATCAAGCAGTAGCTCAATCCGTTCGCGAGCCGTTAGCTTTCCTTTTTCTTTGTGAGCAGCGATACGCTGAGCACCGCCACCTTGCATTACCTTCTCGCGCTCTTTGGCTAGCTGCTCAATCTTCTTGTCCATAGACACGAAGCCTACCTCCTTTTGCCACTAGATTGACCTTCCTAGGGTTCACGAGGGTATTCACACAGCTCTACTAGAACGCCCAGGCTTGCCTTAGGATGGATAAAGGCAATCTTCGCTCCATGTGCGCCTGGTCGCGGTTCTTCATCGATCAGACGCACCCCTTTAGCCTTCATCTCGGCCAAAGCAGCCTCGATATCCGACACTTGGTAGGCAACGTGGTGAATCCCTTCGCCCCGTTTTTCAATAGACTTAGCAATGGGACCTTCCGGGTCGGTAGATTCTAGTAATTCAATGTTAACCTCTCCTACCGGGAAAAAGGCAGTTCTTACCTTTTGGGAAGGCACTTCTTCCTCACCTGTGCATTTGAGTCCTAGAACGTCTTCATAGAAACGCTTAGCTGCATCTAGATCTTTTACAGCAATTCCTAGATGGGCAATCTTCTCGATCATGTAACATCCTCCTTTCCGTCTTATATAAAAGCTGTGTGGTGCAGTTGCCTGCACCATCGCAGCTTTGTTCCCAGATTAGCTAGAGGCAGATCTTTTTATCTCGCTGACAAACTCTTGCCAGAGTTGGTTAACAGCTTCATAGGGTGAGATATTGCCGCTGACAATCTGCTGAGTATATTCTTCGTAACGCGCTGCGCCAACGACTTTTTGGAATTCCTGCGTCAAGCGTAACTGCAACAACTCGTTAAGTTCACTCTTGACGCGAGCAGTCCTCACCTCGAGCAAAAGGCCGCTAGTTTGCAAGAATTCGTAGTGGGCCAATAGCTGGTCGGCTAAGTCGGCAATGCCCTCATTCCTGATGGCCACGGTCTTAATGACAGGAATAGTCCACCCACTAGAACTTGCTTGCAGCTTGAGCATAGAAAGGAGCTCCCGCTCCGTCTTATCTGCGCCATCCCGATCAGCTTTGTTTACCACAAAGAGATCGGCAATCTCCAGAATACCAGCTTTCATAGCTTGTATGTCATCGCCGAGGCCTGGAACAGCTAAGACAACTACCGAATCGGCTACCGAAATTATATCAGTTTCAGACTGCCCGGTCCCCACCGTTTCCACAATTATGATATCTTTTCCGAAGGCGTCTAAGAGTTTGATAGCATCTGCTGTCGCCCGCGAGAGACCACCCATACTACCCCGGGAGCTCAAGCTGCGCACATAGATTTGCGAGCTCGAGCCTTGGGCAAGGTCTGGCAAGCGCAAACGATCACCTAATATGGCCCCTCCGGTGAAAGGGCTAGAAGGGTCAACTAGCAGCAGTCCTACCGAATAACCCCGGGCAACTAGGGTTACGGCCAACTGGCCGGTTAGGGTACTTTTCCCTGCTCCAGGCGGCCCTGTAATGCCAACAACATGGGCCCGCCCTAGACGACCGCTATGTTCCTGTAAGAAGCTATGAACCACTTCTGGCTCATTCTCAGCTGCCGAAATAGCCCTAGCCAGCGCCCGCGTATCCCCAGCTAGAAACCCTTCTTGCCAATCCGCTTTAACGACCGACATGAGTTTTCAAGAAGGCAACAACGTCTTCCGTTGATGTGCCTGGTGTGAAAATTTCCTTGACGCCAGCTTCCTTTAGACCAGGTATGTCAGCATCAGGAATCACACCGCCTCCGATAACGACGATATCATCTGCTTGTCGCTCCCGTAGAAGCTCTACTACCCGCGGGAATAAATGGTTATGCGCTCCTGAAAGGCAACTCAGCCCAACAGCATCCACGTCTTCTTGAATAGCAGCCGTCACAATCTGTTCTGGCGTCCGTCGCAGTCCGGTGTAGATAACTTCCATACCTGCGTCACGTAGGGCGCGAGCAATCACTTTGGCACCGCGATCATGACCATCTAGACCAGGTTTAGCAATCAAGACACGGATCTTCTTCTCCATTGTGCCTTCTCCCCCTTCTATAACAAGTCATGGGCGACGTATTCGCCGAAAACGTTACGTAAGCGGTCACAAATCTCACCCAAAGTAGCGTAAGACTGAACTGCTCGCAGGATTACAGGCATGAGGTTAGCATCGCCTCGGGCCGCTTGCTCCAGTTCATCGAGAACGTTAGCAACTGCTAGATTGTCGCGACGTTCTTTAAGGGCAGCTAGTTTTTTGGCCTGTAACTCACCAACAGCTGGATCAACCATCAAAAGGCCCTCTGGAGCCGGTTCTTCGATTTGGAATTGGTTAACGCCTACGACTATGCGCTCTTTACTTTCAACGCTACGCTGATATTCATATGCTGCATCCTGAATTTCTCGCTGCATATAACCATTCTCAACAGCCTTAACAGCGCCACCCATCTCATCGATACGAGCAATATATTCTTCAGCCTTTTGTTGTAAAGCATTGGTCAGAGATTCCACATAATAGCTACCTGCCAAGGGATCGATCGTATCAGCAACACCACTCTCGTAAGCAATAATCTGTTGCGTACGCAAAGCAATTCGTACCGACTCTTCAGTGGGTAAGGCTAGGGCCTCGTCGCGAGAGTTAGTGTGCAAGGACTGGGTACCACCCAAGACTGCAGCCAGCGCCTGCAGGGCGACGCGAACAACGTTATTGTCAGGCTGCTGGGCAGTAAGGGTCGACCCTGCCGTTTGGGTGTGGAAACGCAACATCAAAGATTTTTCTTTCTTGGCTCCGAAGCGTTCCCGCATGATCTTAGCCCACAAGCGGCGAGCAGCTCTAAACTTGGCAATCTCCTCGAAGAAATCAGTGTGAGAGTTAAAGAAGAAGGACAGACGCGGGGCAAAGTCGTCAACATCTAGCCCGGCACCAACCGCTGCTTGCACATAGGCTATACCGTTGCTCAAAGTGAAAGCAATTTCCTGGGCAGCTGTAGAACCAGCCTCGCGAATATGGTAGCCACTGATGCTAATCGTGTTCCAATTGGGCACATTCTGGGAACAGAACTCGAAAATATTAGTGATCAAACGCATAGAAGGAGCTGGAGGGAAAATATAAGTACCTCGAGCTACATATTCCTTCAAGATATCATTTTGAATAGTTCCGCTCAGCTTGTTAAAAGGAACACCTTGTTTGGCTGCAACCCCCAAATACATAGCCAACAAAATAGAAGCAGGGGCATTAATAGTCATGGAAGTGCTGACCTTATCTAAAGGAATACCGTCGAACAGTATTTCCATGTCAGCTAAAGAATCGATCGCTACCCCAACTTTACCTACTTCGCCGGCAGCTAGCTCGTGATCCGAATCATAGCCAATCTGAGTTGGTAAGTCGAAAGCAACGCTAAGACCGGTCTGGCCTTGCTCAAGCAGGTACTTATAGCGCTGGTTAGATTCTTCAGCGGTGGCAAAACCTGCATATTGGCGCATAGTCCAGAGACGGCCCCGGTACATAGTGGGTTGTACACCGCGGGTATACGGATATTGGCCTGGAAATCCGAGGTCACGGTTGTAGTCTAGCTCTACCACATCCTCAGGTGTATAAACCCGCTTAGTTTCAATGCCAGAACTCTTAGTGAAAACAGCTTTGCGCTCGGGATAACGATTCAAAACCCTGTGTAGCGTAGTCTGTTCCCATTCTTCACGTTTTGAGCGGATCTCCTGTAGACGTTCGTCTGGGCACACTGTATTCACCCTCCTCTTCAATTGGCAATCATACAATGGCACATATGTTAATACCCAAAAAGCTGTTTTATTTCTACCTATTAGCCCTCCCCGGCCCAGCCGGGGAGGGCCTCTAGTTTAAACCAAGCCGCTACAAAGCTTAGGCCCAGCCGCGCAATTCCATGGCTTCTGCCAGACGCCGAATAGCGAGAACATATGCTGAAGTGCGCATGTCAATCTTCAATTCGTTATGTTGCTCGTAGATGGCATCGAAAGCTTCTACCATTAAGCGCTCTAGGCGGCCATTGACTTCCTCTAAGCTCCAGTAGAAATTCTGGAGGTTCTGGACCCACTCAAAGTAGGAAACGGTAACACCGCCAGCATTAGCGAGAATATCAGGCACAACGAAAACCCCACGATCCCACAGCTTCTTGGAGGCGGAAGCAGTGGTAGGCCCGTTCGCAGCCTCGACTAAGATCTTGGCCTTAATGACGTGCTCGTTCTCGTCGGTAATCTGGTTCTCTAGCGCTGCCGGAATGAGGAAATCTACATCGAGACCGAAAAGCTCGTCTCTGGTAAGTTCTCTAGTGCTGCCAGGATAGCCTTTAACTCCACCGTTCTCGGCTACGTAAGCAGCTAGAGCTTTAGCATCTAACCCGTTTTCGTTATATACACCGCCGGTATGATCCTGTACGCCAACTACTTTAGCGCCTAGCAGTTCTTCAGCCAACATACCAGCGTGGCTACCAACGTTACCATATCCCTGCAGCGCAACAGTTGCGCCCTTGGTTTCAATGCCTAAACGTTTGGCAGCTTCGCGCAAGGCAATGATAACGCCGCGCCCTGTAGCTTCAGTACGACCTAAAGAACCGCCGATGGAAACAGGCTTGCCTGTTACAACGCCGGGCATATTGTAGCCTTTCTGCTTGCTCATTTCGTCGTAAATCCAGGCCATTACCTGCGCATTAGTGCCAACGTCACCGGCAGGAATATCGCGGTCATCGCCGATGAAATCAGACATAGCGCGAGTAAAGGCACGGGTGAGGCGTTCTAATTCACCGGCCGATAGTTCCTTAGGATCAACAGTAATACCGCCTTTAGCACCACCATAGGGGAGACCGATTGCACTACACTTAAAAGTCATCCACATAGATAAGGTCTTGACTTCGTCAAAGTCAACATCTGGATGATAACGCAAGCCACCTTTAGCCGGGCCCATGACGTCATTGTGATGAGAGCGATAACCCGTGAAAACTCTTACAGTGCCGTCGTCCATCTTCACGGGAACGGTAACTTCTAGCGTACGCAGTGGTTGCTTCAGAATCTCGTAATAGTTGTTGTTTAGACCCAGGAGATCGCAAGCTTCTTTAATCTGAGCTTGCACTTGTCTTAGAGTTTCGCTACTCTTGCTTGCCATTGTAGTTCCCCCTTTACGGTTATTTTATATTTTCACTAGCTACCGTTGGCAGCCAGTTGAAAACCGATAGCTAAGGCTTGCCGATTAAGATCCTCGGTGCCCCGTGGCACTCGATTCAATACGGCTTTCTCCAAAGACTCACGCTCTACGATAGCACTGCTACCTACCAGAACACCGAGAGCCATAATGTTGGCTACAATTGGCCGCTGCAAAGTTTCGGTAGCACTGCGCAGGATGGGAACGCTGATTACCTGCGTTCCTGTGGGGAGATCATCCGACACCTCGATAGACTCGTCCACCACTAACAAAGCATCCGGCGCCAAGTCATGACGGTACTTGTTATAAGATTCCTGGGTCAAAGCCAGCATGACTTGTGGTTGGGTTACTTTGGGATAATCGATAGCGGCTTCGCTGATAATAACCTCCGAGCGGCTGGCGCCACCCCGAGCTTCTGGACCGTAGCTTTGCGTCTGCACCGCATTCTTGCCTTCGAGAATGGCTGCCTCTGCCAAAATTATACCAGCTAATTGCATACCTTGGCCACCACTGCCGCTAAGACGCACTTCATGCCTTACTGCCATCCTTACTCCCTCCCCTGCAGCCGAGCAACCAGCTGATCGTACTGCTCGGTAAACTCTGGCGCTGAACTGCTATGCAATTCGCCGATAACAAACTTGCCCTCTAATTGTTCGGGCTTGAGACGGGCAGCTGCTGCTACATTGACAGCATGCTCCTTCTGCCAATTCAACATATCAATGGCTGAACCCTGCTTGTTACGACGCCCATAGTAGGTAGGACATTGGGAAATAGCTTCGACCACTGAAAAACCTTTATTAGCAAGGGCCTTACCGATGAGATCAGCCATACCAGCTGCATGGTAAGCTGTGCTCCGGGCCACATAGGTTGCACCAGCAGCCTTGGCTAGTTCGCAGACATCAAAATTTCGATCCATATTCCCATGCGGCGCAGTCGTTGCTAGATGGCCATGCGGTGTCATGGGCGAGTATTGACCAGAAGTCATACCGTAGATCGAGTTATTGAAGATGATAGTTGTAATATCAATGTTACGACGGCAAGCATGGATAAAATGGTTGCCGCCAATGGCGAGCGCATCGCCATCACCAGTCAAGACAATAACGTTTAGTTCGGGATTGGCCATCTTGACACCGGTAGCGAAGGCCAGGGCTCTTCCGTGCGTGGTGTGCAAGGTGTCAAAATTCATGTAGCCAGAAGCACGAGACGAGCAACCGATACCGGAAACGATGACTGTTTTATCTTGATCTAGTCCAGCCTTGTCGATAGCTTTAATGACAGCTTGCATGATGATGCCGTGCCCACAGCCAGGACACCAGATGTGGGGCATCATCGCATCACGTAGATATTTCTCTGCTAGCATCTACTTTACCTCCAGTGCGGCCTGCAAAATAGTTTCTGGTAGAATTAGCTCACCATTAGCCTGCAGCACGCGTTTAATCGGCACCTGCCCCTGCGCAGCCCTTTCAACCTCATTCACTAATTGACCAAGGTTCATTTCAGCCACGACTAGAGCTTTGAGTTGCTTAGCATACTGGGCAATTAGTTGGTCTGGGAAGGGCCATATGGTAATCGGTCTGATCAACCCAGCTTTGACACCTTGCTCCCTCGCTAAGCGAACGGCTCTAGTAGCCGAACGAGCCGTAGCGCCATAGGCGAAAATACCAATCTCGGCATCTTCCATGTCGATTGTTTCCCACAGCAAAATATCATCTAAGCTGTTATAAATCTTGTTATGCAAACGGTCTAGGAGTACAGCAGTTTTGTCAGGAGCGCTAGTTGGGAAGCCGCGCTGGTCGTGGGTCAGGCCGGTAATATGAAAACGATAGCCTTCGCCAAAGTTGGCTAACGGCGGCACATCTCCCTGACTCTCGTCAAATGGTAGGTATTCGGATTTTGGTACGGTAGGTTTTGCGCGATCGATAATCGGAATCGGAGGTTCGTCTGGCAGTTCGATTCTTTCACGCATATGACCGATGACTTCATCCATCAGCAGGATAACTGGCGTGCGGTATTTTTCAGCGAAGTTAAAAGCTTTGATAGTCAGTTCGTAAGTCTCTGGCACCGATGATGGATAAATGGCAATAATTGGATGATCGCCATGGGTGCCCCAACGTGCTTGCATAACGTCAGACTGGGCAGGAGAAGTGGGTAAGCCAGTGCTAGGACCACCACGCATAACGTTAACAACTACGCAAGGAACCTCGGTAAATGTCGCAAAGCCAAGGTTTTCTTGTTTCAAGGAAAAACCTGGGCCACTAGTAGCAGTCATAGCCTTAGCGCCCGTCAGTGACGCACCTACGACAGCTGCCATACTGGCAATTTCATCCTCCATCTGGATGAAACGACCTCCTACACGCGGTAGGCGTTCAGCCAGATGCTCGGCTATTTCGGTAGACGGGGTAATCGGATAGCCGGCGAAAAATTTCAAGCCAGCAGCTAGCGCACCTTCTACGCAAGCCTCGTTACCCTGTAGAAGCTTAACTGTCGGACTCATTCTTCTTCCCCCTTACTGTGACAGCGAAATCGGGGCAACGATCTACGCATTGGTTACACCCGATACACTGTTCCTCTGATGTGATCTCTGGCACATTGCCCGCCTTAAAGGTAAAAACCTTGCGGGGGCAAAAGGCTGCGCAGATACCGCATTTCTTGCACCATTTAGACTTGATAGATACGGTAAACTTGCGTCCCATTTAACTAACCCCTTCCTTTTGTAAGTGCTCGTACTCCATTATGGCGGTCTTCAGCAGGTTAACCGATGCCTGATCCGGGCGATAAACAAACTCGATTATTGTTTTGCCTGGAGGACACAGCTTTTCCACTTCCCGCCTGCGGCCGGGTGAAACAAGAAGCACATCATTGCGCTCTATCACCTCGAGAATATCCTTCTCATTAGTAGAGATCGTGCTTTCAATCGGCAAATAATCGATGCCAGCACTCTCAATAGAATTAACCACTTTCTCAGCGAAGTTCGTCGATATGCAAATTAGGCCAAGCCGTTGCCCCCGGGGTATGCGAGCAATCTTCACTACGCTCTCTAGCTGCGGATCTAGTGCAATAGCTAAGACGCGGCACTCGGCGGGAATTAGTGCTCTTACTTCATCCTGGTGAAAAAAGGTGGTAACCACCAAATCGACTTCGGACGCAATCCGACGCACATATTCACGATTTTGCCTGATCTCTCCCAACACCAACGGGGTAATGGCAACGCCAGAATCCAGCTCTAGTTGGCGGGCAAAATAATCCACTTGCTCCCGGTTACACTCGATGAAAGCAATCTTGATTTTGCCCAAGCGAGATTCTCTTTCTCGAATCAGCTCCTCGACTAACTCCAACACTTCTGCATGGCTGATGCCAAAACTAGTTGCTGTATCCAACATTTCATTGGCGATCCGTAGTACGCGCTGTTTACGGCCTTCGGTTAAACGTTCGGTAGCTGCTTCCGCCACGAAAGTACCTTTTCCTTGGTAAGAAATCAACTCCCCTTCTGCTTGTAACTCTTGATAGGCCATGCTCACCGTGTTGCGGCTAACGCCTAGCAAACTAGCTAACTGCCGCTCCGTAGGAAGTTTAAAGCCCGGTTGCCAAGCATTTTCCTCTATCTGTTTGCGGATCTGTTCTTTTATCTGGATGTACAAGGGAATGCCGGACTCACGAGATAGCTCGAACGCCATGGACAACCCACCTTCCTCGGACTAATGGCACAGTCCATCATTCCAATTCACTATATTTTATTCGTCAGACTACGACAGGTTCCTGCCTCACAATATGAATTTTTTGTCACGATTAAATGCCACTAGCGCCAACTTTCCGGCGTCACAGAAAAAATAAACGAGCATCCCTATCATCAGGGATGCTCGTAAGTAATTAGGCCATTTGTTGCTTCGCAGCACTAATGGCAGCCACAGACCAAACGGGAGTAGAATAACAGCCTAATCTAGCACGCTCTCCATCGGCACAATGAAAATCGGAACCACCCGTCACCAAGAGACCCGCCCGTGCTGCTTGGTCAGCTATCCAGAGCATTTGTTCCGGCGTATGATCTGGATGCCAAACCTCTACTCCCATTAGTCCGGCAGCCTGTAACTGCTTAAGTCGGGTGGGAGAAAAATCTGCACCTGGGTGGGCCCAAACAGCTATACCTCCTGCAGAGCGAATTAGGGCTATAGCATGTTCTGGACTAATTTCCGTCCGGGGCACGTAGCTTGGACATCCCCTGCCAATTAGCCTGCGAAAAGCATCTGCCACATCAGCAGCGTAACCTCGCTCAACCAATGCATGAGCAATATGAGGTCTCCCAATGACACCGTTTCCAGCTATGTACTGAACCTGCTCCAGATCGATGGCAAAGCCCAATTGGGCCAATCTAGACACCATTTGGGCTGCCCGCTCCTCCCGTCGAGCCTGCCAACGGGCTAACTCTTGCAATAATGGATCATAATTATGGTCCACCTGCAGACCTAAGATATGACACTCGCCCTCGCTGGTAGTACAACTAATTTCGATACCCGGCCATACTTCTACTCCCAACTCTATGCCTCTTTGAATTGCCTCGGGCACCCCTTGTACCGTATCGTGGTCGGTAAGGGCGAGAATGGAAAGCCCAGAATAGTAAGCGTACTCGACCAGTTGGTCCGGACGCAGGCAGCCATCGGAATAACTAGAATGAGTGTGCAGATCAGCACCCAAGACTACTAACCCCAGACCTGCCGGAAGACTCTGAGATAGTTACCTCCTAGAATAAGGCGAATATGCTCATCGCTGTAACCCCGCCGACATAGTCCTTCGGTAATTAAAGGCATTTTAGTGACGTCAGTTAGACCTTCTGGGGTAGCTCCGATGCCATCAAAGTCAGAGCCAAGACCGACATGCTCCGGCCCAACCAATTGCACAATATGGTCAATATGGTCAAGCAAATCATCGATGGTCGGCTTGCCATCTTCTTTGACAAAAGCAGCAGCAAAATTCATCCCCATGACGCCGCCGTTCTTGGCCAGAGCCTTAATCTGCTCGTCCGTTAGGTTACGGCGGTGATTGCAGACAGCACGGGCGTTAGAGTGAGAAGCAATAATTGGCTGAGTGCTTATCTCGATAACATCCCAAAAACCGGGATCAGACAAGTGGGAAACGTCGACTAGTATACCGAGTCGGTTCATTTCTTGCACCACGGCAGCGCCAAACTCGCTCAGCCCTCCTTTGCTTCTAGCATCGCCCACGCCATCGGCAATATCGTTGCGCTGATTCCAAGTCAAACCAATAGAACGAACGCCCAGCCGATGGAACATGCGTAGTACTCCCAAATCACCTTCTAAAGCCTCTCCGCCTTCAATAGCCAGTACGGCTGCTACCTTGCCCTGTTCCTTGGCCTTCATGATATCGTCGACAGTAGTAGCCATAAGCATGCGATCACTATTAGCTTCTAACTCGGTAAAAAAGGCGTCGAAAAGCTGCATAGCTCGCTTCAAGGACCGATCGGGCTTGTAAATAGGCTCGATATAGGCTGCAAAGAATTGGACGTCTACCCCGCCTTCCTGCATGCGTGGCAAATCAAGATGCCCTTCCGCATTACGCTCACCTAGCTTATATGGCTGCTGGCGGCGATAAGGGCTACGCCCCAACACTCGCAATAATGTGTCACAATGGGTATCAACGACGATTGCGCCTTGATGCAACTTACGGGCCCTTTCCTCCATCCTTCTTCCCCCTTCTAGGCATGTTTAAAAGAAACCTACAACGGCGCCACTAATGGCTAAGCATCTGGACAACTACCAAGTCTTAACGATCAGTTTAATAGCAGTACGTTCCTCTCCATCGATTATAACGTCGGCAAAAGCTGGGATACAAACAAGATTGATCCCACTCGGGGCCAAGAATCCGCGAGCGATTGCAACCGCTTTCACGGCCTGGTTGAGGGCACCTGCCCCGACCGCTTGCAGTTCAGCTTCCCCACGTTCTCGAATAACGCCGGCCAATGCTCCTGCTACAGAATTAGGGTTCGACTTTGCTGAGACTCTTAAAAGTTCCACTGCCTCTCCTCCTTGCCCAAGTTTTCGCCCAGCGTTAGAGGCCAGATCTGCTCCTCCTCGCTGCTCAGGTAAACAAGAAGCAAGCCCCACTTACAAAAAGTTGGGCAATACTTACAGACCTGACATCTTGCTCTCTTGTTTATTATTCAATGAGTCCCAGCAAAGTCCTTTTGCAACATTAAAATTTTGCCTGTAGTTGTTACTGGCAAGGGAAGATAAAGTTAGTCAATCAGCTCGCTAATACGTGTAGGCGGTTGCACAGCCTGAGGCGAATTAGCATCCACAAGAATATGGATTGCGTTTGCCTGTACTGGGCCCTTGGCTACTTCGAATCGTGCCGGTAAGCCGCTCAGGAACTTTTGCACGACAGGTTCAATAGTTACACCCAAGATGGAATCGCGGGCTCCAACCATGCCAACGTCGGAAATAAAGGCAGTACCTTTCGGCAAAAGGCGCTCATCAGCCGTTTGTACATGGGTGTGTGTGCCTAAGACGACGGTGACACGCCCATCCAAGTAATATCCAAGCGCAGCCTTTTCCGACGTAGCTTCTGCATGCACGTCAACGACCACAATGTCGCCCAGCCGAGTCTCGTCCTGTAAGATCTGATCAACTGCCCGAAAGGGGCAATCCAGTTCTGGCATGAAGGTGCGACCACAGACATTAACCACCAAGACCCGGCGCGGCGGCAACCCTACTTCCACCACTACACTCCCCCGGCCAGGTGCTCCTGGCGGATAGTTAGCAGGCCGTATAATCCGTCTTTCTTCCGACAACAAGTCTAAAGCCTCGCGCTTGTCCCAAATGTGATTACCACTAGTGATAATATCTACTCCAGCACGAAAGAGCTGCTCAGCAACATCACGAGTTATCCCCTTACCACCGGCAGCGTTCTCACCATTAGCGATAACCAAATCAACCTGATAACGCCGCTTCACCCTGCTTAGCAACTCCGGCAAACTCTGCCTCCCAGGACGCCCCACAATGTCGCCAATAAACAATATGCCTAGCATAATCACACCTCCTTCTGTCTCACTAAGGAAAAGCGGCGTGAAACGAGGGACTCTCCCTCGTTCCAGCGCCGCTATTTAGCATAGTTTACAGCTCTCGTTTCCCTGATTACAGTTACTTTTATCTGACCAGGGTAATCCAATTCCTTTTCTACTTTCTTGGCAATATCATGTGCAATGCGTACCGAAGCCAGATCGTCTACCTTTTCTGGCTTAACTATTATGCGGATCTCTCGCCCAGCTTGAATGGCGTAGGTCTTATCAACGCCTTCGAAGGAGTCAGCTATTTCCTCTAGCTTTTCTAAGCGCTTGATATAGCTCTCTAAACTCTCCCTCCGGGCGCCAGGACGAGCAGCTGATAAAGCATCGGCCGCTTGTACCAAAACTGCCTCGATGGTTTCAGGTTCAATGTCATTATGGTGGGCTGCTATAGCATGTACAACCGCCGACTGTTCGCGATACTTTCTAGCTACATCGGCGCCGATCTTTACATGCGATCCCTCAACCTCATGGTCGATAGCCTTACCAATGTCGTGCAACAAGCCAGCTCTGCGAGCCACGTTGACATCGGCTCCTAATTCTGCCGCCATAATGGAGGCTAGGTGAGCAACCTCGATAGAATGCTTCAATACATTCTGCCCATAACTTGTCCGAAAACGAAGGCGACCCAATAGCTTGATCAATTCTACATTAAGACCATGCACGCCAACCTCTAAGGCGGCTTGCTCGCCTTCCTCCCGGATGCGATTTTCTATTTCGCGTTGTGCTTTCTCAACCATCTCTTCTATGCGAGCAGGGTGAATACGACCGTCTGCCACAAGACGCTCTAAAGCTATACGCGCCACTTCCCTACGGATAGGATCAAACCCAGAGATAATTACGGCTTCTGGGGTATCATCAATAATCAAATCAATACCAGTTAAGGTTTCCAAGGTACGTATATTGCGCCCTTCGCGGCCGATAATCCGCCCCTTCATCTCGTCATTAGGTAATTCCACCACAGAAACTGTCGTTTCTGCCACATGGTCAGCTGCACAACGCTGGATAGCAAGGGTGATAATTTCCCTAGCTCTTTTATCAGCTTCTTCTCTGGCCCGTGCTTCAGTGTCCTTAATCAGCATCGCTGCTTCATATTCTATCTCTTTTCTAATGCTGTCCAAGAGCATCTGCTTTGCTTCCTGCGAACTTAGGCCAGAAATACGCTCCAGCTCGGCCAGTTGCTCTGCAATAATTTCATCTATTTTGGCTTTCTGCCGGTCTAGCTCATTGCTCTTGCGCAGCACTTGCTCCTCTTTTTTCTCCAACTGATTCGCCTTACGCTCCAGTGTTTCGTCCCGCTGCATAACCCGTCTTTCTAAACGTTGCAATTCAGAACGGCGCTCGCGAACTTCTTTATCAAACTCTAAGCGTAGCCGATGCGCTTCTTCCTTGGCTTCTAGCAATAATTCCCGTTTCTTTGCATCAGCCGCCTTCGTTGCTTCTTCAACGATCCGACGCGCTTCTTGCTCGGCGCCGCCAATCTTTTGTTCAGCAATATGCTTGCGGTATAAGAAGCCGGCCACGCCAGCCAGCGGAATACCTATTACAATCACTGCCCATGAAAATATCTGTCCAGTACCTATAATACAAACCTCCCTTTTAAGTTTTCAAGGTGCTTCGCCTCAATAAAAAGTGAGCGCATATAAAGGGGCAACCCCCCACATATTGACTCGGGGCTAACAAGGCTATGCCAGAAGCAAAGCCGGCCAGTGTGTGGCCTCTATCACTTATTGGACTACTACCCAACAAGTTCCTTTATCGAATATTGAATTGATATGAAATAGGCATTTAGCCTACTTGACATCCTGTCTGTATCTATCATAGACATAAAATTGCCTGACCACACCTCTACAGTGCAAAAAAGGCCGAGAGATTTTCTCGGCCTAGAAAAGGTTGAAGATCACTCTTCTGACTGTAAGCCAGTCGATGCCGACCCCCGAAAGTTGAGGGGCGCCTTGTATACACTCTCTGGCAAGATTTTAACTATTTAGCCCGTCCCTGTCAAGACAGTAGATCACCTTTTGCACTGCTTCTTCTATTAGGGCATAATCATAACCACGTTGCAAAAGGTAGCGGTATAGCCCTGCACGCACTTTAGGATCAGTCAACCTTTTGTCCTGCAGACGACGCC
This sequence comes from Bacillota bacterium, assembly GCA_012735505.1. Lineage (GTDB taxonomy): Bacteria > Bacillota > UBA994 > UBA5500 > UBA5500 > JAAYHE01. Next base: position 16,051 of record JAAYHE010000047.1, read on the forward strand.
TGACAAGCCTTTGCGCCTGTTCTAGTAATACTTCATAGGGAACAGCGGCCACAGCTGTAGCTACAATATCTGGGTCAATGCCCCGCAATTTCAAGTCACGACTCAACTTGTGCGGTCCATGCCCAGCCCGCGACCGCATCGCTACATACTGTACGGCGTATGCTTCATCATTGACATAGTTAATTTCCTGTAAGTAGTCTACCGCATCGGCAGCCTCCTCTGCGCTATAGCCTCGCCTCAACAGCCGATCCTTTAATTGCTGTCCCGTGTAGGCCTGCCTGCCCAAAAGCCAAAGGGCGTAAGAGCGGGCACTTCTATTGGGCTTCTTCCTTTTCGGATCCATCCTCACCCACCGCTTTATTACCTAGGCCCAATTGATACTTTTGCCGGATGCGCTGTTCTATTTCACTGCATAAATCGGGGTGCTCACGCAAGTAATTCTTGGCATTTTCACGGCCCTGCCCAAGACGTTCGTCGCCATAAGAATACCAGGCCCCGCTTTTGGTCACAATATCTGCCTCAACGCCGATGTCGAGAATATTGCCTTCTTTAGAAATACCTTCACCATACATGATATCGAACTCGGCTTGCTTAAAAGGTGGAGCAACCTTATTCTTTACCACCCTGATACGCGTACGGTTACCAACCATATCGGCACCTTGCTTTAGCGTTTCTGTACGCCGCACTTCTAAACGAACAGTGGAATAGAACTTAAGAGCTCGCCCTCCCGGAGTCACCTCGGGGTTACCAAACATCACACCCACTTTTTCACGTAGCTGGTTAATGAAAACAACAACCGTATGGGAGCGATTGATAGCACCAGCTAACTTGCGCAAAGCTTGAGACATCAGCCGTGCCTGTAAACCTACATGGGCGTCACCCATTTCGCCTTCTATTTCTGCTCGCGGTACTAAGGCTGCTACCGAGTCCACAACCACTATATCTACTGCACCACTGCGTACTAGGGCTTCGGTAATTTCTAGGGCTTGTTCACCAGTGTCGGGCTGGGAAACCAGCAGATCTTCAATATTGACTCCTAAATTTTGAGCATATGCAGGATCTAATGCATGTTCGGCATCAATGAAAGCAGCAATCCCACCCAACTTTTGCGCCTCAGCAATCATATGTAGCGCCACCGTTGTCTTACCCGATGATTCGGGCCCAAAAACCTCGATAATGCGCCCCCGGGGGATACCACCTACTCCTAAAGCAATATCTAGGGCTAACGAACCAGTCGGAATCACATCAAGGGTGAGTTTTGTCGCATCAGCTCCCAGGCGCATCACCGCACCTTTACCAAATTGTTTTTCAATCTGGTTGAGAGCCATTTCTAGCGCTTGTTTCTTTTCCATCTGCTTCCCCCCTCCAAACCAAGAATAACTAATGTTAACATAGCATAGTTTACAAGTCCCATGCCAACCACACATTTGTTCGGTTATTGAACATCTGCATGGATTAGCTTGCGTATACTCGTCCTATCTTCCCCAATCGTCTCTTTTTGCTAAACAGAAAATTCTTGCTTGTGCAGCGTACTATAGACAGCACCAGTGGGTTTGAGTTGGCTGGCAAAGAGAATAACATCTCCAATGGTATCGCATAATACCGGTCCACGCCAGGCTTGCCAACGCTTTACGGTGGCGCTAGCTGGCGCTCTCCTTACTCGTCCGATGGTTAGGTGGGGATGAAAACGCTGGTCGAGATCAAAGCCTTGCTCTTTGAGAGCGATGGCTAACGATCGCTGCAAGGCGTTCATTGACTTTTCATCTTCTTTTAAACCCAACCATAGGACCCGGGGCTTCCCCCAATGGGGGAAAGTATCGATTGTTGTGGCCAGCTCGATCTCGAAGCGCCGAAAATTTGCCAAACAATCCATGGCAGCCCTAATAGCAGGTATTGCTGTTTCCTCTATCTCACCTAAGAAGGCTAAAGTAAAATGGAAATTCTCAGCAGGCACCCATGAAATAGCCCTAGTCGCAGTAAGCGGCGCTAACGCCTTGGCCAACTGTTGACGCAAGGCGACAGATGGTTGTAATCCAATAAACAAGCGCATGCTATAACTCCCCCAGTAATAGAAGGCGGGCCATATTTATGGCTGTCTTGGCAGAGCGCTCGCGGACAGCTGCCCGCTCTCCCCTTAATGCTAGTTTTTGCACCACTTCTCCTACGGGAGATAAAACGGCAACATAAACTGTGCCTACCGGTTTCTGGGGTGTACCACCATCGGGACCGGCTATACCAGTGATGGCTATGCTAACTTGAGCTCCACTAGCCTTCAACGCTCCCTGGGCCATAGCTCTCGCACACGCCGCACTTACAGCACCATGTTTAGCCAATATTGCTGCAGGAACACCCAGCATCTGTTGCTTAGACTCGTTGCTGTAAGTGATAAAACCAGCGCCAAAGTATGCCGAGCTACCTGGAACAGAAGTGATCATGCTACCGAGTAGACCACCTGTACACGATTCTGCAACAGTGAGCTGGAAACCGCGCTCTTGGAGCAGCTTCCCTAGTACGCCAGGCAGCGTGTCGTCATCTACACCATAAATGGCCGTCCCTATCCGCTCTCGAATGGCTTCTTCTATTGGCTTGATCATGTCCCAGGCGTTCTTTTCGTTTTCTGCCTTGGCAGTTAACCTTATTTGCAGCTCGCCTAAACTCGCGTACAGAGCAATAGTCGGATTAGATTGGGCAGCAATCAAGTCTGCAATTTGTTCTTCTAAGGCCGATTCGCCAATGCCGACGACCCTAAGACTGCGGGAGAGGATCACCCCGTGCCCAATCATTTCCAATAACAAGGGGCGCACCTGTTCTCTAAACATAGGTCGCATTTCGCGCGGAGGTCCAGGCAAAAGTACAGCTAAGCGATCAGCTTCTCGGATGGCTAAACCGGGGGCCGTACCCCGAGAATTGGAAAAAACTATAGCACCATCCGGCACCATTGCCTGCCGCCGATTATTTTCTGTAATAGGACTACTGCCCCGGTGCATATGCCCTTTAATTTCCTGCCACACATCGTCCCGAAACCGCAAAGGGCGTCCCAAAGCAGCAGCTATACCCTCTCGAGTGAGATCGTCGGTCGTTGGGCCTAGACCTCCTGTCAAGATGACAATCTGGGCTCTTTCCCATGCCTGTTGAAAAACCTGTATCAACCGCTCTCTGTTATCACCTACTACAGTATGGTGGTATACATCTAGCCCTAGCGATGCTAGCTCTTGCGATAAGAATTGTGCATTAGTATTTACAATTTGCCCGAGCAGAAGCTCTGTACCAACAGCTATTATTTCTGCAATCATCAGTCACGCCTCCTGCTTTATATCCGCTTCAGTATTCCACAAAGAGGCATGGCTTACCTGCTTCACCGAACCAAAAGCAAGCCGAGTCAAACAAAAAAACCCCAGGATTAGATCAACCTGGGGCATGGGATTAACTTGGTGCAAATAGCCAAAGGCCTTAGGCGGAGCCTTCCTAGTCTTCTTATGACTCAGCCAGCCATGCTCGCAAACAACTGCCCTCGATACGTTCCTCTTGCTGTAGCCGGGAGGCTACCTTACGCAACAGGGGCGAGTGCTCAGCCAAATAGGCACGTACTGCTTCCTCTATCTCCTTTAGCAGCGCCTGCTCAGCCTCATGAAAAGTCTCTTTACTCAGCACCTCTTTGTCAACGACTCCCAGCGGAGACATACCCGACAAGACGTAACGACGAGCTAACTCAATCGCTTTCTGGAAGTCGCCGGTAGCTCCGGTACTACGACTGCCTAGATTTAACTCTTCGGCAACAGCCCCGGCCAAAAGGACCCATAGCTGCTCCCGGATTTGTTCCTCGGTCTGCAGGTAACCTGCGTCGTCATTGGGAGTTTGCCGCACATAACCTAGAGCATTTCCTCGCGACAAAATAGTGACATTGGCTACAGAACCTGGACGAACATGTTCTGCGACCAAAGCATGGCCAGCTTCATGTATACTTATACGCTCCCGCTCCTTGGCGGAAGGGCGCCTATCTAGGGTTTCTCCTAACATGACCTTCTCAATGCTTTGGCGGAAATGTCGCTGGGTCAATTCCTTAGCTCGTTCACGCATAGCCAAAATGGCCGCTTCGTTAGCTAAACTTTCTAAATGAGCGCCCGAAAATCCATAAGTCTCTTGCGCTATTTGTTTCAAATCGACATCAGCCGCTAAAGGCTTGTTACGAGTATGCACCTTAAGAATTTGTAGACGTGCATCCTTATCAGGTAAATCAACCCTGACCAGACGGTCAAATCGCCCCGGGCGTAGCAAAGCGCTATCTAAGAGGTCAGGTCTATTGGTGGCACCGATCACTAAAATACGCACGTCGTTATCGTTGGCAATACCGTCCATTTCCACCAACAATTGATTTAGGGTTTGATCATACTCGAGATGACTGCTATGCTGACCACGATGGCCACCTAAGACATCTATCTCGTCTATAAAAATTATCGCTTTAGTTTTGCCTTGCTTCCTGGCAGTTTCTCTAGCCCGCTCAAACAGTTGGCGCACCCGCTGCGCTCCCACACCGGCATACATTTCCACGAACTCACTGCCACTAGCTGCTAAGAAAGCAGAATCGGTATAGGAGGCGGCCGCCTTGGCCAGCAAAGTCTTACCGGTGCCCGGAGGGCCGCTTAGCAAAATGCCCTGTAAAGGCCTGATACCAAGAGCACGGCTGATGCCGTCCTCGTTAATAAATTCGAGAGCCTCTAAGAGCTCCTGTTTTGCTGTCTCTTGCCCGCCGATATCGTCAAAAGTAGTCAGTTGGGCTTTAGTTGCATCCGAAAGCACAGTTCCTGCCTTATTGCCGATGCCGCCTAAGCCAAAACGGTCACCCACGAGATAAATAAACCCTGCGAACAAAACGAAAGGCAAGACGTTAATCTTTATCAGTAGCAAGAAAACAAGAAGACCGGCTATTAAACCATAACCAACCTCCTTCTGATAATTCATCGTTCAACACCTCCAAAATTAGAAACAGGAAGGGCCTCCAGCAGATCTCCTGCTTCATCTTGGAGTCGAATATAAATATTGTCTGCATCGACGCCGATCTGGTAAGACACTCCTGGATAATTGATTACTTCCTCCACCCTCTCGGCCATCAAAACGTATTCATGCCGACGCTGAGCCTCTCCTAATATCAGGTTCAACTGATCGCGAAGCTGCAATAGCTTGCCGGTAGGATGGTCCTCCCACACTATCTCTACCGAACGACCCGGCAAAGCCTGCTGTAAGAGCTGGTTTATCTGGGAAGCTAGCGCGGGGAAGTTGGCCTCCGCATGCACTCCGATACGCAAGCTAATCTGATGCTGTTTAGTTACCAGCTGAACGTTACTTACACCAGAAATCTGATTCAAGCTGTCTAGCAACGGCGTCCGAATAGCACGGAACTGCCAGGTTGAATAAGCTATATAGAGAAGCGCTGTAGTCAGAAATAAAACCCCAATTACTATCGCCCAGTTGAGTTTGGGCAGTCGCATGCTATCACCACCTATCTAGTTAACATAATGTCACGATAACTATTATAGCATACGACGCCTTATTTTGGTGCAGCATGTTTTTCCGGCATATTAAGAGCTGTCTATAAAGTAAAAAGTTGCCTCCAGCCAGAGGCAACTTTAAATAAAATTCTAAACGCAATTTCACAACATATTTAATGCCACTTCAGCTGTTTGCCTACGCCCACAAAATAATCAACGCCAGACCAGGCGGTCAAAACGATAGAAACCCAAACCGCAATATTCGTGAAGGGAAAACCGATCAAAGAGAAGGGATAATTGTCAAGCAAAAGCCCCACGATGGCCACGATTTGGCTAATGGTTTTCAATTTAGCAATCGGGCTAGCTTGGATAATGATGCCCTCTGCTGCTGCCAACGCGCGTAAGCTGGTAACGGCTAGTTCACGTGAAATAATGACGATAGCAACCCATGCAGGTAAAACCCCTGATTCTACGAGGGAAATCAGTGCAGCGGTAATTAACAGCTTATCTGCTAAAGGATCTAGCAGCTTACCTAAGTTAGTAATCTCCTTCCGTTTCCGGGCCAAATAGCCGTCCAATCCATCGGTACTAGCTGCGAGAATGAAAATACCAGCCGCAATAAAAGTACCATAGGGAATGCTCTCTAGCACAAAATACAAGAAAACAGGCACCAAAATGATGCGCATGATGGTAATACGATTGGCCAACGTCATACCTGGGGCACCCCCACCAAATCGTACTCTAGGGCTGATACAATATCCACAACAATTATTTGGCCCGGTTGGGCGTTAACTTTTCGCACATACACCAAACCATCTACGTCGGGTGCATCTTTTCGCCCCCTGCCAATGATGCCTTGACCTTGCGGCCACTCCTTTTCAACCAAAACTTCTATGCTTCGCCCTACAAACCGCTGATTGCGAGTGCGTGAGATCGAGCGCTGCAACGACATCAAATAGTCGCGCCTCTCTTCCTTGACATCATCTGGTATTTGGTCAGTCCGCCGAGCGGCCTCTGTTCCTTCCTCTTGCGAATAGGTAAACACGCCCACATGATCAAAACAAAATTCACGCATAAAGTTGGCCAACAACTCCACGTCAGCTTCCGTCTCGCCAGGGAAGCCAACGATAAAGGTTGTGCGTAGCGTAAGGTCAGGTATATTATCGCGTAAAGAAGTTAGCAGTCTTCTTATTTGCGCAGGATCATCGGGCCGGCGCATTTCTCGTAGAAGACGGGGGCTAATGTGCTGCAACGGTAGATCAATATACTCTACAAAACGAGATTCCTTACGCATCAGATCAATTAAATCCGGCGAAAAGTGGGTTGGATAAGCATAAAGCAAACGGAACCAAGCCGGCCCCTCTATTTGTAACAAATCCTGCAGCAAACTAGCCAACCCCAAGCGCCCATAGCGATCTAAGCCGTATCGGGTAACATCTTGGGCAATCAGGTTAATCTCCTGTACCCCTTCCCGGGATAAGTCTTGTACTTCACGGATAATGCTATTACGGTCTCGACTCCGATAGGCACCTCGGATCAGGGGTATAGCACAATATGAACAACGATGATCACACCCCTCGGCAATTTTCACATAGGCGCTATATTTAGGAGTTACTCGTAACCGCTTTGGCGCTGTATCATAATCATAAGCAGGATCGGCTACAGCTAGTACCCGTTCGCCCGCCAATACCCGCTTGATAACTTCATCGATTTGACCTAGCGTGCCAGTACCGAGCACACCATCCACCTCGGGCATCTCCTCGAGGATCTGTTGCCCATACCGCTGGGTCAAGCAACCGCTGACTAATATCCCTCTACAAACGCCTTTTTCTTTCCACTCAGCCATCTCCAAAATGCTAGCAATAGACTCTTCCTTGGCCGCCTGGATAAAACCACAGGTATTAATGATTAAAAGATGAGCACGGGCAGGATCATTAGTTAGTTCATACCCTTTTGCCCGCAATTCACCCAGCATTATCTCTGTATCTACCGTATTCTTAGCACAGCCAAGAGTGATCATTCCAACTTTCAAACTAGGTCCTCCTCGTGTTTGCCTGACGCAGTGCTGGCTAGACTCTTATCTAATAAAGAATATCATATTTACACTACTACATATAGCCCCAACCCCTGCCAGCATGCTTACACAGCTGATCGCAACAAGAAAGTGACCCCTGCCTTGTCCACTGACAAGTAGAGTCACTTTGACTTGCACAGGCAGCTAAGAGTCAGGCATTAGCTCGATCGTCAAATCAATGGCATTATTACCGCCAATAATGCCCTGATCAAGACCGTTAATCATCAAGCGCAAGGCCGATGGACGTCCTACACGCACCTTAATCGAATTCTGTGCCTGTATGGTAAGAGAAGCCCTTTGACTATTCCTCGGATCTAGGGTCATCTCCTGTGACTTATTATCAGCTCGCACACCTACCCAACAGCTGTCACCTTCTGCCTTTAGCACAACTTCCAGCGGACCTGGTTGTACCCAGTAAACAGGATGAGGTGAGTCTGGGTTTTGTCTTTCTACCTGTACAACAGGCTCATCGGCTGGCTCCTCTTCTACAGGTTCTTCAACTACGGGATCTTCAACGGGTGCCGGCAAGCCAGAGTTTGGGTCGGGCTGTTTTCCGAACTGGCTCCACATATACACTGCGACTATACCAATAATTAGTAGGACCAGCGATATCCCAAGCCAACTAAAGGATCTTTTCTTAGACGCACGGCGGGGCGGATATTCTTTCCTTACTTGGCTTATCTCGGTTTTTGTTTTTTCTGCTTCCGGTTCTGCTATGTCTGTTTGCGGCTCAGCAATGTCGTTATAGTACGCTCGCATGGCTTCTTCTGGATCGATCCCCAACTCGCTAGCGACGTTGCGAATAAAACCCCGTAGATAAACCTCACCAGGAATCACGTCAAAATCGCCTGCTTCAATTGCAGCCAAATACTTTTTGCGAATTTTCGTCCTAGCCTGTAGGTCCTCCAGAGAAAGGCCCTGTTCTTCGCGGCGTTGGCGCAGAAGGCCTCCTAATTGACTCACCGCCACACCTCCTTGCATAATCATCTATTATGTTAAGCTTTTCGACAAAAGAATATCTTCTCCTACATAGATTGTTGTTTTTTCTCCGCCTCTAATAAGCTTTTAACAATTTCACGGTTCTTAAACACTTGGCGTGGCTTGCTCCCTTCATAAGGACCAACAATACCGGCTTCCTCCAATTGGTCAATTAGACGTCCTGCTCTAGTATAGCCAACCCGCAACCGACGCTGGAGCAAGGAAACTGAAGCTTGTCCCGCCTCAACTATTACGCGAACAGCAGCAGCAAATAGCTCGTCACGTTCTTCGCTGGTGGGGCTAGTAACGGTTTCTTCTAACCGACAAAGGGAATCAACATATTGGGCCTCCATTTGGCTGCCTACATAATCGACTAAATTTTCGATTTCTCTATTGGAAACAAAAGCTCCTTGTACCCGAACAGGCTTGCCAGTTCCTACTGGCGCAAATAACATGTCGCCCTTACCTAAGAGCTTTTCGGCCCCACCCGTGTCCAAGATAACTCGAGAATCGGTAGCAGAAGATACCGTGAAAGCGATACGAGAAGGTATATTAGCCTTGATCAAGCCAGTAATAACATCGGTGGATGGACGCTGGGTACCAATTATCAAGTGCATACCGGCTGCCCTAGCCATCTGGGCTAAGCGACAAATGGCGTCCTCCACATCGGCTCGGGCTACCATCATTAAGTCGGCCAGCTCATCGATGATAATGACAATAAAAGGCATTTGCTCCTTGCCTGCGCTACTTGCCCATTCGTTGTAGCGGGTTATATCGCGCACTCCAGCTTTAGCAAAAATACTGTAGCGTTTTTCCATCTCCCCGGTAGCCCATTTGAGCGCAGCGGCTGCCTTTTTGGGTTGATTGACAACTGGAGCTATCAGATGCGGGATGCCATTATAACAAGAGAGTTCAACTACTTTAGGGTCTATCATTAGAAACTTAACTTCGTGTGGCTTAGCCTTGTATAAAATGCTAGCAATCATGCTGTTAATACACACGCTCTTGCCAGAACCTGTTGCCCCAGCAATTAATAGATGGGGCATGTCCGCTAAATCGGCGATAACTGTGCTACCTGCAACATCCTTGCCCACCGCTACCGTCAGAACCGAACTAGCCGCGCGCCATGCAGCACTTTCCAAAACCTCGCGCAACGTCACTGTGGTAACAGATTTATTGGGCACCTCAATACCGATGGCGGCCTTGCCCGGGATGGGAGCCTCGATACGCACCTCCGAACAAGCTAGACTCAAAGCTATATCATCTGCCAAACCGGTAACCCGGCTCACCTTGGTGCCAGGTGCAGGCTGAATCTCATAGCGTGTTACCGTTGGCCCCTTAGTAGCGTGAAGCACCTTAGCACTAATGCCAAAATTGGCCAGAGTATTCTCCAGTATTTGGCTGTTTTCCAAGATCTCACGATTCTGCCTTAACTGACGCTGACGGATGGGGCGATTTAGCAACCTCAGGGGCGGCAACTGGTAGTCAGGGGAGACAGCCGTTGTCGTTTTTGGTATGGGCAATTGCTCTACTTGCCAATCACTAATACTGTCTTCTGCATCTGCCCAGGCAGCAGGTTCTATGGGCTCAGGTTTGCTCGCAGGCACTGCCTCTTGTGCTTGTGCGTAATCAGTGATAGTGAGCGCAGGCGCAGCTTCTACCTCTGCAGACTGCTCTGCTAGATCAACTGCAACAGGCTCAACTGCTTCCCCTTGCCTTAACTGGCCAACTTGCGCCCACAACTTACGCAGTAGTCCGGCCAGCGAGGTGTGGGTAAGCCCTAACAAACTTGCAATACCTACCCCACAGAGCACTACCCATGCGCCAATGGGGCCAAAAATAGAAGTAATGGTCCATACCAGGGCATTGCCAACAAAACCGCCGGTGGTGCCCTTGGTCCAAGCCTTTATCGGTAACAAGCCAGCCCGCAGTTGGAGTCCGGTCAACAAAGTCAAATAGAAGAGTATAAAACAGGGGGTTTCCCATTTGCGGGGTAACGATTTAGCCCCAAAGAACAATAGACGGACACTGAAAACTGTAAGTATTATTACAAATGCAGTACTCCCTTGCACTCCGAGAATCGCTAAAAAGACGCGTCTTACAGCCAGGCCAAACAAACCCATTCCCTGAGCTTGGCGCCATAAACTAAAAGCTAGTAAGGCAGCAAACGCTAATAGGGCGATGGCAACTATTTCAGTTAAAAAGGGGGATGAAGCTCGCTTCTTACGACGGGTAGAGCGTTTCTTCCTAGCCATATTTGCATCACCATGCCCGCCAGATGACGATAACGCCTACTAACCATACGTAATAGGCAAAGAATTGCAACTTACCGCCCCTCAGCAACCGAACCAAAAGCTTTACAGCTATCACACCGGAAACAGTGGCAACAAGAAAACCAATTAGAAGCATTAGGCCCTGGCCACCTGCACCGTACTGTATGATGTCACCAATTTTCAATAGGCTGGCCCCAGCGATGGTGGGAATGGAAATTAAGAAGGAGAAACGGGTAGCCGCGTCCCGATCTAGGCCCCGCCCTAAAGCTGAACTTATGGTCATGCCCGAGCGTGACAAGCCGGGCACAATCGCGCAGCCCTGCGCCACACCGATAACAAGTGCATCCCATATGGTCATACGCTGCAAATCGCGGCGCCCTGGACGCAAACGCGAGATAGAAAAGAGTACCACTCCAGTCAACAAGAGAGCAATTCCAACAGCCAGTAGCGAATCAAACAAATTTTCGAAGACAGGCTCTAGCAATAGCCCCATGATAGCCGTAGGAATGATACCAACGAGCAGCAACAAAACCAAATAGCGATATGTAACCAGCTCTCGTGACATGGAGCGCCCCCCGGTGGGGCTTATCAAAAGAGAAACAAAACCGCGAAAGAGACCTACGATATCTGACCAAAAAACAATGACTACTGAGAACAAGGTCCCTAGATGCAACACTAGTTCAAGGACCACACCTGGGCTATGTATACCCAAAAAATTCTGAGCAACAACTAGGTGTCCAGAGCTGGAGACTGGAAGAAATTCAGTGAATCCCTGTAACAACCCCAAGACAATTACTTCCCAAATCTGCACCTTTTCTTAGCTCCTCTCCTAGTACAGTTTGTCACGAAAGTATAGGCTCTAACAGAGCAAGTATATCATAAAGTCCTCAGACTAGCTTGTCGAACCATGCCGCCGAATAGCAGGCACCTTTCCCAATGGGAGACGGGACCATATTAACTTAATAGTTCTTGGCCAAAGCTAATGGTAAAAAGTAGCCCCGCCTCAACAGGCAGGGGCTTACGTCTATTTTTCGTTTTTTGCTTGCGCTGGGTAGCGGATTACCGTACCCGGTTGAAAAGCAGGGTTCAGATAAAGGGCTGGGTCGCTACTGATCAGGCGAACCAGCTTGAATTCGCCGGGCTGTTCAAGGGGCTCTGCCAGGACTTTTTGGCCCAGATAAACCAATTCCTGAGGTGCAGCCAATTTATCACTGTCTTGAAAAACAGTCTCTAACGGAATAATGGTATGAAACACCCTACTGCTCCCGTGACTCTGCCATTTCGTGTAATTTTGCCAGTGCTTCCCCTATACCCCCGACAGCATCTATTAGACCCACCCTGACGGCCTCAGGTCCCGTCAAAATGGTGCCGACATCTCGCGCTAGTTCTCCTGTGCGGAACATTAACTCCCGAAAAGTTTCTGCACTGATATTCGAGTGATTAACCACAAAACGTACTACTCGATCTTGCATTTTCTCTAGATAGTCGTAGGTTTGGGGCACGCCTATCACCAGTCCAGTTAAGCGAACAGGATGAATAGTCATGGTCGCTGTCTCCGCTATAAAACTGTAGTCGGTAGCTACTGCGATAGGACCTCCAATTGAATGACCTCCCCCTAGCACCAAGGAAACTGTAGGCTTGCTCATACTGGCTATGAGTTCTGCGATAGCTAAACCGGCCTCTACGTCGCCTCCCACCGTGTTTAAAATGACGAGCAAGCCTTTGATTTTAGGGTTTTGCTCTATTGCAACCAACTGGGGCAAGATATGTTCATACTTGGTTGTTTTGTTCTGGGGAGGAAGAACCATGTGCCCCTCTATTTGCCCGATGATCGTCATACAATGAATGTTACTCTCAGGCGCTGGCGGCAATTTGAGCTGCCCCGCCTCCTCAAGGGTTTGTAGCTGTTGGTTACTAGTCTCGCTTTTATCGCCAACTGGCTCAGAATTATATAGATTGCCGTAGTCTGATCGCATGAGTCACGCTCCTCCTGTAGGTAAGCTACAGTAGTCAGCAGCGTCTAGTGCGCTGGTTAACTCTAGTATCATCATTTCTCAAAGCAATTATTGCTTTGCTTACCACATGGAGGAACACTACAACTACAAGCGCTGCGAAGATTAGCTTCCCTTTCCATCTAGCTCTACCAGCGCCCTTATAGTACCGCTAGTTTTCCAATAAACCAAAATTTAGCAAAGCCTGCCGCACGACTTTTTGTTCTGCCGCGGGACAAGGCAAAAGGGGCAAACGCGGTGCGCCCACAGAGACACCAATCATATTTAAGGCAGCTTTTAGGGGTACTGGATTGGTAGTCACAAACATGGCACGACAAACGGGCAAGATTTCATAATGCCATTTTCTAGCTGTATGTATTTCGCCCCGCTTGTAGGCCCGTACCATCGCCTTGAGCTGACGTCCGATCAGGTGAGACGCAACACTGACCACGCCATGTCCCCCTACTGCTAAAATAGGCAGCGTCAGGCTATCATCGCCGCTGTAGATGACAAAATTAGCAGGAGCCTGCTCTGCGATAGCGCTCACTTGATCTAGATTACCGCTTGCTTCCTTAACTCCAAAGATATTTTCTATAGCTGCCAGGCGCAAAACGGTCTCTGGCAATATGTTGCTAGCAGTACGGCCCGGGACGTTATAGAGCAGAATGGGTAACTGGCAGGCAGACGCTACAGCGTGAAAATGTGCATACATTGCATCTTGCGATGGTTTATTGTAATAGGGTGCTACCAACATTATTCCGTGCACACCAGAGGCAGCTGCACTTCTGGTGAGGGCAATAGTTTCCGCCGTATCATTTGTTCCGGTACCTGCAATCACCTTAGCTCTACCCGCCACCTTATCAACAACATGAGAATATATGGCAACTTTCTCTTGGAATGATAGTGTAGCTGCTTCACCGGTAGAACCGGTAACGACTAGGGTGTCAGTGTCATTCTGTAGCAGATGCTCGATCAAGGCATCCATAGCTGTCCAGTCGATAGCGCCGGTAGCGTCAAAGGGGGTAACCATGGCTGTAAGTATTTCCCCAAAATAGTCCTTATACATTGATCAACCTCCTAGCTCTTACTCGTCACTAGAGCTGGTTCAGCGATACTACCCAGCTCTGCTAACCGAAATTCTTGATGGAGAGCATTCACCGCTGTAACCAACTGGGATTGATCCACTAAACATGAAATCGTCATATGGGAATCACTGGTCTGCAAAATTTCAACTCCTGCCTCATACAGAGACCGACATACCGTTGACATGATGCCTGGTAGGCCACGCATGCCAACACCAACCACCGATACCTTGCTACAACCAGCGCGTATTTTGCGTTCTGCCGGGAGCTGATCTAATGCGGATTGAGCGCGCCCGAGAAGGTGAGCGTCAACAACAAATGTTTTGTTTTTCGGACTAACGTTTATTAGGTCTACACTGACGCCGTGTTCAGCTAAGGCGTTGAATAAACGGCAATCGAAGCTAGCGTCTGCAATTTGTGGCTGGACTACGATCTGCACCAGATCGACGCGGTAGGCGACGCTAACGACCGGATAAGAACGTCTTCCTTCGTAACTAGTAGCAGTAGTTATGACCGTACCTGTATGCTCGTTTGCAGGAGAACGAACTACAAGACGAGTATTATTGTGCATCGCCATCTCTACCGCCCGCGAATGAACGACCTTGGCTCCTTCGTACGCCATCTGCAGCATTTCTTGGTAATCTACGAACGCTAGCACTTTGGCTTCTGGCACTATTCGTGGATCTGCCGTCATAATACCAGCAACATCGGTATATATTTCTACTACCTCTGCTCCTAGCGCAACTCCTAAGGCTACAGCTGTTGTATCACTACCGCCTCGGCCGAGGGTCGTTATTTCACCGTCGGCACAAGCTCCCTGAAAGCCTGCTACCACCACAACATAGCCGTCGGCTAGCAATTGTTGAACTCGGTCAGGGTGCACATTGACGATTCGCGCATCACCATGCACCCTGTCCGTAACGATACCCGCTTGCCTTCCAGTCAGCATTATCGCTTTGCAGTGCTGGCGCAGTTTAGCTGTAAAGACCCCAGCTGAAATAATCTCTCCACAGGCCAGAACCAAATCCAAGTCTCGCCCTTTGAGGCAAGCTCCGTCGTTATTAACAAGACTAATCAATGTATCCGTGGCATAAGGGTCCCCCATACGACCCATGGCAGATACAACCACCACTACCGAATAACCTTCTTGTCGCGCATGTAGAACACGAGATATAGCGATCTCCCGGCTGGCTGGGGTAGCAACAGATGAACCACCAAATTTCTGTATTACGATCGGCACGCTTATATACCTCCCCGCCATCCCTGGACTTATTGCCACTGCAGTGCTTACCGCTGAATTAGGACTGGCTGTAACTGCTTGCCGACAAGTGCGTGTCGTGCAGCTTCCACCAAAAGTTTAGAATCGGCTACGAGTGAAGTAGGCTTGCCATGCGGATCATCCTGGCCGAAAGGCACGAAAAACACATTGCGAGCAGCTAATAACAAACCTATATTCTTGGCGTTCAGACCTAAACCATCGTTAGTAGATATAAACAATAAGACCGGCCGTCCATTGCGCAAGTGTGCTTTGACTGCCATAGTTACGGCCGTATCGGTAATGGCGTTAGCTAGCTTTGCTATGGTGTTACCAGTGCAAGGCGCGACTATAATCAGATCGAATAGACGATTTGGGCCGATGGGTTCAGCCTCGGTGATACTATGGATGATATTCTTACCCGTGATGGCGGTTAGTGCCTGATGCCAAGAAGCAGCATCACCAAAGCGGGTAGTTTGGTTATAGGCAGTTTCTGACATGATCGGTTGGACTTCGGCACCAGCTGCAACCAGTTCCCGTAGTGGCGTCATGATCTCTTGAAAGGTGCAGAATGAACCTGTCATGGCAAAGCCGATACGCTTTCCTTTCATGATTAGTAACCCCTCCCCCCATAGTTCTTTTTGATGATTCGCGGCAGCAACTCACCTAGAATACGGCCAGCAGAACGAGCCGCTACTTTTCCTGGTAGGCTCGGCGCCAGCAGTGCCTTTCTACCCAGCCTCTGAGCCGCCACAAAATCTACTCCCCCAGGACTTGACGCTATGTCAATGATGACTACTTCCGGTTTAGTCAAAGCAAGCAGTTGCCTTGGCAAGACCAGAGCAGGAACCGTGTTGAAAATAAAATCACAACTTCCTATCACATCTGCCAATGACGTGAAACTGATTGCGTGATAGCCAAAGACATGGGCCCTTGCCAAATCAGCTGTGGAACGGGCTGCTACAATAACTCTCGCCCCTAATCCATCCAAACTATGGGCTAAAGTAACGCCACAACGCCCAAAACCTAATACGAGACTGGTGCTGCCGTGAATGGTAATATCCGATTCTGTCATCGCCATCTGCAAAGCTCCCTCGGCCGATGGAACAGAATTCAAGATAGCTAGATCATCAATATCAGCGATCTCTACTAATCGCCAACCATAATTGGACGCCAGCTCTTTCAAGTGAGCATTAGCTACCCCTGTCAAAACTAAAAGGCCGGTTTGCGTCAAAGCACACATTTCTGGAGTAAGTACCAACTTGTCATCTGCGTATTGCGCCCCCACAGTCCCATCGCTAGCGAGGCCGGACATAGGTAGAATAAGGACGTTGGCCCAAAGTAATGCTTCTGTAATCCCCACCAACTCACAGGGCACTAAGCCGACGGCATTATCAAAGCCGACTGCTTTTACGGCGGCGCCTGCCTCTAGAAGGGCCGGGATATAGAAAAGGCTACGAGCATCGCCACCGAGCACTACAATGCGCATGCCAGCTAAACTAGGTGACATCTCCACCCCTCCCCTTCCCGTTATTCCCTACAATATATGAGCCGCCGTCTGGAGGTGTGAAAAGCTAAGAACACAAGACACCATCCAGTTGCCGGCGGCAAAAAAAAGAGCGGTCATCAGACCGCCACTGATTAGTCGCCTAGAGGAAAATCTAAAATGATTACATCAGTGCCAATCCGCTTGATGGCCGCCCAGGGTATCATAATTTCGTCTCCGCCGTGTCCCCCGAAAAACGCTCTCTTTTCTACCACTAAAGACTGCAGCTGACCGGTATTGGCATCGATAACCAAATCATAGACGCCTGCCCACCCCAACTTTTTCCCATCATGATAGTTGATTAGCTCTTTCGCGGTCAATTCGCTATAGTATATAGCCACCCTCTCCTTTCTGTTTATCATCTATTACTAATAGATGCAGCAGGCGACGTTTCTAGCATAAACAAAAAGGGGCTGTCGCACTAACAGCTCCTGAAAAAGTAAAAGACGGCCCCTGGCGATGATGCCAGGAGCCGTCTTTTGCTGTAAGATATAA
>JAAYHE010000048.1 GCA_012735505.1 Bacillota bacterium
GCGAGACTGCAACTTCTCCGAGGCATTAGGTGGGACCTGCACGTCGGTCGGGCGGGCGATGCAGAAATAATACTTAGAGTTTTCACCAACCAGCTCCAGCCCGTACAGGAGCTGATGGTCCTCCAGGACCGCCTCGGTGTGTTCCGCCTTGCTATAAATCTCTACCCTACCCACCACACCATAGATGAATCTCGGCTCCATAGCCTGTATCGGCTTATAGACGAAGTAGAGGATGCGTAGAGTATCGCTTACGACCTCCTCTCGCATATCTACCTGCCGGGTGAAACTGCGCGGCAGAGTCAGCGAATAGCCGATCTGGTCATCCTGATAGGTGACAGTACCCAGCGGGTTGGCGAGCAAGCCAATAGCCACTGCAATTACCACTAAACAGACCGCCGCTAACACCCACCTTTGGGGCCGCCGGTAATTGAGCACGTTGCGGATGCGCGACGTGACGTTGCGCTCTCCAAAGGCCAAAAGATTAGGCAAACCACTCTGACGGGCCGAGATAGAGAGCAAGGAATTGGAATAATCAACGCGGATATCGCCCTCGGCCTGCCTCAACACGCTCTCATCACATGCCATTTCCATGTCTTTAATCATTAATGAATAAGCTAGCCAGATAAGTGGGTTAAACCAATGGAGTGCTAAAGCGAAGAAACCGGCATGCCGGACGAGGTGATCTAGGCGGCGAATATGGGTTTGCTCGTGTAAAATAACGTGCTGGCGTTGGCTAGCAGATAAGTGAGTAGGCAGGTAAATGCGTGGGGCCAGCAAGCCAAAGACGAAAGGCGTCTGAATCAAATCTGTCTCGTAAATATTATCTCTTATCAATGTGGCCGTAGCCAACTGCCGCCGCAACCGACCTGCGGCAATAACACCGTATCCCAACAAGAGCAAAGCCCCGCCTATCCAGATTACGAATGCCCCGGTGACAGCTGCTTCGCTAGACAAAATAGCGCTAGAGTCGGGAGCAAGCGGGGGCTGACCCGGGAGCGCTGGGCTTTCCACTAACGGTGCCTGCCCCACCGGAATGTGCAATCCCGGCGGCACCAGGCTCCAGGGGCTAGGCAGTGCCACAGGGCAAAGCAGACGTAACAAGACCACCAACCACAGCCAGTATGAAACGTGCTTCGGGCGGCGGCGTAAGCAGGTTCGCACCACTAGCACCACCAGCACAGCGTAACTCGCGACCAGACTCTGATTGAGCACGCCAAGCAACAGTCGGCTCATTTTGCAGACTCCTTAATCATCCGTTGGATGGCGGCGGCTTCTTCCTGCGACAGCTTTTTGTCGCGGAGGAAGGCGGCGAGGAAAGCCGGCAACGAATTGTCAAACGCTTTCTCTAATAACGCCTCGCTTTCATATTGCTGCACCTGTTCGCGACTGACTAGGGTAGTGACGGTGGCTTCATGATTGCGGAGAAAACCCCGCTCTGCAAGTTTGCGGATCATCGTGTAAGTGGTCGACTTTTTCCAGCCGAGCTTGGCCTGGCACACCTTCACCAGCTCGGTAGAATTGATCGGTTCCAATTCCCAAATGATGCTCATAAACTTAAACTCGGCATCGAACAGTTTTAGATCAGTCATACCCAACCACCTTTCTCTAGTTTATTCCGATAAACCTTAAGCCTAGTCTATCAGAGTAAACCAACTACTGTCAACCCCATTTTCAGCAAATTGATCCGCTACAGACTTAAATCGCGATACATGCGGGCGATCATCTCATCGACGCTGATGCTTTCCACGACCAGGTCGGAGACGGGGCAAGCAGCGGTTAAGGCGGCGATGATAGTCTGGGGCGCTATTTTTGCCGGTTGAAAATCTACCACGAGCTCGTTGCCAGAAATAGTAATACTATCGGCACCAGGCAGCTCGCTAAGCTGGCAGGGGCTGGCTAAAGTGGCTCGAATACGCCTTTCGGGGGCGTATTGTTGCTTGAGGCCAGCCAGCTTACCATCATAAAGCAGGCGACCGTGCCCAATCACCATTACCCGCTGGCACAAGGTTTCTATGTCGGCCATGTCATGGGTCGTCAGGATCATGGTAACGCCCTGCTCTTGATTGAGGGCCTTTAAGAAACTGCGCAAGGCAAGCTTAGAAACAGCGTCTAGCCCGATGCTAGGCTCGTCGAGAAACAAGATGCGAGGGTTGTGCAGCATGGCGGCAGCTAGTTCACAGCGCATGCGCTGCCCCAGGCTGAGTTGGCGTACGGGTGTATGCAACAGCTGGCCCAAGTCGAGAATATCTGCTAAATCGGCCAGTCGTCTGCGAAAATCGGTCGGCGACACCCGGTAGATGTCGCGCAAAAGCTGAAAAGAGTCGAGCACCGGCACATCCCACCAGAGTTGGCTACGCTGACCAAAAACCACCCCAATCTCGGCCACGTGAGCAACCCGCTCTTGCCAAGGCACTCGCCCAGCTACTATACACGTGCCGCTGTCGGGAACGAGAATGCCACTCATTATCTTTACCGTGGTAGACTTGCCAGCTCCGTTGGGCCCGATATAGCCTACTAATTCACCAGCATCAATAGAAAAACTAATATCGGCTAGGGCAGTTATCGCCTTTCGCTGCCGCACAAAAATGCCTTGCAAAGCTCCTAGTAGCCCTGGCGGGCGCTCTGCTACATAAAAGGTCTTGCCAATGCCGTTCAGTTGAATCAGGCTCATCTCTCCCCTTCCCCTTTCATTTGCTTACGTGGAGGCTATTAACTACCCGTGCTGGCATATTGCCTGATGGCCAGCCGCCACGCAGCTAGTGCCAGCCCCAGGAATGCGACTCCTGCCGGCAATGGCAGCCAGCCCAACAACGGCGAGACACCCCAGCCACATACAACCGCCGCAGGCCAATAGCTGCAGACAAGCATAGGCATAAAAAACGTAAACGTGCGGCGCAGCCATGGTGGCAAGAATTCTGGTGGGACCTTGGCCACCTGGTAGCTACCGTTAGTAAAAATATAGATCCAGTCAACAGCTTCGATCGTCCAAAAGGCAATAGCAGATGCAATCACGAAGACCCCAGTATAAACCAAATAGCCTCCCGCTAAGGCAAACAGGAGTTGGAGGATGTGCCAGAAGCTCAGGCTGACGCCTTGGACCACCAATGACCACCCGACCAGGCAAAGGCCACTCACCACCCGTGCTAGCCGATTCAGCTGAAACCGCAAGCCCAAGACCTGCAAAAAAGTGCTGCGGGGTCGGAGGAGAATACGGTCGAAGGCACCAGTGCGAATTTGCCAGGGGAAAGTATCAAAGCCCCGGGAAAAGAGCTCGGCAAAACCGAAAGAAGTGAGGGCCAAGCCATAGACTAACATAACGCGGTCGGCGGTCCAACTGCCGACGGCACCGAAACGCGAAAACAATATGAGGACGGCTATGGGGTCAATGATAGCGGTGAAGAAAACGCCAACCATTTGCAGGGGCCAGCCCTGGTATTGCAGCCCGCCTAAGAAGTTCAGCCGTAGATAACGAAAATAGAGAGAGAACTCGTTCATTAGCTATCCCCCCTGAATTAACAGACGTCGTAGGCTGCCCTGCATGAGGAGCCAGCCTACACCCATAAATAGGACTAGCCAAGCTAATTGTATGGCAGCTACCGACCAAAACTCGCTGGGTGCTAGGGTACCGGTGTAGAGGCGCAGGGGAAGATCGAGTAGACTAGCAAAAGGCTGTGCGGCGAGGAGGCGCTGCGCCCAGGCTGGCCACAGCTGGAGCGGCAGTTCGGCACCCGACAGTAGATCAGAAATAATCTTGAGGATAATAACTGGCCCGTCACCCCAACTGACGCGCAGCAGCAAAACGTAGCTGAGCCCAACTAAAGCGCACGACAATAGGCATCCAAGCAGTAAAGAAGCGCAAAAAGCAAATAGCCCTGCGCAGGAGGCCGGCGGTTGTAGCCGATAAGGCATGGGTAAGAGGAGCATAGCCACAGTAGTTACAGGAATAAGCTGGAGGAAAAAGCGTCCCAGCCGCATAGCTAAGGCGCGGGTAAACCAATGGGCGTACAGGTCCAAGGGGCGGCACAACTCTAAGGCCACATCGCCACTGCGAATTTTTTCCCTTATTTCGGCATCTATCAGATTCCCTGGAAGCAAATGCAAGGCGATCTGCACCAGCCAAACATGGCTTACTGCTTGGGCCAAGCTCAAGCCGGCCTCGTAACCCGCAATTTGCTGCAGACCATAACGATAGAAAACCAACATCATGACGGTGCGCACAAAACCCCAAAAAATATTGGTAGTGAGCTGGGCCCAAACCGCAGCGCGATATTGCAAAGCGTTAGCCAAATGCATGCGCCAAATGGAAAGAAACGGCCTTAAGAGCTCCATTAGCTACCTCCTCTCCTAACAAAGGATGGACAAGTCCCCGCTCTACCTTGCATGCACAATTTCACTCGTACAGCTAGAGCGGGGCTGTCCAAATTGGCGGAAGGGACCTAATAGCAAAGCAAAAGGAAGGTCGCGCGCCTCGTTCGCCGCTTGGGACCGAAACAGGACGCGCGACCTTTAAAGCCCTATGCATGGGAATCGGGGAGTAGCCCCTCCCCCCTTTTACTACCAGTCGATAAGCACCACCGGCTTGATAAGGTCGGCCGGTTTGTCTTTCATCAGCATCAGGGCTTCCTCGATCTTGTCGAAACCATGGAAGGTATGGGTGACGAGGAGACTGGTGTCAAGTTTGCCAGTCTCTAAGAGGGCCGCCATCTTTTCCATCCAGAGACGTCCACCTGGGGTGAGGCCGCCGACAATGCTCTTATGACCCATGCCCACGCCCCATTCGATGCGAGGAATACGGATGTAGTCACCAGATCCCAGGTAGTTAACATTGCCGATCTTACCACCGGGCTTGAGCATGCGTATCGCTTGGGCAAAGGTATCGTTATTGCCCCCGGCTACGATGACTCGATCAACTCCCTTGCCGTTGGTCTTTTCGAGAATCTGATCGGCGATGTCACCTTCTTTATAGTTAATGATATCGGTAGCACCGTAGGCTTTAGCCGCAGCAACGCAGTTGGGGCGAGTTCCTACTGCATAAATGTGAGAGGCACCTCGCATATTGGCCCCAGCAACTGACATGAGCCCGACAGGGCCGATACCAACGACAACTACAGAATCACCAAAGCGAACGTCTGCCAAGTCTACACCATGAAAACCGGTGACGACCATGTCAGGGATCATCGCAGCATGTGCAGGATCAATACCCTCTGGTAGCAAGGCTAAGTTGCCATCGGCATCGTTGACGTGGAAGAACTCGGCAAAGACGCCATCTTTAAAGTTAGAGAACTTCCAGCCCGAGAGCATACCGTCGGAATGCATGGGATAGCCAGCCTGGGCTTCCAGAGAGCTCCAGTTAGGGGTGATGGCGGGTACGATGACCTTATCACCAGGCTTGAAGTCGCGCACGAGCTCGCCGACTTCCACGACTTCGCCCACGGCTTCATGCCCTAAAATCATGTCTTTGCGTTCCCCAATAGCTCCTTCCCAAACGGTATGTACGTCGGAAGTACATGGTGCTAGGGCGATGGGGCGAACGATGGCGTCGCAAGGCCCACAGTTGGGGACCTCTTTCTCGATCCAACCCACTTCACCAATACCGAGCATGGCGAAACCTTTCATCGTCTTCTGCATAAGATCTCTCCTTTGTGTGATGATAAATATCCCAAGGCGGCTGCAATTAGCAAGATCATGCAAGACCGCCTATTTGGGTTTCTCCCTGCATTTAAGCTGCTTAAAAAGATTGTGCAATATAGAACAAGGTCTCGATTTAAACTAATTCGCCACCCAAGCACTTTTACCTGCTGGGTGGCGAGAAATATTTAAGTCAGGGTCAGGCTACGCCATTAGACGTAAACTGGCTATTATAAAGCTCGGCGTAGAAACCGTTCATTGCTAACAGCTGGTCATGAGTACCTTGTTCGACGACGCGGCCTTGATCCATGACTAAGATAAGATCGGCGTTTTTGATGGTGGACAAACGGTGAGCGATGACGAAGCTGGTGCGACCTCGCATCAGTTCGCTCATAGCCCGCTGGATATAAATTTCTGTTAAGGTATCGACATTACTGGTGGCTTCGTCGAGGATCAGAATAGACGGGTCAGACAGCACCGCTCGCGCAATAGTGAGAAGCTGCTTTTGCCCTTGCGAAATGTTCGACGCCTCTTCGTTAAGCACCGTATCGTAGCCGTCGGGCAAAGTACGGATGAAGTGGTCGGCATGGGCAGCTTGTGCTGCTTGCACAATCTCCTCTTCGCTAGCTGCTGGGCGACCGTAGGCGATATTGTCGCGAATAGTGCCGTTAAACAACCAGGTATCTTGCAGAACCATGCCAAACAGGTTGCGCAAGTCTCCCCTGCTCATGTCGCGAATGTCAATACCATCAATAGTGATACGACCGCTGTTGATCTCGTAGAAGCGCAGCAAGAGGTTGACCAGAGTTGTCTTGCCCGCTCCCGTGGGCCCTACGATAGCGATAGTCTGCCCTGAGCGGACTGCAATGTTCATGTCTTGAATCAGAGGCGTGTCTGGGCTGTAGCTAAAATGTACATCTTCTAGCACTACATCGCCCCTAGGCGCCTCTATGACAGCAGCCGGCACCGGGTCGGGTAGTTCCTCTGGCTCATCTAACAGCTCAAACACGCGCTCTGCTGAGGCCACAGTCGATTGCAAAATATTAGCGATATTAGCTGTAGAGATGATGGGGTGAGTAAACTGGCGCGCATAGCTTATGAACGCCTGCACATCGCCGAGAGCAATAACTTGACGAGTGACGTATATTCCCCCCATCACAGACACCATAACGTAGCCGATATTGTTAAGCATGTTCATCAAGGGCATCATGATACCAGAAATAAATTGTGCCCGCCAAGCGGCATCATAAAGCTCGCTGTTAATGGCTTTGAATTCGGCCACCGCCGCTTGTTCGCGCCCAAATGCCTTAACTACTTTGTGACCGCCATACATTTCTTCCACGTGCCCGTTAAGCTCGCCTAGGCTGCGTTGCTGGGCAGCGAAATGTTTCTGCGAACGCTTAGTGATAAAGCGCGTGACCAGTACATACATGGGCAAAGTCAGCAATACGAACAAAGTTAATTTCCAGCTGATACTGAGCATCATGATGGTAACGCCAGCTAGAGTGACTATGGACGAGATAACCTGCGTAATGCTCTGCTGTAAGGTACTGCTAATGTTATCGACATCGTTGGTTACCCGGCTGAGAATTTCCCCATGAGTCTTGGAATCAAAAAACTTTAAGGGTAAACGAGCCAATTTGGCACTGACATCTCGCCGCAGGTTATAGACGGTTTTTTGTGCCACTCCTGCCATAATAATCTGCTGGATATAACCGAAAACTGCACTAATCACGTAGAGACCCGCTAAGGTGAAAAGTATATTACGCAAATAAGCGAAATCGATGGCTGCATCTACTACTCCCGCTTGCCTAGCCATTATGCGCTCGAATAGATGAGTGATAGCCTTACCGATGATTTTGGGGCTAACGATGCTGAAGATGTTACTGAGAATAGCCATGAGGCTCACTGCTCCCAAGGCAACTAAATGCGGCCGCAAATACTCGAGCAGACGGCGGAGGGTGCCCCGGAAGTCTTTCGGTTTTTCCACCGGACGACCTATCCCGCGGGGGCCAAAACCTCCCCCGACGCGCACACCACGAGAGCCCGCCCGTTGCGGCGGCTGCTGGGCTCGGGGCCGTGCCTGTCTAGCTGTTGGCTGGCTCATGCTAATTCCTCCTCTGAAAGCTGGGAAGCTACAATATCACGATAAACACTGCAAGTAGCAAGCAGTTCCCGGTGTCGCCCCATTCCGACTATGCGTCCGTCCTGCAAGACAATGATCCGGTCGGCATCCATCACGGTACTGACCCGCTGGGCTACGATGATCACAGTCGCGTCGCGGGTCTCGTTCTTTAGGGCCGCCCGCAGCCTAGCATCGGTGCGAAAGTCGAGGGCCGAGAAGCTATCATCGAATAGGTAAATCTCCGGTCGCCGCACTAAAGCTCGGGCAATCGATAACCGTTGCTTCTGCCCACCGGAGACATTAGTTCCCCCTTGAGCAATCAGGGAATCGAAACCTGCGGGCATGCCTGTAATAAATTCGGCAGCCTGGGCGATGTCAGCTGCTGCTTCCACTTCTGCATCAGTTGCATCTTCCTTGCCGTAACGGATATTATCGGCGACAGTACCAGTAAAGAGCACAGCTTGCTGAGGCACAAACCCGATTTTGGCGCGCAGATCAGCTTGCTTCATCTCGCGCACATCAACCCCACCAACAAGAATGCTGCCACTATCTACATCGTAGAAGCGCATTATCAAATTCAGCAAGGTCGACTTGCCCGAGCCAGTTCCCCCAATAATAGCAGTAGTCTCACCCGGTCCGGCCTGAAAAGATATATTCTGCACAGCCGGTTGCTCGGCTCCAGGATAACTAAAGGTTACATTGCGAAACTCTAGGTAACCGCGTTGCGTAGGTTCCTCGCCCACAAGGGGATCGACAACAGCCGGCACCGTATCTAGCACCTCGTTGATACGAGCCGCAGAAACCGCAGCGCGAGGCAGCATGACAAAGATCATAGTTATCATCATGAGGGAACTTAAGATTTGCATAGCATATTGCACAAAAGCCATCAGATCTCCCACCTGCAAATTGCCACCGTCAATTCGGATACCGCCGTACCAGATGATAGCTAAAGTCATAAAGTTGAAGGTGAGGTTGATAATAGGATTCATAATAGCCATCAAGCGGTTAACGCGAACAGCGGTGCTAGTGAGATCGTAGTTAGCATCGTTGAACCTGTCATGCTCGTATTGATTCCGGTTAAAAGCACGAATAACGCGAATACCCGTCAGGTTTTCGCGCAATATCAAGTTGAGTTTATCTAATTTCGTTTGCATAGCCCGAAACATCGGCATCCCTTTTACCGATATGAGCCATAGGGTAAAAGCAATTGTAGGCAAAGCACCGATAAGGAGCAGGGACAGGCGAGCATCTTTTGAAACCGCCATGATTATGCCTCCAACAAACATCATGGGGGCCCGCAAAGTCATGCGCAATAGCATCATCACTACCTGCTGCATCTGGGTTATGTCGTTGGTGGTACGGGTGATAAGGGAAGCGGTGCCGATTTTATCGAACTCATACAGAGAAAATTCCTCTACTCGCTCAAAGACCAATTCGCGCAAGGTACGCCCGTAACCAGCCCCTGTACGCGCCGTTAGATAACCTGCACTGATAGTGCAGGCTGCCCCGATGGCCGCGACCAGCAACATGCGGAGCCCAGTAGCCAGAATATAGGCTGTGTCACCATTAACGATGCCGATGTCCACGATTTGAGACATGAGATTGGGCAAGTAGAGTTGCGATATGGCCTGCAAGAAAGTGAGTACAAACACAGCTATGATAGCTGCCGTAAAGGGTTTAAGATACCGAAATAGCTTTCGCATAACTTCTATTCCCTCCAAACCTTGGCAGGTCTGACTGACCAGTCAGTCAGCAATACTGATATTATAGCACCTGCTTTATCAGGCTTGCAATAGAAGAAATGATGAGAAAAGATTGCCATCTAGTAGAATAGAGGCCCATCCCTAATGCGGGGGGCCATACTCTACGACACGAGGCATTGGTCGGTACCAATCTACACCCAAATTGCGGGTGATACTTTTGCCATCCGCATAACGCACTACCACCCAAGATTTTACGGCAATTCCCTCGGCACCCGGAATGAGAACTCGCTCCTCTCCCGGTGCCAGCTCGGTGTTCATGCGGCGCACAAGAGGCCGTTCTTGCACTTGTAGTACTTCGTGGTGCCAGGTAACTACAGGCGGTTTACGTTGGCCATAAAATGCTACATAAAGGGTGGCATCTTCTTTAGCTGCCCAAATGACAATCGGGTGATCGGTATCATTCTTGAATTTCAAGTCGACCCCACTACTGGAAACGGTGGCATCCTGGCCAGGGTTAGCGTAAGGCACCAACATACTATGATTGCGGCGGGCAATGACGGGCAGATCTGCCAAAATGGCTACATTATATAAGGTGGTCGCCATTTTGCAAACTCCGCCCCCTACTCCTCTACCGACTTGACCGCCTATATAAACAATCCCTTCGCGAAAACCTCGCTCGGACGTATAAGGCCCGAGCGTCTCATTCATGGAAAAAACCTGGCCGGGTTGCACCACCGTACCGGCTAACAGATCGGCTACATGGGCCACGTTATGTTCTTCACCAGGCAAGGGATCGGGTAGGGTAGTGGCGAAAGCTCCCATACGAATAGTGGCGCCATGTTCAGCCAAGAGTCTTTGCACGGCAGCCTCCTTTTCCCAAGGTAAGGCTTCGATCACCGGCCTGGCATAAGGATGACGAGCCACGGTCGGCTCAGCTAGCGCGGTCGTAGGAACGGCGCGAATTGCCTGCCGATCTAACATCAAGAGCAACAAAAACAAGTCTGCATGCCAGCTAAGTCCGATGGAGCACAGCAGCACAGCAGTAAAGACGATCGCTAACAAGACTTTGTTTCCGATTGGCATTCTGCTTCCCCCTCTTCCCTAGGACCCAACAATTTGACGATGGCTTGTTTAATCCTATGCCGCGCCTAGGTGAATATGTGGGTGGCTGGCAAGAGCCTGCAAATAGGCCGAACTGCCTTGTGAGTGCAATGCGACCTTTTGCTGCTGTGGCGCACGTTAGGCTAACCTATTGCATACTTTGCCCTAGCAATCAAATAGGCGGGGAGGTCGTTTTATGTTATCTATCCCAGTGCGGTTTACCTTAAGGTCCGGGTATGGTGAAGCCGAGACACCGTTAAATGCCTTTGATGTGGCCCTGTTGGCAGCAGGCATGGGAGATTTGAATCTACTGAAAGTCAGCACTATCTTGCCGCCAGGGGCAGTATATACAGAAGAACTGGACATTGCTCCAGGCTCACTGGTGCCCACAGCTTACGCTACCCTATCTAGCCAAATGCCAGGCACTAGAATTACAGCAGCGGTAGCTGTCGGCTTGCCTGCGGACGCTGGGTGTGGCGTAATAATGGCGTGCTCGGGGCATTGTAGCCGGGAGGAAATTGAGGAGCGGATTACAGCTATGGTGGAAGAGGCCTTTGCCATGCGACAGCGTCCTTTGCGAGAGATAAGAATTGCAGCAGTAGAGCATGTGGTGGAAAAATGCGGGAGTGTGTTCGCAGGAGTAGCGCTGTGGTATTAGAAAGGCTACCGGCAGTCCGGGGACCGGCTCGTTTGGCCTGCGAACAGCGGTCGGTCGCTGTCATTCTCGCGCGCGTGTGGCCCCATTTTGAAGACGCGCCCCTACACGATATCCAAAACATGCGGCGCGCGCCCAATATTTTGCGATATCTGTAGGGGCGTCATGAAAAAGTCCAGCCGTCTGGGGCTGGGCTTTTGAATCACGCCCGGCCGGGAGGCCGCAGGCTAAGCGGGGAACAGTTGCCCCAGTCCGAAACATAGACGCAGGCAAACTAGTAGCGATAAATATATACGGCGCGGTTGATCGTCTCGCGGAAATCGTCATAGGCAGACACGGCCTTAGCTTGTGCTTCTTGCCGCGCCAGGTCTACAGCCTGGTAGTTATCTAACAGACAGTTGACAATAGTAGCATCGATAGCCTGCTGCTCAACCAGCTCTAGTAGGGCGCGCTCTACCTGAGGCCTTTCCATACCTTTGCGGTAAGGCCTATCTTCAGACAGCGCGGTATAAATATCGGCTACCGCCATCAGACGAGCCTGGGGGCTTAGCTTTTCCCCGGGCAGATGGAAGGGGTAGCCGGTGCCGTCAAGCCGCTCATGATGATAGGCCGCCCAAGTCGCGAGTTCCTCTAAGCCCTCTATAGCAGTTAAACTATGATAAGTATAGTATGTATGACTACGAATGACTGCAAACTCTTCTTGGCTGAGGGTGCCTGGTTTCTCTAAGATCTGGTCGGGAATAGCCAATTTACCTAAGTCGTGCAACAAACCAGCCACATATATAAGGCGGCACTCTTTTTCACTAAAACCGAGGCAAGACGCGATAGCTGCACTGGCTGCAGCTACGCCAGAAGAATGGGTGGCCGTAAAACGACTACGGAAGTCGATGATCTGGCTGATCATATGCGCAAA
>JAAYHE010000049.1 GCA_012735505.1 Bacillota bacterium
CCATCCACAAACACATATTTGTGCGAGCCATTGCCTATGGTCTTGCTACCGCCGACGCGGTATAAGGTGATACCCGCATCGTTAATAATGGAGCGCCCAGGCTCAACCGCTAGGTGCGGTAAAGCAATTCCTAGCTTTTGAGCGGTGCATGTAGCAGTGGCTATTATTGCAGACATATAACTTTCAATACCAAGTTCTAGGTCGCCAGCAGTATAATAACTGCCTAGGCCGCCGCCGAGATTGAGTTCATTTAAGCTCGGTATCTGATCTTGCCAAGTGGCCAGCAGCTGCATCAGTATGTTCAGATTTTCGGTAAAGGGCCGTACAGCCAGAATCTGCGAACCGATGTGAGAGTGGAAACCGCGTACTCTCAGCAACGGCCGCGCTTGGCAAAAGGCAAATACTTGTGGCAGATCAGCTAGATTGAAGCCGAATTTAGAGGCAGCCAGGCTAGTCTGCACATATTCGTGGGTATTAGGCTTGACGCCAGTAGCTACGCGAATCAAAAGATCAACGGTTTGCTTCCTGGCAGTTGCTAATTCTGCAACTTTGTCTAACTCAAAAAAGTTGTCAACAACGATACGGCCTACACCGTGCTCGATGGCAAGATCCAGCTCTTGCTGGCTGCGGTTTACGCCGTGAAAAATAATGCGTTGGCTAGGGAAATTGCTACTCAGGGCAGTAAGCAGCTCACCTAATGATATTACATCCAAGCATAGTCCGGCGTCAGCTACAAGGCGGCACATGGCTTGACAAATGAAGGCCTTGCTGGCGTAAGCGATAGAAAAGTCGCCGGGATATTCGGCGGCTGCCTTTTTGTAGCGGTAGCAATTATGCCGAACGGTGCTTTCGCTAATGACATAAAGGGGAGTTCCATATTCATTGGCTAAAGCAACCAGATCAGCTCCAGCAAACCAAAGATTTCCGTTGGGGCCTATAGCCATATCGGGCGGCAACTTAAGCCCGTGCACAATTGTGCTCATGCTTCTTCCTCCTATGTTAGGCTGCTAGCTAACATGCTTGATGTTAAATGCTGGGATCCTTTGCCCACCTTTTAAACAAGAGATAAACAGCCCTTGCTAGTAAATCCATTATACTACCCATTTGTTGCTAAGATATCATTATAAGTGTAAAATGATACAGTATTGACAAGTATTTGTGTTCTATATCGTAAAGGAATGGGAAAGAGAAGGGGTGTGGAATCAAACGTTAGCTGCAGCCAGCAGCCGCCATTTACTTACTAATGGCGCTGCGTGCGAAAGGACAACGGGAGTGTGATAAATGAAGGTTACCGTAGCCCAAATTGCTAAGACGCTGGCAGTTTCCGAAGATCAAGCCCTAGAATTGTTGCGCGAACAAGGGATTACGGTGTCTGATGGCACCACAGCCTTGTCTGATTCTGACCTGAAAAAATTACGGGAGGCAATTGCGCAAGCCAAGAGGCAGAGAGCTAGCCAGCAAGATGCGTCGACACTAGCTGAGCGAGCGAAAAGCCATCTCGAGTATTGCCTTGCCAACCACAAAGTCTTTATTGATACCTGTAGCCTACTACATTTTGCCGCAGATAAGTTTTGGACTCATGCCGCACCCTTGTTGGAGCAATCTGGGAACAAGATCATTATCCCGACACGCGTGATAGACGAATTAAGAAAACATAGTGACAATGAAAACGACCCTGAGTTGGCTAAGAAAGCAACCTTGACGCTTGAAAATATCAGCAAGCTTCTACAGGCGCAGCTGGTTGAATTGCGAGGCGAGGAAACAGACAACTTTGCTGATAACGTTTTCTTTGTGGTATTTGCCAAGCATCGCCTGACCCACAGGCTGTTGCTCATCACTCAGGATGCTAATTTAGCCAGAGATATCTTAGATCTAAATAACAGCAAGTCCACTAGAGCCAATCGCGTGTATGTAAAGCGTATCACTAGGTTTGGCTATCTGAGCGATTTCCGCACCGGCAACCCCGCCAACTTAAGGAGTCAGCGTACCGCTACAACCAAAGTAGAAAGCGTTCCCAGTGCGGAGAAATTCCCCCTGAGCAAAAACATTACGTCAGTGCCCGACGAAGTTATTCCTGTTAGTAACATTCCTTCTACGGGAGACACTGTCTACGCGCGGCGAGGAGAAAATTTTGCACCCTTGCAATTAACGGAAGCTATAGCTTCGGGTGGCGAAGGCACAATTTATCGCACCAGCACGGCAAGTGTAGCCAAAATTTATAAGACAGTAACGAGAAGAAGGCGTGAAAAAATCCAGCTTATGCTGAGCAAACCTTTCGATTGCGAAGGCATCTGTTATCCTACTGCAGCTCTATATAACTGTGACGAGCAGTTTGTCGGTTTTCTTATGCCAGAAGCGCGAGGCAAGGAGCTGCAGAAAAGTCTGTTTATCAAACCCCTGCTACTCAAAAACTTCCCTCACTGGAAAAAACGCGATACCGTCGAATTGTGCATAACCATTTTGGAAAAGATCAAGTACTTGCACGATAGGAATATCATCATGGGCGATATCAACCCGGCGAATATTTTAGTTGTTTCTCCCAAAGAAGTCTATTTTGTCGACACAGATAGTTATCAGATCGGCGGCTTCCCGTGCCCGGTGGGTACGATCAACTATACGGCTCCCGAGATCCAAAGAAAGAGCTTTGATTCCTTCTTGCGGACCTTTGGCAACGAATACTTCGCTGTTGCTACCTTGCTGTTTATGATCATGTTGCCAGGCAAACCTCCTTACTCCCAGCAAGGAGGCGAGAACCCTATTGACAACATTATTCGTATGGATTTCTCTTATCCGTTAGGGGAGCAATCTAACAAAAAGACACCTGAGGGGCCGTGGAGGTTCATCTGGAGCCACTTAACTTACGACATCAAATCGGCCTTCTACCACACCTTTGCCAAGGATGGGGATTATAGCGCGGAGGCAGACCGCCTGTCAGCATCTGACTGGCTGGTCAAGTTCAGGCGTTATCTCGACCTGCTAGACAGTGGCAAGCTGGGCCAGCAAGATAAGATGTCGGAAGAGCTCTTTCCGATACGCTTCAAGCTCAACCCGAACGTGACTTACGTAAATTGCGTGCTTTGCGGAGTAGCAGTGCCAGAAGAAAGCTGCAAAGAAAACATATGTCCCCAGTGCTTAAATACGGGTGAAGTCCATACCTGTGAGCGCTGCGGCAAGGAAATGTTGTTTACCAACTATCTGAAGTACATTAAAAAAGCTAAACCCTATGCATACTGTCCCGAGTGCTATGCCTATCGCAACGAGATCCATTCTGCACTTTATTGCATAGATTGTGGCAGCGAGTTTACTATTACCAATGGCACTTATGAGTATTATGTTGATAGAGCATTCGACTTACCTAAACGTTGCCCTGATTGCCGTCAAGCGCGGCGGCACTACGTTAGTCTTAGTACTTATACTAGTGTTTATAATGTTACTAGGAAGCCGAGGAAAGTTAGGCTATCACCGCCTCCGCCACCCCAGCCTAAGGTGCGCCGGGGCTGTTTTATCACCACAGTAGTGTGTGAGCATCTGGGCAAAGCTGATGATGGCTACGAATTAACCACTTTGCGTTGGTATAGAGATAACTGGCTACAGGCGCAGCCTGGCGGCAAGCAGTTAATCGCAGAATACTACGCTTTGGCGCCCCAGATTGTTGAGCGCCTGTCGGTATCTCCCCGTAAAGGTGAGATTTGTGCAGAGCTTTGGCAACAGTATCTTGCGCCATGTATTGGCTTGATAGAGGCAGGCGACTTTGTTGCCTGCAAAGAAACCTACATGGCTATGGTAAAGCATTTGGACGAGCTGTTAGCAATGTAAAGGGAGGCGAGGAATATGGCCAACGTTGATCTACTAATCAGACTAGAGGACTTGGTTACCAACCCAACGCCGCGGGTGCCGATTTGTTTATGTTTAGATACTAGCGGTTCAATGGAAGGAGAGCCTATTGAAGAACTCAATGAAGGTGTCAGGCTGTTTTACGAGGCAATTCGAGAAGATGAAACGGCTATGTACTCGGCCGAAATCAGCATTGTCACCTTTGGCGATATACCCCAAGTGATAGTTGATTTTGCCAATATCGATAGACAACCCGACGTTCCCAAGCTCGAGGCAGGTGGCTTGACCCCCATGGGAGAGGCGGTAAACCTAGCCCTCGATTGCCTTGAAAAACGTAAGCAAGAATACAAAGATAAAGGCGTTGATTATTACCAACCCTGGCTGGTTTTAATGACCGATGGCGCTCCTAACGGTTCTCGTAGGGAACTTGAGCGGGCTATTACGCGAACAGTTGAATTGGTAGAAAGCAAGAAACTGACGGTGTTTCCTATCGGTATTGGCCCCCAGGCAGACATGAACGTTCTGGCACAGTTTTCGCCTGCCAGATCGCCGTTACGGTTACAAGGGCTCAAGTTCCGTGAATTCTTTGCTTGGTTAAGTCAAAGTGTATCCCGTACTTCGCAATCTACACCGGGCGAAACGGTAGAGCTAGATGTGCAGGGCATCAAGGGTTGGGCCCAGTTATAGAGAAATTATAGTCCGACAATGGGTGTACCATTGTCGGACTAAGCAAAAATGACAGCAACGGTGTTAGATAGGATGGATGAAGCATGTGGAAGTCAGTCAGTTATGAAGCCTGCGGCAGAAGCCATCGCAGATCTGCAACTCCTTGTCAGGACAAAACCTTAACTTCTAGCCTAAACGGCATTGAAATTGTGGCCCTAGCCGACGGGGCTGGATCGGCAAAATTTTCACATGTTGGCGCCGCCACTGTAACCGAAGCAGCCTGTGCCTACCTTAGCGAGAATTTTACCCATTTGTTAACTACGGCCGATGGGCTGCAAGTAAAAACCAAGCTGTTAAATCACCTGCTGGCTGCATTGCGCCAAAAATGTGAAGAATTAGCTTGTGGTCTGCAAGAGTTGGCCTCGACTCTGCTGCTGGTTGCTATAGGGGGGGATTCTTTTATTATTGTCCACATCGGCGACGGTGTTATCGGCTATCTGCAAGGGGGCCAGCTTAAGGTTGCTTCCAGGCCGACGAATGGAGAGTTTGTGAATACGACCATTTTCGTTACCTCAGCCGATGCCCTAGGTTCGATGCGCGTGCTCCGAGGCGATGTTAGCGATATTGACGGCTTTGTCTTAATGTCAGATGGCACTGCGGACAGTCTTTATGACAGAAAAAGGGCGACTCTTGCACCGGTCGTCCGCAAAATGATGCAGCGGACGGCAATTCTGAGTCCCGACAGGATGTATCAGCTATTGGAGAACTCTTTCGAACAAGTGATTGTAATGAATACACACGACGATTGTTCCATAGCACTGTTAGTCAACAAATCGAGTTCGTTATGTTATTCGGCCATGAACTTCGAACAAAAGTGCGAGTTGTTTGGCCTGAGAGCTACCCATAAGTCTAGCAGGCGGCGCGTTAGGCGTTATGATGAGATGCTCTCTCAGTTACAGTCGGCACAAACATTGCGGCAGATTTCTCGCTGGTTACGACTTAAAGAAAGGTACACTAAACGCCACCTCGAGCGCCTGCAGCTGCTGGGGTTGGTAACGACAGATGGAGTGTATTACTCGAGCAATATTTAGATCACTAGTCATCTGCCTCTTAGGTGGGTGCGCTTAAGTTGAACAAGACAAGGGGAACCAGCCCAGCTTAGGGATGGTTCCCCTTTTTGCGTCGCTAGAAGCGGAAATAGAGGAAGGGATTATAGGTCTGTCCCAGCAGCGTAATGGTAGACAAAAGCAAGAGGGTAAAAGTTAGGGCAGGGCATGCCCAGCCCTGGGCTCTTGCCAAAGTGGGTTGGGTAATCTGTTGCAAGAGTTTTGCAATGGGAGTAGCACAAACGATGGCTACTAAAAAGAAGAATATATTGTTAGAAAACTGAATGGCTAACTGGGCGTCGATCCAGGGTCGGCTCCCCCAGGCAAACATGGCTTGGAGGAAAAGCCAGACATCGGTCAGGCTGGGGTAATAGAAAAGCACCCAGCCCATGAGTACAGCAAGAAGCAGATAGACATGCGAGATGAAGCGAGGCCATTTTTCTAGGCGGCGCAATAACCACATTCTTTCGATAGCGATTAGCACACCGAAATAGAGCCCCCATAAAACAAAATTCCAGCTGGCACCGTGCCATAAGCCAGTTAGGAACCAAACTACGAATAGGTTGCGAAGCAAATGGCGTCTATTACCACCGAGGGGGATATAGACATAATCCCGGAAAAATGAGCCTAAAGAAATGTGCCAGCGCCGCCAAAAATCAGAAACCGAGCGTGCTACATAGGGGTAATTGAAGTTTTCTTTATAGTTGAAGCCAAACATGCGCCCGAGGCCGATAGCCATATCCGAGTAACCAGAGAAATCGAAGTAAATTTGCAGGGCAAAAAGGGAAATGCCAAACCAAGCCCCTAGCACTGGCAGCTCGTCGATGTTTGCTTTTAAGAACATCTCTGAAATTTCGCCAGCCGTATTAGCCAAAAGAACTTTCTTGCTCAGACCAACAACAAAACGGCTAATTCCTTCGCTGAAACGGCGCACACTTAGCTGGCGATGTTCTATATCGTGGGCAATATCCTGGTACCTAACAATCGGACCTGCCACGAGCTGGTGGAAAAGGGAAACGTATAAGAGAAGTTTCCAAGGGGATTTTTGGGCCTCTACCTCTCCCCGATAGACATCGATCACGTAAGACATAGTCTGGAAAGTATAAAAAGAAATGCCTA
>JAAYHE010000050.1 GCA_012735505.1 Bacillota bacterium
CTGTTGGGGAAGATATACAAACTGGGGTTCAGACTTTAGGTTCCGCCTGGAAAACACTGCTTCTATTGCTGGGTGCCAGGCGGGGTCATCCGCACTAAACTCAAAATAGCTAATGCCTTGAGCCCCGAGAAATGCAGCCAAATGTGTATTGATCAAACGATCAACTGCTACCAAAAACCCTTTCTGGTTTGGGTTGCCCAGCAGGTAGAAACCGCTCTGCCCTTTCACCCAAACAAGGGCAGCTCGAGGCTGGGGCGAATCAACAAAAATCCGCCCCGGGCTATGGCCCCTAATGACAGCCTCGGACTCGGGATAATAGATATTGCCGTTAGTCAGATGCGCAGACAGATGGAACTGCATCTGGTCTAGCTCAAGCATATAGCTTCCTCCTCCACTCATCTTCACCTGAGCTTTTAGCTCTGTAAAGACACTTTAGTCTGATTATACCAATCACGTTGAGGTCTATTATAGAGGGTAAAGGTTTGTCAGACAAACTAGGTCGCGCGGCTTAAGCATAAGAAAGTTTCATTGTTAATATAATCACTTATATAGTATATTTAAGTAGGTGTTAAGTAACACCTACGATTATCTAGTGTGGAGGTATATATATGAGTGTTTTTGATCAACTGCGCGCAGATAGCATGCAAACCTTTATAGACGGGCGCAAGCAAGGTCTAAAAATAGTTGGTGCCTACTGCACTTATTTTCCCCAAGAGCTAGCACTGGCAGCGGGAGCGGTTCCTGTCAGCCTTTGCGGCACAAAAGAAGATCCCATCCCGGCGGCCGAGGAACATTTGCCTCGCAACCTTTGCCCCTTGATAAAGTCTTCTTATGGCTTTGCTGTCACTGATAGCTGCCCCTATTTTGTGATGTCCGATTTGATCGTAGGCGAAACCACCTGCGATGGCAAGAAAAAAATGTTTGAATTAATGCAAGCTAAAAAGCCAGTGCATGTTATGCAACTGCCTCACGTACATGAAGGCGAAGAAGCGCTCACACTGTGGGCAGCCGAGATTCGCCGCCTTAAAGAACGCATCGAAGAAGTGTTAGAAGTAACAATTACCGATGACGCTATTCGCGACGCTATCCGCCTGGTAAACGAAGAGAAACAGGCTCTAAAAGAAATGTTAGACACTAATAAGGAAAACCCACCTCTGATTCCTAACGTAGAGCTTTTGATAGCAAGTTGGTCGAGCATGTTTGCTGCGGACAAGCGCGACAACATCCGGGCTGCGAAAGAGCTAATCGCCCAGAAGCGGCAACAAAAGATTGACGCCGGGCCTAGCGACCGGCCACGGGTGCTTGTCACTGGCTGCCCCATCGGTTTAGGCAGTGAAAAGGTAGTCCGCCTGATAGAGGAGCTAGGTGGCGACATGGTAGCCATGGAAAACTGCACCGGCTATAAAACATTAGAGCTACAGGCTGATCCTGACCATGAGGACCCGATAGTTGCTCTAGCAGAGAAATATATCCAGACGCCTTGCTCCTGCATGAGCCCCAACCCAGGCCGTATGGACCTGCTGAAGCGTATGATTGCTGACTTCAAGGTAGATGCGGTTATCGATCTCACCTGGCAAGCTTGCCATACTTATAATATTGAAGCCTACGCTGTTGGTCAGCTGGTGAGAGAACTCGGTCTGCCTTATCTCCAACTGGAGACCGACTACTCCTCTTCTGACGTAGAAACGCTCAAGGTGCGCATCGAGGCCCTGTTGGAGATGACTAAATAGCAATGATAACATTAGGCCTGGATATTGGTTCAGTTGCTGCTAAGGGAGTCCTGCTAACGCCGGAGGCAAAATGGCAAGCATTAGTACCTACCGGCTGGAGCCCTCGTGCTGCTGGCCAGCAACTGATAGAGACTTTGACAAAAGAAGCCCGGCTTGAACGCTCGGGAATTGATGCTATCGTAGCCACCGGCTACGGCCGCATCTCTATCCCCGAAGCCGATAAGGCGATCACCGAAATCACCTGCCATGCCAAAGGCCTAAGTTCGTTGTTGCCCCAGGTGCGCACGATCATCGATATCGGCGGGCAAGACAGCAAGGTCATGAGGCTAAATGATGGCGGCCGCGTCATCGATTTCGCCATGAATGATAAATGCGCTGCCGGTACTGGCCGCTTCCTGCAGGTAATGGCGCAAGTGCTGGGAATGGATGTGTCTGATTTAAGCGACGCAGAAGACCCTGAGGCCACTGTGAGCATTAACAGCATGTGTACTGTTTTCGCCGAATCTGAAATCATTGGCCACTTGGCCCAGGGCAAGAGCCGTGGCGGCCTTATCGCCGGCCTCCACGAATCTGTGGCTAAGCGGGTGGCGGCCATGGCTGCCCGCATAGGTGTCGTCGGCCCCGTCGCTTTTACAGGGGGCGTGGCCAAGAACCGCGGTATTCGGCGAGCTCTAGAAGCCGAGCTAAAGGTGCCTTTACTCTGTCCCGAAGACTGTCAGTTCACAGGTGCACTAGGCGCGGCTCTGCTCGCCCGCTCCCTAGGGCAATAATTGGAATTACTGGCGTATAGATGTCCAGCCCCTTTGGCTGGACATTTTTCATATTAAGGGAATGCCAATAGTAACCATATAGGGGCATCTTGCGTGGCTGTTTCCTATGGTAAAATAGATTAACCTAACACGGAAGGGATGAAGTGCATGCGCATTGGCGTTATCTCTGACACGCATATGCCCCGGCGTGCTAAGACCCTACCCCAATTTGTCCGCGAAGCTTTCGCCAATGTTGACCACATTTTCCATGCTGGAGATATCAACGACTGGTCGGTATTGCGAGAATTGAACCAGTTAGCCCCTACCATCGCCGTGGCCGGGAACACCGATTCGCCAGCTATGACCGACATCTTAGGGGAAAAGGTGCTAAGAGAAGTGAATGGCTTCCGCATAGGCCTTATCCATGGGCATCTTGGCACAGGCCGCACCACCCCTGAGCGAGCTCGTAACAGCTTTCCCAACGCCGATGTGATCATCTTCGGCCATAGCCACCAGCCTTACAATCAACGTCATGGTAAACAGCTGCTACTCAATCCGGGCTCGGCCACCGACCCCCGCGGAGAGCCCCGCGCCTCTGTAGCAATTTTGTACTTGGAGCTCGCGGGGCCACGGGCTGAAATAGTATATGCTCCCTAGCTCGCTGAAATATGGACATGTAAAAAAGGCGCACGCAATCGTGCGCCTTTTTCCATTTTACATCCCTATACTAGCTAATGTAGCCTGCCTTTTTGAGAATTTCAACTACAGCGTCGAAGTCTTCCTCGGCCGTGAGGATTACAGGGCCAGTGCAACCCATGCCGGTAGCCACATAGATACCAGCCTTCCAAACGACCTGCTGGGCTTCTTCTAGCTCGAGGATGTCAATGCCAGGAATCTCCTCGGTAGTAACTTTCTCCGGTGGGGCAGTAACTGTTTCAGGTTCTGCCGTTGCAGCCTTTGCCTCTTTCTTGAAGAGGTCTTCTAGGCCGGCCTTTCTAGCAGCAGCAAATTCCTGAGCCACGACGGAAAGCAAATTCCCTTTGGCTACTTCTGCCGCATACTTTAGGGCGTTAGCTACTACCGGAGCACCCGATGCCCGTGACAAGATCAAGATAATCTTGTCATAGCCTTCGCCGATGCCAGGGCCATAACCATAACCAGTCGTCTCATAGTCTCCCCCACTAGTGTAAGCAGAAAAGACTTTCATGAGCACATTACCCGTTAGGGTATCGGTCACCATCACATCGGGAGCGCCTACTAAGAGGTCGTTACCGCGCATGACAGACCCGCCATCAGCCCGTACGCTTTCGGCAAAATTGATATCGTAACCGTTTTCCTTTAGTTTCAGCAAAGCACGCTCCACCGAACGAGCTGCATCAACGTTGAGAATACCTACACTCGGATTAGCAATACCCTGTGCTTTCGCCGTGGCGATGCCGTAGATAGCGTTCTTCACCATGGCCTCGACGCGATCGGTAGCCGACGTACCCGTAGTGGTGGCTAGGAACATTTCGCGCCCTTTACCAGGGGTAATGACACGTCCCACAGTAGATACTCCTATGGGGAAACTGTAATGCATGGTAACGCATGCAGCTAGCTCCCCACTCTCTAAAGCTTTTTCCATAGCTTTATGCTGTTCCTGCTCACTATTGGCTGGAATACGAGCGAGCTTACTGTCCACCTCGGGGCCAACCAGCACTACTTCTATATCAGGATTAGCTGCTTGGGCCATTTCAGCACCGCGCACAATTTCCTCGACGCCGTGCTCACTACCGATAACCGTCACGCCGACTCGCGTACGTTCACCGTACACACCTGTCTCTAGCGCGTCAGCGATCTGATTAAAGGCTTCGGCCAACAGTTTTTTTGTTGCATCAGACAATAGTGTCACCTCCTCGAAAAGATGTGTAAGGCAATTCTAATGGCCTTACTCGACTAGGGTCTTAGCCAGATTGCGCATGGCTTCGGCGATCAGACGACGTACTTCGTCGGCAGAAACGCCACCAGCCGGCTCAGCCTGGAGCCCTGGGTTCTTCTCTACAAGGAAAGAAATGCCATCGAAGAGGTTCGTCAAGCGAGCTAAGAACAGCGAACCCTTACCGATCAACATGAAATTGTTGATGGAACCTTCGAGAATCATGTCGCGGCCGGCACCTAAGAAGGGCACGCCGGATGGAATATGGCCTTGCGTTGGTGCGTAGCCAGGCATACCATGCTCAGCCACAAAGTCCATAATTTCGTTGCGCTGCAAGTCGCCCCGCTTAACACCTAGCGCCGCAATCATCTTGAAGTTAGCTTCTGGCACGTTACCAGCACCTGCTGGAACAGTGATTTCGGGGTTCTGCATTTCAGGTGAGAAGCGATCCACGTCTTTAATGCTGATACCAGCTCGATCTAACGGGTCGGTGACGATAGCAGTCATAACAGCCTGAGGCGATGCTCCAGAGCCGATCGTGTGGCGACCAACAACGTCGGTGCGAATAATCGGGTTGACACCGTCGTTTTCGCTGACTAGAGTAGCGAAAGCACCGAGAGTATCTTCTAACACAGGCATGTTCTTATTGACGTGGTCTCGCCCGTTCATACCCAATTTAGCTGTCGCACCAC
Source organism: Bacillota bacterium (assembly GCA_012735505.1). Classification (GTDB taxonomy): domain Bacteria; phylum Bacillota; class UBA994; order UBA5500; family UBA5500; genus JAAYHE01. Next base: position 5,087 of record JAAYHE010000050.1, read on the forward strand.
CAGCCACAACCGCTACGTTCTTGTAAATGCCGGCCTTAACTAGAGCAGCAGCATATACGAGAGCATGCGAAGGGCCAGCGCAGAAGCTGCGTACGTCACTACCAGTAGCGTTCTTTAAGCCGCACATTTCACC
>JAAYHE010000006.1 GCA_012735505.1 Bacillota bacterium
GCATGAACTCCTTCGCAAAAGACATACATAATTTGTTCGGTGTGCTAGCCAGCAATACCAACATCAAGCATGCGTTACTGATCCATCCAGACGCACTCATGTAGCATTTATCTTAGCCATGAGTGCTATTTACATGGGTTAAATCAATTTGACACTATAGCAAATATAAAAAATTGGGCCTTGTTGGCTGCTGGCTGGAGATTTGCAAGAATTCTTGGGGGGCATTAGATGGATACAGTAATCGTTAAGGGCGAATCGGTAGAGGAGGCAATTGCCAACGCCCTGAAAGCCTTAAAGGCCGATGAAAATGACGTACAAGTACAAGTAGTTGATTGGGGCGAACCGGGTGTTTTGGGGATAGGAGGCCGTCCTGCTGCTGTCAAAGTTGCTATTAATCATGGGAATAAGCCTGATAGGCCCAGGCAGAATTCGGTACGACGCATCAAAGATGCAGCCGCAAGCTTGCAGGCGCGCCGTTTTCTGCTAGGGGCCAGTAAAAAGGTGCCCTATGCAGCTGTGCGTAAGGGGTAGCTTATAGTCGCCCACGCGCCTACCGGGCCACTACCTTCCTTAGTGCCTAGCCCTAAGCTAGAAGTTCGAGTTAACGGCCAACTGGTGAACACGCCACTTCCGATCAGTAAGGATGATCATATCAGCATCAGAGGCAGCGAGGTGGAGATTCCTGGCAAGTGGCAGATCTCTTTGGCAAAGGGAGGGGTGCAGGCTGTTATTAACCTCCAACCCCGAGCCATACACAAGTATGAGCTTGCTGACGTTCCGCCGAGCCGTACCTTGCATTTAAGGGCAAAGTGTGAGGAAATCTTGTTTCCTCCCCTCACTTTGAGCGAACTGCTAGAGGAACTGAGTCGACTAGGCATCGAGCATGGGGTAGATTGGAACCAGTGCCGGGAGATCACAACTAAACCGATCACAGGTGAGGTTGTTATCGCTGAGGGTAGTCCGCCAACAGCAGCGATAGATGGATACGTTGAGCTGTTTTGCCTAACAGAACCGAGATACATAACCACTCTAGGTGACGCTGAGAGGATCAATTTTCGGGAAAGGTTCAACATTAACTCGGTTGCTAAAGGGGCAGTCTTGGCTCGCAAACACCCGCCTGTCCCGGGGTCGGCTGGAATTTCGGTCAAGGGTGAACCAGTCTTGCCAGAGCCACCCAATGATGTGTTTTTAAAATTGGGCAGGGGTGTTGTCTTGCAGAACGAAACAGATGTAGTTGCTATTGAGGCTGGGCGGCCCATAATTAGGGAAAGAGGTCGTTTTGTGTATATCGCAGTCGAACCCGTGCTTATTCATGCTGGTAACGTAGATCTAATGTCCGGGAACCTTCGGTTTTCAGGCCATATTAGAGTTTTGGGCGATGTGCAAGAAGGCATGCTGGTTGATGCCAACGAAGACGTGGTCGTGCAAGGACTCCTATCGGCCGCAACCGTGCAAGCTGGTGGTTCTGCTTGTATTTGGGGAAACGCTTGCTCATCAACGATAATTGCAGGTGGCCCATTGGCTGTAGTGGGTGATTTCCTCACGGTGCTCGATGCTTTAGTTGACGAGTTGCATAGGTTGATCAATTGCACCCGCCAACTGCGCGACCGTGGAGCCCTTAATTCGGCAACTCGTGCAGTTCAGTTGTTAGTGCAATATAAGTGCCAGATGATACCCGAGCTAGTGAATGAATTTGAGCAAATGGTAGCTCGTTTACCGTCGCACTTGAACACTCAGGCCTTAAAGGAGTTTAGCGAGCATTTGGCCAGCGCTTTAGGCTCTTGTTTTTGCAGGGTGGCTACCTTGGAAGAACTTGAGACTCTGCTAGAGAAATGCATCGAGTGGCAGTCGGCGATTAGCCAAGCCAATGCGGTCAAAGGCGATGCCCAAGTCAACATTCTCTTAAACTCTTCTCTTACTGCCACCGGCAATGCCACCGTCTTAGGTGAATCTCATCATTCTTATGTACGGGCCGGAGGGGATGTCACCGTACATGGTTCCTTCCGGGGTGGTGAAATTCACGCCGACGGAAATGTTCTAGTGAAGGAGTTGGGCACTCCGGTTGGCACCTTTACCAAGGTACAGGCGGCAGCATCCTCTCGGGTGCGAGTAGGATACTTACATGAAAACGTATCCATAACCATAGGTAAGAAGACATACCTTTCTCGCCAGACAGGGGCAGATGTGCATTTACGTTATGATGCAGAGGAAGATCAGATAGTCAAGATTTACGCACCAGTGCGAGTGTAAGTAAATATTGGTGTAGAACATAGAAAAAAGATGGTTCCTGCAGCAAAACAGGAACCATCTTTTCGTATGATTATGTCCGGCCCTTGCTTAAATATGCTCGAAGCGAGCAGTGAAGAAACGCAGCTGTTTGGGCTCGTAGACAAAGCGTAGACCGCGGATCTCGTGTCGGCGCTGATAAAGCCTGATCACTGCGTCGGCTACAACGTCCATATGCTTGTAGGTATAAACGCGGCGTGGAATTGCTAGTCGTACCGTTTCTAGCTTCGGCATATGGTTCTCACCCGTTACTCGATCGCGTCCAGCAGACACGATGCCACGCTCCATCGATCGCACGCCAGATTCTATGTAAAGCTCGTTGGCCAAAGATTGCGCTGGTAATTGCGTCTGTTCTAGGTGAGGGCAGAAGCGCCGAGCGTCGAGAAAGACTGCATGCCCGCCTACCGGTTCGATGATAGGAATACCAGCTGCCAGCAGGCGATCTCCGAGGTAACGCACCTGTTTGATGCGGTGCTCGATATATTCAAACTGCATCGATTCTTTGAGGCCGATCGCCAGCGCTTCCATATCGCGACCGGCCATACCGCCGTAAGAAGGCATCCCTTCGTAAACGGTGACTAGCTCGGTCGCCTCGGTATACAGTTCTTCATCATTCAAACAGAGGAAGCCGCCGATGTTAACTATGCCGTCCTTCTTGCCACTCATAGTGCAACCATCGGCATAGCTAAACATCTCCCGGGTGATATCGGCGATAGACTTGTCGGCGTAGCCAGGTTCTTGCTCTTTGATGAAATAAGCATTTTCGGCGAAACGGGTGGCGTCGTAAAATACCTTCACCCCGTAGCGTTTACATATCTCGCTTACTTCCCGCATGTTCTGCATCGAAACAGGCTGCCCACCGGCTAGATTGACGGTGATAGCAAGGCAAACATAGGCAATGTTGGCAGCACCCTTTTCCACGATCACCCGCTCAAGTTTTTCGAGGTCGATGTTTCCTTTAAAAGGAACATTGAGGGTGGCATCATGGGCTTCATCGCGGATAATGTCCACAAAAATGCCACCATTATTTTCTTGGTGGAAGCGGGTGGTAGTAAAATACATATTACCCAGCACATATTGGCCAGGCCTGATTGCTATTGTAGAAAGTAAATTTTCTGCCCCACGCCCTTGATGGGTAGGAACAACGTACTTAAAGCCAAACAAATCTTTTACGGTGTTTTCTAAATGTTTAAAATTCCTGCTACCCGAATAGGCTTCGTCGCCCAAAAGCAGGCCAGCCCATTGGCGGTCGCTCATGGCATTGGTACCACTGTCGGTGAGTAGATCGATATAGACATCGGCAGAGTTGAGCAAAAAGGTGTTATAGCCTGCTTCTTTAGCAGCCCTTTCTCTTTCTTTCCGGCTGATCATAGCCACAGGTTCTACCATTTTAATGCGAAAAGGCTCGGCTGGATATTTAGAATAGTCCATAGTTACCCTCCTTTATTGTTGATTTAACTATTAACACTATTTTATACCTTAGGATTTGGCATGACAAGCAAAAAGAGCCGAGGGAGGCAGCCCCTCGGCCGGAGATCACTTAACCGATGATTTTCACGACGCCCTCTTTGCGCGGCGAGCGCTGAGCCGGTTCGGCCCCCGGGTATCCGAACACGGCGGCTGCATAGGGGACATAAGCGGCTGGCACCTCCCATTGCTGGAATAAGGCTTTGCCAGCCTCCGTTTGCGGCAAGTTTCTTACAATGGCATGGATCCAGTTAGAGCCTAGCCCCATAGACGTTGCTGCTAGCATCATGTTCCCCATAGCCAAAGTACAATCATGGATGGCTGTCGGTACGGTGGAATCTCCAAAGACGATAATTAAGGCAGGAGCACTTTCTAACAAGCTGGGCCTTTGGGGTGCGCCTGGGGGTGTAGGCCGAGCTGGTCTTCCTGCCAGGATGGTGCTATTTATTTCTAGCAACACATCCTTATCCTGCACCACTACGAAATACCAAGGTTGCCGGTTCCTACCTGAGGCGGCATATTTACCGGCCAGTAAGATCATTTCTAGTTCTTCGCCCTTAATCTGGTCGGGACGGTAAACCTTGATGCTTCTGCGGGTAAGGATGGACCTAATGGTATCGTTCATTTGCGCCTCCTCCTTGTAGTTATTATTCTAAGATATTCGTTCTTCCAGAGCCTGCTAAAATCCTTGTTAACTTGGCAACTATTATATGACTCTTACCAGCTGGCGAGGAGTGCATGAGGCTCAGCAGGTTACGCCCCTCCACAAGTAGAAACAATTAGTAGTAGGTTAATAGCAGTAGACCAATTTGCGCACTAGGAGGAAATACGCATGGCTATCGACAGAAGAAGAACTGACGAACTGCTACATGGCATAGAAGAACTCTTTGACAAACTGCCTGACCTCGGTAGCCCTTTTGTAAAAGATGAAGTTAAGCGCTTGGTGTTAGGTCCGGCCCTAGAGGAGATAAAGAAGCTAATCAGCGGCAGCCGCCCACCGTGTCTTTACCTGGTCGGAAGGAGTGGTGATGGAAAATCGTCGCTACTTAATGCCTTAGTAGGGCGGGAAGTGGCCGAAGTTTCGCATGTGCGGCGTTGTCAAACCGAGTCGGAACGTTACTATATCGACTTCCCTGAGGTTTATGCCAGTTGGGACGTCTACGATAGCCGGGGTATTTTTGACCCCGATCTTACCGACGAGCAAACCGAGCAGGATGCTCTGGCTTTCCTCGAAGAAGACCTGATTGCCAAGCAACCCGATGTCATCTTGCATGTGGTTTCTGCCCAATCGGTTCGCAATTTGCAGCAAGATCTATTGGCCTTTTCGCGGCTCAGCCAGAATCTGAAGCGGCGAACCGGGTTTTCGCCGAAGACTCTGCTTGTATTAACCAAAGTCGACTTGCTCGGCGATAGGGAGGTATGGCCGCCTGATGCGACAAAAGCTGGCCTGATCTTAGATCTTATCGACTATTTGCAGAGTGCTTTAAGAATCGAACAAACAGAGCTACTTGATGTCAACAATCGTTTACGCGGGGTGCGGATGTTAGACAGCGAATACTTGGCTATTATTCCAGTCTGTTGCTACATGAGTCCTCTGCGTGACGATCGTTGGAACATAGACTGGTTGCAGGAATATATCGGTGCCGTGCTGCCTGAAGCAGCCCAGCTTGACTATGTGCAGTCGCAGAAACGCAAAGACCTCTTGCTCAAACTGTCGTCATCCATCATCAAGAGATTTGCCGCCATTGCTGGCGGCATCGGCGCCATTCCCATTCCAGTTCCTGATATTACGCTGTTGACCCCCTTGCAGCTCTTGATGATCTCGATTATTGGGGGCTTGTCTTGCCGGCCTCTGAGCCTAGAATCCGCCAAGGCTTATCTCCTGCCAGCAGGAGGGAATATGGCGCTAGCCGTCGGCTTGCGCAACCTCAGCCGACAGCTCATCAAACTGATTCCCATTGGCGGCTCGGCCATTTCTGGCACCCTAGCAGCTTCCTCTACCTGGGGTATCGGGAAAGCTGCTGAAGCCTACTTTTTCTTCGGTAAGAAATTGAAAGCGGAAGACTTGGCGGCAGAATATAAAAACGAGGCCTGAAAACTGGAACGAAAGGAAGCCCTCTCGTTCCAGTGCAGTATCATACGCTTTTTTCCTCTTTGCCATCAAATAGCTAGGCGAAGGCAATCTGCCCCACTGCATCATACCAACGTACGAACATAGTCTATAGGTTATGAGACAGCTTCCCTTATTTGTTCGCATATTTTCTTGTGTTGTGTTTACTTGTTTTGACTTGATTGGAGTTGATGTCTTTAATAAACTACAGCTAGGAGGTGGGATGGTATGCAAAATGGTGAAGAACTCATCACTGCCCATGACATAGCCACAGCCCTCAACCTTTCAGTAGAGACTATTTGGCGTTACACCAGGCAAAGCAAAATTCCTTATGTTGAATTGGGTAACAGACAATATCGTTACCGCCTATCGGAAGTATTGGCTGCTTTGACCGGGGGTGAGGCAGCCCAGGTTGGGGAAGACAAGGCAGAATACCAGGCCCAGCAGAAAAAACTATCCTATCAAGATTATCTCGCGCTACCAGAAGAGCCAGGCTATCGTTATGAGATTCTTGACGGTGTGCTAATCAAAGACCCATCGCCAAACGTGCTACACCAGCGTGTATCAAGACGTTTGCAACGCATCTTAGAAGACTACTTTGCCTCTGTGGACCCCGCCGGTGAGGTCTTTAACGCGCCGCTGGACGTGACTCTAGGCGATCATACTGTTGTACAACCCGATCTGTTCTATATTGCCGGCGGGCAGGAGCAGCTGATTCTGCACACTCGCATTGACGGAGCACCAACTCTTGTAATCGAGGTCTTATCTCCATCGACGAGCCGCAAAGATCGTCTGCAGAAATTGCGTATCTACCAACAGGCAAAAGTTCCCCATTACTGGCTTGTAAATCCCGAAGAAAACACCCTAGAGTGCCTAGCTCTTAACGCTGATGGTAAATACGCTATTGTAGCTGGTGGCATGGACGATGCTGTGGTCGAACCACCCGACTTTCCGGGGCTAACGCTAGAGCTAGCAGCTCTCTGGGGCCACTAGGGGTCGGCTATTCCTGAAAATAGCCTGAGTCCAACCCGTTCAGCTCTATACTATCGTGAAGGGTGAAACAAGGCGAGGGGAGAAAAGGCTGAAAGATTGCCCTTGACCTTAACGTTACGTCATGGTTTATCCTCTTAGCTAGGAGGTGATGAGGGTGGAATATACTGTGCAAAGATTGAGCAGTCTGGCTGGTGTCAGCCCGCGGACCATCCGCTATTATGACGAGGTCGGCTTGCTCCGCCCCTGCCGCATAAACTCGTCAGGGTATCGCATCTATGGGCCAGCCGAAGTCGATCGTCTGCAACAGATCATGTTTTATAGAGAACTAGGAGTGGGACTGAAAGCGATCAAGGAAATCATTGACGCCCCTTCTTTCGACATAAAGGCTGCCCTGCTAGAACATAGAGCCAGGCTGCTTGCCAAACGAGCACAGCTTGACCAACTTATCGCCAACGTAGAAAAAACGCTAGCTCAGGCTGAAGGGAGGATAAGAATGACCGATGCAGAAAAGTTTGCTGGGTTTAAGCAGAAATTGATCGATGACAATGAAAAACAATATGGGGCAGAGGTGCGGGCTAAATTCGGAGACGAGGCAGTCGACCGCTCCAATGCTGCTCTAGCTGGCATGACGCAAGAGCAGTATGCGGCTTGGCAAGAGTTGAACCAAAAGTTGATGCAAACGCTAACAGCTGCCTTTGCCACTGGTGACCCTGCCGGTAAATTGGCGCAAGAGGCTGCCGACTTGCATCGCCAGTGGCTGAACTTTACGTGGGATAGCTATAGCCCCGAAGCGCACGCCGGCTTGCCGCAGATGTATGTCGATGACGAGAGATTCACCGCTGCTTACGATAAAGAACAACCCGGCCTCGCCAAATTTCTACGGGATGCCATTTTGATCTACACCGGGCAAAAACAATAATTATATTGACAACTCCCATATTTAACGCTAAAGTAATGGTGTACTAGTGCACTAGTACACCATTACTTTCTTGCACTATGCATACAGGCAGGTGATGAATCTGTTTTATCTAGATCACCGCAGTCCTATTCCAATTTACGTGCAGCTACAAAACCAAGTCAAGCAGGCAATAGCAGGCGGAGTCTTGCAAGCAGGCGATCAGCTACCTTCGGTGCGAGAGCTAGCCAGGCGCTTGACTGTCAATCCCAACACGATTGCACGCGCTTACCAAGAGCTAGAGCGCGAAGGTCTGATCGAGACTAGGCGTGGCCTAGGCACCTTTGTGGCAGAAGCCCAGGCCCTTACCCAGTCAGCGCGTCGTTTAAGAATTAGCGATGCTATCGACGAGCTTTTGCGGGAGGCAATGCGCCTGGGTCTAAATCGGCAAGAGCTGGATGACATTCTTGCAGAACGTCTGGCGGCGATATTTAAGGATGGGGAAAAAAGGGGGCTAGATGAGGATGCGTGTCATTGAAACCAAGGGGCTGTGTAAGTTTTACGGGCCTAAAGCTGCTGTCGTAGACCTAGATCTGCAGGTGGAGTCGGGAAGCATTTTTGGCTTTTTGGGCCCTAACGGATCAGGCAAGAGTACTACCGTTAAGATGCTGCTAGGCTTACGCAGGCCGAGCAAAGGTTCGGCACAGGTACTCGGACTTGATAGCAGCACCGCTAGCCAACTAATAGGCCGGCACATTGGCTATGTGCCAGAATTAGGGAATCTTTATCAGCACTTTACGGTGCAAGAGAGCATTGATCTAGTGAAAGGGTTGCGCCCCACTTGGGACGAAGATTTTGCCCAGTATTTGTTGAGCAAGTTTGAATTACCCTTACAACGGCGGGTGCGCCAGCTTTCTAAAGGGATGCAGCGCCAATTGGCCTTGCTCTTGGCGATGGCACCGCGGCCAGAACTGCTCATTCTCGACGAACCCTCGTCTGGGCTAGACCCTATCAAGCGGCAAGAATTCCTGCAGATTTTGGTTGACGGAGTCGCTGAAACGGGACAAACGGTATTCTTTTCTTCGCACAACATGACTGAAGTGGAACGAGTGGCCGATACGGTTGGCATCTTGCATAACGGTCGTCTGGTTGTCAGCGGTGACTTGGCGGAGCTCAAGCAGAACGTGAAGCGTATTCGAGTAGTTCTAGCTAGTCAGGAACCGCTGCAACTCAAGCAAGCAGTGCGTAAAATCGAAGGCCAAAACGGCCACTGGCTCGTTACTGTAGACCGTGATACCGACCTAGTGGTGGCCGAGCTGAGAGCGATGCAGCCCATCGTGCTAGAGACATATGATTTGTCTTTAGAAGATATTTTTATCATCTATGCGGGAGGTGGCGAGCAGTGAACCGCACTTTGATTCATAAAGAGCTGAAAAGCCTGAGGTGGAAGTTGCTTGTGGCTTTCCTAGCGCTAGTGGTCGTTACTCTAGTAATGATTGTACTGCACGAGCAGCTACTAGAATTTCTACCTACAGACCAATCCGAGCTTCCTTCCTTCGTGACCTCCGAGATGCTGGAAAGTTTCGGCGACTACACCAATGCAATGTGGCTGAATCTTAATGATAAGAACCTAATACAAATCGGCTGCATACTCGCTATCGTCCTAGGCATTGGCTTGCTAGCTCCGGAGATAGAAAGCGAGACCATTACTCTACTGCTCACCAACGGTTTAAGTCGCAAGAAGGTATTTTGGACCAAAACCATAATTGTTATAATTGCCTTAGCCTCACTGCTATTGACTGTCAGCGCGTTGGTTGTTCCGCTCAGTAGTATTTTCGGCTATACGCTGCGCCACCTGCGGTCGATTCCGACCACCCTGGTCACCGTCCTCGGCCTCAGCTTTGTGTTTGCAGTTAGTTTGCTAATTTCCTTGTTCCTTAAAGACAGAATCTGGAGCGGCATAGCCAGCGCCTTGCTCTTTGGCCTTTGGTCTGTGCTCGGTTTTTGGAAATCAACCCGCATCTTCAGTCTCTTCTATCACATGCGGGCGGCTGACTACTTTTTTGGCGAGCGCAGTTTCCCCTGGTTAACAGCTTTGGGCTTTGCAGTTGCTACGGCTATTGTCCTTTTATTAGCAGCTAATCGCTTTGAGCAGGAAGAACTATAGGCAGGGTCGGCGAAGAAAATATTATATTAGGGGGTAGGGCTTATGCGTAGCCGCAGAAAGTTGCTGTTAATTGTTGTTTGCCTTTCTTTACCACTTGTCTTAGTAGGTTGTATGTATTCTTCCGGAGTAAGGAGGGGGTGGCTTAGCAGCGACGGGTTAGCGTCTATGAAGGCAAAATACGCATACTGGAACGGGGTTAGACAGCGAGCCATCAGTCTAAAAGAGGATACTACTCTCGAGTTTGCTTATACAGCCGCAGCTACTCAGGGCAGTCTTACTATTATGGTGCAGGATCCTGCAGGCAACCCCCTATTTAGCGTTACCGTTGATGAAAATAGCAAAGAGGCCAGCGATAAGGTGCAAGTGCGGGCAGAAACAGCTGGGCGCTACAAGGTTCGTGTGCAGGGAGAAAGCACAGCCGGTAGTTTTTCGGTTTCCTGGAAAAAGAAATAAGGTACAGTGGGTCGAGGGATGCCCCGGCCCACTTTTCTTATACACAAAATAATTCCCAAAAGTGGGCCTTGGGGCAAGCAGGAAAGTTGGGGTTGCATGGGGAAACCAAGTAACAAACTTGCAGATAGCACGCGGAAAGGATGGTTTAGATGTATCCATTTTCCATTGGCGTCATTATCGACTCTTTTCGCACCGATATCCCTACCGCCTTAGCCAAAGCAGCAGCCCTAGGGGTAGAAGGCATTCAGGTCTATGCTACCAGCGGGGAGATGTCGCCCGAAGAACTGGTTGGCCGTAGGCGCCGCGAGTTTTTGCGTATGGTACAAGCTCACGGACTAACCATTTCTGCCCTTTGTGGTGATCTAGGTCGGGGTTTTACCGATGCTGCAGCTAACCCTAGCTTAATTGAAAAATCCAAACGGATTTTAGATTTGGCTAAGGATTTAGATACAAACATCGTTACGACTCACATCGGTGTGATCCCTGCCGACGTCAAGAGCGATCGTTACCAGATCATGCAGGAGGCTTGCCACACCTTGGCCGAGTATGCTGATTCCTTGGATGCCCATTTCGCTGTTGAAACCGGCCCCGAGACTGCGGCTCGCCTCAAGAGTTTCCTCGACGGGCTCGGCTCCAGAGGTGTTGCTGTCAACATGGATCCAGCCAACTTGGTGATGGTTACCGGCGATGACCCGGTTCAGGCTGTCTACACTCTGCAGGACTATATCGTACATACACACGCTAAGGACGGGCGCAAGTTGCGAGACGTCCCCCCCGAAATCATCTATTCTAATGTAAATGCATACCTGCAAGACGGGGCTGCCTTTGTTGAACTACCACTAGGGCAAGGTGATGTAGATTTCCCCAACTATCTCAAAGCTTTGTATGACATTGGTTTTACGGGCTTTCTGACCATCGAACGTGAGGTGGGAGAAGACCCTGAACAAGATATTGCGCTAGCAGTTAAATTCCTTAAGCAGCATATCGTTAGGGGGGAGGGCAATGCATAAACTTAAAATTGGCATCGTTGGCACCGGCAGTATCTCGGTGGCGCATATCGAAGCCTACTTAAGAAATCCGCACGTTGAACTCTACGCATTCTGCGATATTAACGAAACACAACTAGCCAAGATGGCCAGCTTGTATAACATTCACCGTACCTTTACTGACGTCCAGAAGATGCTCCAGCTAGAAGAACTAGACGCAGTCAGTATCTGTACCTGGAATAGCGCCCATGCGGCTTGCAGTATTGCAGCCCTTGAGGCGGGTAAACATGTGTTGTGTGAAAAACCTATGGCCATTTCGGCGGCAGAAGCCGAGGCAATGCAGGCTGCAGCCGAGAGAAACAATCGCTTATTAATGATAGGTTTTGTGCGGCGCTTCGGCAACGACTGTGCTATTCTCAAAGATTTTATCGATGCAGGAAGCTTCGGCGAACTTTACTATGCTAAAGCTAGATACTTGCGGCGTCACGGCAATCCTGGAGGCTGGTTTGGCGACAAGTCTCGCTCCGGTGGTGGGCCTCTTATTGACCTGGGAGTGCATGTGATTGATCTAGTTCGCTATTTAATGGGGAACCCAAAACCAGTTTCGGTTTATGGCGCCACCTGGCAAAAACTCTTTAATCGCCCCCACATCATTGGTGAAGTTGCCTACGAATCGGTATCTAAATCGAGCGACGATATCTGCGACGTAGAGGACTTGGCAGTCGCGCTTATTCGTTTTGCCAACGGGGCTGCCCTTTCTGTTGAGACCAGTTTCTCTCTTAATGTGGGCAAAGACGAAGGCATCATTGAGCTATTCGGTACCAAAGCTGGGGCTAAGCTCGATCCAGAGCTAAAAATCTATACCGAGATGAACAACTATCTCAGCAATATAGAGTTTGACACGCCTACCGCCCTCAGTTTCGACGGTCTGTTCGCGCGGGAAATCGACCACTTTGTAGCTTGTATTCGCGAAGGCATTCCGTGTTTGGCTCCAGCCGCAGACGGGGTCGAGATTATGCGTATCCTAGACGCCATTTACGAATCAGCCCGTACCGGGCACGAAGTCATTCTGGATTAGCTACAAGCTGTGTAGAACTGTAAAGAGTTGAGCTATAGGAGGTTTTCTTGATGATTACCAGATGCGGACTAGACTGTCGCGACTGTTATGCTTATCCTAACGACTGCCCGGGTTGCAAAGTTGTAGCCGGAAAACCAGCTTGGGCTGAGTCAATTGGAGAAGAGCAGTGTCAGCTATATCAGTGTTCAGCCGCTAAGGCTTATGCACACTGCGGGCAGTGCAATGAACTGCCTTGTAAGATGTGGTATGACTTGAAGGATCCATCCTTGAGCGACGAGGGGCACCTGCAGGCCATTAACGAGAGAATAGAGCGGCTGCGTAGCCTTCAGTAAACTGGATGCTTCATAGAATAGGAGGGAAAAGATGGGCCTTCGTTTTCGCAAAAGTATTAGATTAGGCAAGGGGTTGCGCATCAACCTGAGCAAATCGGGTGTCGGCTTCAGTTGGGGTATTCCTGGCTTCCGAATTACCAGGACTGCAAAAGGCCGAACGCGCAAGACCATCTCTATCCCTGGCACTGGCTTGTCTTATGTCAAAGAGAGCCGTTCTAAGAAGAAGCGCAAGTCATAAAAGGAGAGGTGAGAGCTAGCATGCAACTGGCGTCGGTTTGGCAGATCCAGCTACAGTTAAGAGGCGCAGAATTAGAGCAAGCTTGGCCTTACCTGGATAAAGGTCTGTTTGGCTTGGAAGTGATCGATTTTGCCTCGCCCCAGGTGTTAAATGACAATTGGTCTGAGCGGCTACAAGAGCTGCAACCGTTGTATGCCCAACTGCCTGGACCAATCAGTCTGCATGGGCCTTTTCTCGATTTGAGCCCGGCCAGTCCTGACCCTATGCTGCGGCAGTTAACTAAGCACCGCTACCTGCAGGCTCTCAAAATTGCCCAGGCCCTAGGGGCGCGCTACTTGGTACTGCATAGCCAATTCAATCCCAACTTACGTGATCCTAGCTATCCAGTAAGATGGCTAGCGGGCACGCGGCAGTTCTTCTTAGACTTGTTGCCGGCTATCGAAGCCGCGCAAACCACCATTGTCTTGGAGAACATGTGGGACCCATGTCCTGATCACCTGGCAGCCTTGCTGCACGAATTACCAGCAGAGCAATTCGCTGCCTGCTTTGATATAGCTCACGCCAACCTATTTTCGCCAGTCCCCGTTGCAGGTTGGGTCAATACTCTGGGTGATCGTTTGGCTTATGTCCACCTTTCAGATAACCACCGAGGCTATGACGAGCACCTGACGCTGGGTGCAGGTAGTGTCGATTTGGCTGCCTTGCTGGCAGCCTTACGCGCTCGTCAACTCCAGCCCTGGTTCGTCCTGGAAGTGAAACGCTGGGAAGAGGTGAAGAACAGCTTAGCCCACCTCGAGCGAGTTGCCTGTTATAATTGATAGCGTCGGTAACAACTTGCGTATCATCCGCTAATCATTAGAAATAGCAAAATACAAAAAGCGCTTCTGTGAAGAAGCGCTTTCTGTCTAGCAGATTTAGCTTCGTCGTTGCAATGCTTCCCGTACAACGTTAGCAGGAATGTTGGGTGCTCGGCCAGTTCTGGCGCGTAGACGGTGCCGATGCTCCAGATTAATTGTAGTGCGAGCGTCTACAATATGATAGTGCATGTTAGTGCCCCTGATGCGAATGGCAGGGCCAGTAAAACGAGACACAGCATGGGCATGCGATCTGTCAAAAGTGGTGAGCGAGCGTACGCGGTGCACGTGGTTGCCGTTGTCCAGAACTACAGCTCGATCGGAGATGGCCAAAACGAGATGGCGATGGCCGCGGTCTACACTGGTAAAGCGGGCTACCCCGTGCGTATGACCAGTTCGCAGTCTTACCGGCATCTATCATCACCTCCTTACCCACTAAAGTATGCTTAGTGTAGCAAGAAGTGTGCATAGACAATCTATAACTTTCTCTGCCTCTAGACAAATTCTTCAACGATTGTCTGCAGATCCCCCGGCAGAAAATGCGCCAAAGGTACCTCCAGCATGGTATAAGCTCCGGCAGATAGGCGTTGCGTAGCGCGGGCAGCCGCGACTAGGATCTGCCCCGTAAGTGCGGGATTGGTGATGCGGCTGGTATAGCGAAAAACTTGGTTAGCCGTTTTCCCAGCAGTGCCGCGTCTTTCTAGCATGACGCCGTGGCCGGTGTCCAACAGTTGGCCCACATCATCGACTACTTCTACCCGGGTGTCATCCTGCGAGAAGTAGGGGTCTTTCTTAATTGCCGCCTCCACGGTGGTAAAATCATAACCTGGTACCAGTTCGATATAGACTAAACGCTGGTGTCGGCCATAACCTAGGGGAAGGGTCAGTGCCATGGCGTTCCTTACACCTGCTATTTTCTTAGCCGCTACCGTATGCCCCATGCTCATGCCAGGACCGAAATTCGTATAAGTAATGCCCCGAGGTGCTTGCAGGGCAAAGATGGCTCGCAATAGGGAATCGGTACCGGGATCCCAGCCAGCAGCAGAAATAGCTACTACCCCGGCATTTCTGGCTGCTACATCTAACTGTTGGCGCAGCCGCCAGAGGTCACGACCATGGATGTCGAAACTATCAACCGTGCAGATACCTTGCGCCAAAATTGGCTTGGCTACTACCGCTACGCTGCGGCTAGGCACCGCCACTATAGCTACGTCTACCGGCTTTAGATCATTTATATTAGTGGTAACGACGAGATGAGGGGGCAGTAGTTTCTGTACCCGAGCCACAGCGTGCTCACGTACCACAACTCCTACCAACTCCATATCTGGGGCGGTATCGATAGCGTCCAAAGCGCCCCAGCCTACATTTCCTAAGCCGACAACAGCAGCTCGCCATTTCTCTCTTACGCTCAATCAAACCACACCTCCAGTCTAAAATGCCCCTTGTTCATAGGAATGCAAGTTTTGGCCAGGGTATGACCCCTAGTCTCTTGCCTGTCAATACCGACTTAGAGGCAGGATTTTGCAGCGCAAATGGCAAATTATATAAAGATACGATTATTTTCCTGCGGAGGGGGTGAGGTGAATGGCGGAAAGATTGGACCTTGACGAGCAGGCAACAGAAGTGCTCCAGCAATTTACCGGCCCTGCTATCTTAGGCCTGCGGGCGCGGCGGCGAGAGCAGCGGGCTATCGGATGCGTCGAAGCCGAGCCTTGCCTGCGCCTGGGGTCAAACATACTGCCAGCATTATCTATCTCCCAGCAGTTGGCCACCAACCCCGACTTCATACGCTTGCCGCAAGGTCAGGTGCCTAGGTCAGTAATACAGGCGGCCGGCATAACTAGTTATGGTCGCGCTAGCGATGGCACTACTTTACAACCGTTGCCTCTAGGCCCGGAAGCCGTCTTGTGGCAAGATTTCAGTAAGCTGCAAGGGCCTTGGCAGTTCACTATCCCCCTAGACATCAACCTGCCAAAGGGGGGGAGAGCACTATTAGAAAGAGCCTATAACCAGCTCGAATGGCTGCGTACTTGGGGCCTTCCTGGCGGGCTAGTGGGCACCTTGCATCAATATGGCACGCCCCTTTTGCAGTGGCTCGATAGCTATTTAAGATTGGTCGCCCAGCCTTGGGTCTTAATAGTGGGCACGACCACCGTGCTCAACTACGTCAAGAGATTAACTCAGATGCTCTTTGCAAGCAAACCCCATTTTGTTGGCCTCGATAACGAAGCTCGGCCAGGCGAGCTCAATCTAATAACTCCAGAAACTTTGGTTGCTAAGTCAGAAAGTACTTCAGCCCTTACAGGCGTACGCTGGGATATAGTCTGCCTGATTAACGTTGACCTGCTGCTGGAATCGGGCCCGCAGGCACTCATCCCCCAGGTGCAAGCGCTACCAAAGGCTCTATTTATCGGGCTGTTTCATAACAACAAGTGGTGTAAGCGGGAAGTGATGCGCAACCAAGTTGCTAGTTTGCTAGGTATTCAACCTGCTGCTGCATCTCATCTGATTTGGCAATACTTAATACGCGACCCCCAACTAACGCCTCGCGCTATCAGCCCGGCTGCCGCTGCCCAACTCGACACCCAGGCAGAAGCAGTTTCTTTTTCCGGGTGGGGGCGGTCGACGCCTAGGGCATCCATCTTTACTTTGACGCCTTATACCTATGAACACCGGGCCTTTATTCGTGATGCGGCCAAGTATGTCTCGGCAGAAGCACCGCCGGCTCCACCCCAGGCCTACTACCATAGGCGCCCGACTTTCTCTACCCTTGACAAGCGGCAGCTAGCTTGGTATCTCTATTGGCGGTCTCAGGTGCGCCAAGGGCAGTATCCTGACACCTATCTGGATTATATTACCTTGTACGCCACCGAACTGATCAACGGCTTCGGCATCCCGAGCGTAATGGCCGGCTATCGACAGCTGGAAGCTCTGTGGCTAAACTACCGACAGCGGTTTGAGCCTTTAGATAACTGGTTGCCCGAGTGGCTATGTGATTATCTCTTGGTTAATGGTTGCCCCCTCGACCCGCTAACCCCCTTGCAACAAGCGCTAGAACTGGGCTTGCCTAGTCGATACCTGAATATTTTACTAGACAAATACCAAGAGCGAGGGTGGGAGGCAACGCCGTTCACCTTACTAGAGCAGCTCCTCGGCCTGGCTCTCTCTGACTCCACCGTCTACCAGCCCGAAGATCTGGCCGAAATTGCTGCCACCGTTCTCCGTGTGCTGGCCACCCTCGATGACATCTGGCAAAGGCAAGACGGATGCAAGCTATTAGCCCGCTGGCGTCCACACCAAGCCCAGATTATGAAACGCAAACCCTTTATCAACGCCCTCTTTGCCCGTCCGACGCGCCTAATTTGTTTTGCTCGCTACTACCCTTATAGCGAACAACCGGGCTTTATCAGATTGCTGCTGGGTATCGTCAAGCATACTGAGAACTTGCTGCGGGCACAGCGTGGTTATCGTGGCCGGGTGCGAGGCCTTGAACTACCGCTTGAGCTCCAAAGCCTGATCGAGAAAATCTTTAACAGCTCCCGACCTAGAATTCAGGTAAGAATAGATTTAGCCGAAGTAGCGCGGCTGAAGCGCGCTTCCGACGAAGTGAGGGATTTGCTGTTAGCCGAAGCTGGGAACACTGAGGCAGGGGAGATAGAGCAAAGGGATCAGGCCCCTGTCGCAGAGCTTGTGCCTCAACAGCAGCCCTTGCTAGCGGGCCAGCTTTTGGCGACGAGCACGAGTCCGACAGCTACCGACAGTGGAGAGCCCTGGCGGCAGCTCGTAGCCCAGTTAGGCCCACCAGAGCTTGCTGCTCTGCAGATCTTACTTAATTCGGGCAGCTGGAACGAGCTGGTGCGCTACTGCCAAGCGCAGGATCTGCTGCCAGAGCTGTTAGTCGACAATGTCAATGCTGTTGCCCTAGATATTATTGGTGACCTATTGATCGATACTACGAGCGATGAACCCTGCCTAGTGGCAGAATATATGCCAGAGCTGGAAGCTATGCTGGCCAAGTTAGCGACAGAGAGGTGAGGCAACGTGTCAGTAACCATACCAAAACGAATTACTAGTGCCTTGTTGGGTTCTCTTGCGGCAGGAGTAGTGCCACGCATCGGCTTAGAGTACATAGCAGTGGGGCGAAATACAGAAATCAAAGCCCTACTACATGATCTTGAAAATGTAGCTGCTGGCGGAGCCGCTTTCCGGATTATCGTCGGGCGGTATGGCTCCGGTAAAAGTTTTCTCTTGCAGTTGTTGCGCAATCATGCCATGGACCGCGGCTTTGTTGTGGCCGATTGCGATCTTTCACCCGAACGCCGGCTGACTGGGGCTAATCGTCAAGGCGTAGCCACCTACCGCGAACTGATGAAAAACATAGCTACCAAGACTCGCCCCGATGGCGGCGCCTTGGCTGCTATTTTGGAGCGCTGGATCGCATCCATACAGATGCAGGTAGTGCAAAGCGGCGAGTTAAAGCAAACCGACCCGGCCTTCCTCGATACAGTAGAGCAAGAGATCATGGCTGTGATCCACCAGATGGAAGGACTGGTGCACGGCTTTGACTTTGCTTCGGTGCTAACTAGCTATTGGCGCGGGCATCGCCTCGGCGACGATGCCCTCAAGGACGCAGCTTTACGCTGGTTGCGGGGCGAGTTTACTACTAAGACCGAGGCTCGTCGGGCACTCGGAGTGAGAGTAATTATTGACGATGACTCTTGGTACGACTATATTAAGCTTATGGCGCAACTGGTAGTCGGGATCGGCTACCAAGGTTTGATTGTCTTCTTGGATGAAATGGTAAATCTCTACAAGATCAGCCATACACAAGCGCGCCAGTCTAATTATGAAAAGTATCTAACCATGTTTAACGATACCATGCAGGGCAAAGCGAGTCATCTGGGCATCATCTCTGCCGGCACGCCCCAATTCGTCGAGGATCCGCGGCGCGGCCTATTCAGTTATGAGGCTCTGCGTTCGCGCTTAGCTGAAAGCCGTTTTCTGAAGTCTGGTTGGCAAGATACTAGCGGTCCTATCTTGCGGCTGCAGAATTTATCTTACGAAGAACTGTTTGTGCTGTTGACGCGCCTAGTAGACGTACATGCAGCCCACTACGGCGAGGCGTTACCCCTCTGCGATGCTGATTTAACCCTATTCTTACAAGAAGCGACTAACCGCCTCGGAGCAGAGGAGCTCCTTACTCCGCGGGAGATAATTCGCGATTTTATTACGCTGCTAAACTTAATGCGTCAGCACCCAGGGATACAGTTCGCCCAACTATTGCAAGACCTAGAATTTCACTCCGACGAAAATAAGGATGACCTAGCTGAGTTTGTGCTATGAGCAAGCGTGCTTTTCAGCGGTTAGCGCCCTTTATACGGGAATATATTTTTGCCCAAGGTTGGACCGAACTGCGTGAAATTCAGGTGCAAGCCATCCAAGCTATTTTGGATACCGATGACCATCTTTTGTTGGCTAGTGGCACTGCCTCTGGCAAGACCGAGGCGGCTTTCTTGCCGATTCTAACTTTGTTAGAGCAAACCCCGTCTACAAGCTTGGGGGTACTCTATATCGGCCCCACCAAAGCGCTGATCAATGACCAATGGCAGCGCTTGCAGTATCTCTTAGCAGCAGCCAATTTTCCCGTTTGGAGTTGGCATGGGGATGTGGCTCAGAACCGCAAAGAACAACTGTTGCGTGCCCCCCGCGGGGTATTACAAATCACGCCCGAGTCGTTAGAAAGTTTGTTGATCAACCGGAACAACTATCTGGAAGCTCTGTTTCACGATCTGCGTTTTGTCATCATCGACGAAGTGCACGTGTTTATGGGGTCCGAGCGGGGACAGCAGATTCTTTGCCAACTGGCGCGTTTGCGCCGGTATAGCCAGAGCGAACCTCGTCGGGTAGGGCTTTCTGCCACTCTTGGCGACTATGCTCTAGCCAAAAGCTGGTTGGCTGCTGGTAGTTCTCGGTCTGTGCTTGTTCCCCCCAAACCGAAAGGGGGGCAGCGCTTGCGGCTGTCGCTGGAACACTTTGTGCGGTCAATTAACAGCACCCTGGTCCCGGCGGAAGATCCCTTTTATCACTATTTGTTTGAGCAAACCCGTGGGCGCAAATGTCTTATTTTCACCAATCGACGGGCAGAAACTGAAGATATCATTGCGGCCTTGCGTCAAATAGCAGCCGCTAGCGGTTACCCAGACATCTACCATGTCCACCACGGCAGTGTTGCACCAGCGCTCCGGGAAGCGGCCGAGGCGGCTATGCGCGACCCCTATCGCCCAGCGGTAACGGCGGCCACTGTTACCCTCGAGCTCGGGATAGACCTCGGCCAGTTAGAAGGGGTGGTGCAGCTAGACGCACCCCATTCGGTGATGAGCTTTCTGCAGCGTTTGGGGCGTTCGGGACGGCGGGGAGGACCGCAAGAGATGCGCCTGGTGACTACAGAAAGCGATACAGACAGGGGCGGCGGCTTGCCTTTGCCTTGGCAATTGTTGCAGAGCATTGCTATCTTAGAGCTATACTTGCAGAAACAATGGATTGAGCCGGTAGAGCCGCCACGTTATCCCTTCAGCCTGCTGTATCAACAAACTCTGAGCACCCTGCTGGCTGCTGGTGAATTGCAGCCAGCTGCTCTAGCCCAGCGAGTGCTTACCCTACCTCCTTTTCAGCACATTAGCACCGATGATTATCGCCTCTTGTTGCGACACTTGCTGGCTATAGACCATTTGGAACGCATAGAAAACGGCAGCTTGATCGTCGGCTTAGCAGGAGAAAAGGTAGCCCGCAACTGGCGCTTCTTTGCTGTCTTTCAAGATAGTGATGAATACACAGTCTATGATGCCAGCCGGGAGATTGGCACTATTAGCAGCGCTCCAGCTCCTGGAGAGCTGTTGGCCCTAGCGGGCAGCACCTGGGAAGTACAAGCGGTAGACACTAGTCGCAAGCAAGTGTTGGTCACTCCTGCCCCCGGCCGTGCTACCATAGCTTGGTCGGGCACTAGCGTGGCAATACACGACCGTATTCTGCAAGAGATGCGCCGTATTCTGGTGGCCAGTAACACCGAATATCGCTACCTGCGGCCTGGCGCTAGCCAGCGCTTGCAGCAAGCCCGGACTTGGGCTCGCGCACATCGCTTAGACCACCACATGGTCATCCCTTGGGGCAGGCAAAACACTTTTTGTATTCTGCCGTGGCGGGGCAGTCGGGGTTTTAGGCGCTTGGAGAGAGTTTTGCGCTTCTTAGGCAGTGCTCAGCTTGGCATCACCAGCCTCACTGGTTACGCTCCTTACTATTTCATCGTACAAACAGAAATCGGTTCTGCGAATGCCTTAGAACAAGGTATAGCCGACCTCATCCAAGAGTTGGCCTCCCCCGAGCAATTGTTGGCCCCCGGGGAAGTACCACGGATGCAGAAATACGACGAATTTGTACCCGATGTCTTGTTGCGTAAGGCCTATATCTACGACCAGCTCTAGCTCTAACCATATATTGCCTCTGTAAATCCTAGCAGGTTACGTTATAATGGGACATGATCACTTGGTACATAGAGAGAGATCAGTCAAAGAGAGAGGAAGAGTTGCCCTTTCTGCTGAATCCAGAAAGGGGGAACATTCGTTGTTCAAATCCAACAGAAGCCTTAAAGTATTGGCTTCCTTACTTTTAATGGCCGTTGTTATTACTTTTGCACCTATCGGCGTCTTTTCCAACGAAGCCGAAGCTGCTACTCGCTTTGCTAACCGCTATTCGGTAGTGCGGACTGCCCGGAAGTATATGGGTCGCCCCTATATTTTTGGCGCCAACGGGCCACGTAGCTTCGACTGCTCGGGCTTTACACGTTATGTTTACCGCCTTCATGGCTACTACATTCCACGTACTGCAGCTGCCCAGTCGCGGGTTGGCAAGTTTGTGAGCTCCGGCAACTGGCGTTACGGAGACCTGATCTTCTTCCGTAACACCTATAAGAGGGGTATTTCGCATGTGGGCATTTATGCTGGCAACAACCGCATCATCCATGCTTGGCCTCGCAGTGGCGTCACGGTGCATAACTTCCGCACTTACAGTTACCTCAGAACTAGATATGCGGGCGCTCGCCGTATTCTAAAGTAACAAATTTAAAATTTGGCCGTTCCGCGAGGAACGGTTTTTTTTATTGGCCTATTCAGTTAGGGGAGGAAAATATATTATAATAGAAATAATCAGGGGTTAACATTTACAACAAATAGTTTGTGAAACTAAAGGAGCAGATATAATGGTCCATGTAATTAGTATCGACTTAGGTGGCAGCTATCTGAAGGCAGCCCTAGTCGATGAATCAGCCCGTATCATCCGCCGTTTGACACTGCCTACCAGTCAAGAAGGGCGCAGCGGCATTATCCAACAACTAGCTGCCGCTGTTTCAGAACTCAAGTATGGATATGATGTCGGTGCTGTTGGCGTGGGCACACCTGGCTTCGTTGATAGCCGGGCAGGCAAAGTTCTGCGGGCAACTAACCTGCCGGGTTGGACAGGCACTAATGTCAAGGCTGAGCTCAGCCGCTTAATCGACTTACCTATAGTAGTAGAAAACGACGCTAACCTAGCCGCTTTGGGTGAGGCATGGGTCGGGGCAGGGAAAGAACTTGACAACTTCGTCATGCTCACCTTGGGAACAGGTGTAGGTGGTGCAATCTATAGCCGAGACACAGGGGTTTGGCGCGGGGCAACCTACCGCGGGGGCGAGCTGGGCCATTCTATCCTTTACCCTGGTGGCGAGCCATGCGCCTGTGGCCAAAGGGGATGCGTTGAGCAATACTTATCTGGCCAAGCCTTAGAACGCCGCTATTCCGACCTAACCGGGTCTAAGGCAAACTGTGAAGCCATTTTCCAAGCTGCTTTGGCTGGCAAGGAGCTAGCCGAAAGCCTTGTGCAACAGTTTAGCCACGATTTTGCGGTGTTACTAGCCAGTCTAAAGAACATGCTTGATCCGGAAGCGTTCGTTATCGGCGGTGGCCTGGTCCACTTGCGCGAAGCTTGGTGGTTCCACGTAAAGGAAGCCTTTTATCGCGAGTGTATGCAATCTGAAGGAACTCGCGTACTACCGGCTGCCACTGGTAACAACGCTGGCCTATTAGGGGCTGCCGCTTTGGCCTGGGATTTGGTCCGGGGGCAATTGCATGAAAGCTATTGTTAATGCCAAGGTAATTAGCCAAGGGCGGGTTTATGATGATCACGCCCTTGTTTTTGATGCCAAAATTCGCGCTATCTGCCCTCTGGACGATTTTGCCCCCTCTGATGGCTGCGAGATTATCGAAGCTGATGGGCTCTGGGCCGCTCCTGGCCTCATCGATATTCACGTGCATGGTGGTGCGGGACACGATACCATGGATGCGAGCTTAGATGGCCTGCAGGCTCTTAGCTTTAGTCTCGCCCAGTGCGGAGTCACGTCCTTCCTGCCTACCACCATGACGGCGCCGTGGGCTCAACTAGAACAGGTGTTGTCTACGGTGCATATCGGCATGCAGATGTCTTCAGCGAGAAAGGTTGCATCATCTCGGGTTGCCCCCTGGGGTGCCCGTGTGCTAGGAGTACATCTCGAAGGCCCCTTTATTGCTGAGGCATATAAGGGTGCGCACCGAGCAGCCGATTTGCGTGCCCCAGATTTTTCGCTGCTGCACAAATATCTCGATATCATAAGGATCGTCACCTTCGCGCCAGAACTTCCTGGTAGCGATACCTTTTTGGCCTGGTTACAGGCGCACCCGCACATAGTGCCGGCTATTGGCCATAGTGGGGCTAGTTTTTCCCTAGCAGAAACAGCCATCAGGCAAGGAGTACGCCATGCTACCCACATATTTAACGCCATGTCGCCTCTGCATCATCGTGAGCCAGGCGTAGTGGGGGCTATATTATGCAACGATCTTTCGGCCGAGCTTATCGCCGACAATCTCCATGTTCATCCCAGCCTTTATCAGTTATTGCTCAAGACGCTAGGGCCAGAACGACTGATTTTGATCAGCGATGGCATGCGGGCCACCGGCTTAACCGATGGCACTTATGACCTGGGTGGTCAATTGGTGCACGTACAGAATGGTGCTGCACGTTTAGCAGATGGAACTTTAGCTGGCAGTGTTCTCACCCTGGATCAGGCAGTAGCCAACTTCAACCAAGCTACTGCTTGCGGGCTGCCGACTGCAATTAGCTTGGCTAGCTATAACCCAGCGCGGCTCCTCGGCCTCGAGGGATGCCTCGGCGACCTACAGCTGGGGCTGGATGCCGATATAATTCTCATAGACGAGAACTGCCGCGTGCAGCAAACATTTATTGAGGGACAGAGAGTCCTACCTCATTGAGGCAGGCTGATCCCTGTCCGCAAGCAGCAGTTATGGAGGTGTGCTTATGACAATCAAACTAGAAATCTGCGTCGATTCGGTGCGTTCGGCTCGTGCGGCACAGGCAGGAGGAGCAAGCCG
This sequence comes from Bacillota bacterium, assembly GCA_012735505.1. Lineage (GTDB taxonomy): Bacteria > Bacillota > UBA994 > UBA5500 > UBA5500 > JAAYHE01. The sequence continues at coordinate 24,311 of JAAYHE010000006.1, forward strand.
GGTAGAACTCTGCGCCAACCTGCTCGTAGGCGGCACCACTCCCAGTTATGGCATGCTGCAACAGGTAAGGGAAGCTATTGACATCGATCTACATGTGCTTATTCGCCCCCGCGGGGGTGATTTCTGTTATAGCGAAACAGAATTAGCTGTCATGCTCGCTGACATCGCGATGGCCAAGAAATTGGGAGCAGAAGGTGTGGTACTGGGTGTCTTGCGGCCAGATGGTCGCGTTAACCGGGTAGCAGCTAAACAACTAATTGAAGCCGCCCGGCCGCTTAAGGTCACCTGGCACCGGGCCTTCGATTTAGCAGCAGATCCCCTGCAAACTCTTGAGGATATAATTGCTTTAGGTTGCGACTATCTACTAACTTCGGGGCAACAACCTACAGCATTGGCAGGAAAGGAGTTAATAGCCCAATTGGTGCGGCAAGCGCGCGGTCGCATTACTATCATGCCAGGTAGCGGGGTACGAGAAGACAATATTGCCCGAATTGCTGCCGCCACCAAAGCTACCGAGTTTCATTCTTCGGCGCGCTGCACCGTACCTAGCCCCATGCAGTGGCGACGCCCCAACCTATATATGGGTGCATTGCCAGAATCAGAGTACAAGCTTTCCTTTACAGACCCGGCGCGGGTAGCAGCAATGTTGGCGGCTGTTAGTAATCCTAGCGACAGCTAATAATTACACTATGTTAAGTTCTTTTAACTTGCCTGCATTTTGCAGACTAGTATGCTATTATGAAGATGTTATTAGGAGCAGATTCTCAACAGCTAGACTAAAACAATAGTTGTTGGATATGCTGCTTTTCTTAATTGTCTTTAATGCATAAGCATGCAGAAACCACAATTTTAGGCCTATCCATGTTACTTAGGCTAAGGCAAATGCTTTAATTTAACACCTTGCTTCTGCAAACTCACATTTTTCTTGGATAGAGAAAAAATGGCGATGGGAGGGATATGAAGATGCTTTCTGGTAAGAACCGGGCTGAGCTAGAGGATCTGATCAATGAATTGAACAAATCAGAAGCCAAGTTATCAGCAGAAATTATTGAGCTTGAAGACATCATGGCTGATGATCAGCTGAAGCTGGCTCTTCTGGAAGACAGCACTAATCGCGAATACCAAGCTATGCGCGAATTCTATGTGCGTCGTTTAGTTCGTAACAGAAGAAAACTGGAGGAGCTGAAAAGGCAGGGAGCTCGCTTAGGTGAGGAGCTAAAAGTTGCTAAGGAACACCTACGCACAGCACCCTCGGAAGTGCTTGCAGCTCACTAAATTAGCTAGGATGTAAAGGGTCAGGGCTAGATTTAAACCCCTGACCCATTTTTTATTTGCCTGCGTAACCCAATTGTAAAATACTGTTGATCAGTAGACTACAGGAGAATAGCGGCGTCTGTCGAATCATGGCATAAGGAAGGGTGAGGTAGGGAGTGGCCAGAGGGCGACTTCATATCGAGCTTGCAGATTGCAGGCCTACACCTGGCTCCAAACCCTATAAATAGCCATAAAAGGAGAGATGAGATGCGCAAATTCATTGTAGCTTTACTCGTAGTTGCATTATTGGCACCAGCTACCGTGGCCTTGCCAGCTACTGCTGCTAGCAAGATTCCTTTCAAATTGGGCAACGAAGTGCTTTTCGAACGATATTTTCACTTGATTGAAGGCAAACGGGTGGGCCTTGTCACTAACCCTACTGGCGTTAATAGTAAAGGGGAAATGACAAGCCACCTGCTAGCCCAAGACCCGCGAGTCGATCTTGTCGCCCTCTTTGGCCCCGAGCACGGCTACGACGGCAAAGCCGCAGCAGGCGATTATGTCAAATCATATATCGATCCCGACCTGGGCATCCATGTTTACAGCCTTTACGGCGAGACCCGGCGACCGACAGCCGACATGCTCAAGGGGATAGAAGTACTGTTATTCGATATTCAAGACATAGGTGCTCGCTCCTATACCTACATCTCGACCATGTTTTATGTCATGCAAGAGGCTAAGAAATACGGCATCCCGGTTGTTATCCTTGACCGTCCGAATCCGGTGGGAGGGGAGATTTGTGAAGGGCCTGTTCTAGAAGAATTTGCCCGGGGCTTTGTTGGCATAGACAATATACCGATCGCCCACGGTATGACGGTTGGTGAACTAGCTCGCTTCTTTAACCGGCGCATCGGTGCTACCATCCATGTTGTTCCCATGGAAGGCTATACCCGCGATATGATCTGGCAAGATACGGGCCTCGACTGGGTGCCCACCTCACCAATGATCCCGACCATCCAGGCCGCCTTCGGTTATAACGCTACCGGACTAGGCAGCGGCACTGGCATTCGACAACGCGATTATTTCTCTTGGATCGGTGGCAAGGGGATCGATAGCAAGAAATTTGCAGCCATGCTCAACTCTAGTAAGCTCCCTGGAGTGGTCTTTATTCCAGAAGACAGAGACTCTGAAGGCGGAGTGCGTCTGCAAATTACTGACTATCATGCATTTAATCCAACTCGCGTGAACATACATGCATTAACCTATGCCCAGCAACTGATTAAGTTTCCTGTCCCTAAGAGTGGCAACAACTATGACAGCCTCAGCATGTTTGCAAAAATAATGGGTGGCAACCGCATGGGTGAATGGCTAAAACAAGGGCTCACACCGCAGCAAATTGAGGCGCGGTATGCAGCCGAACTTAATCAGTTTAAAAAAGATCGGGAGCCTTACCTAATATATGGCTATTTGAACGGCCCTGGCCCTCACCTCGTGGTCGATAATACGCCCATCTATAGCGATGTGGCCCCGTTCATAGACAAGAACAACCGGGCTATGGTGCCATTCCGTGCCCTAGCTCAAGCCCTTGGCGCTAATGTACATTGGGACGGCGCCACCCGTACTGTAGTCTTGCGCAAAGATAGAAATGTCGTCGTGCTAACAGTCGGCCAAGATACGGTGCGCGTTAACGACCGGACGATCAAAATAGACACCGTCCCCATCATTCGCTCCGACCGCACCATGATACCGGTGCGCCACGCTAGCGAACTTCTAGGTGCTTTTGTCCATTGGGATCAACCATCGTCCACCGTCATCGTCACGACGAGGTAGCTGGCATTTTGCGCTTTGTCGGTGGCTGGCGTTGCGGTCATCCTGGCATCGCCGTTCTCTTGCCCGTGCTTGTTTCGACTTGGGGCTACTGTTCCCGGTCGACCTGCGGCCTCCTGGGCTGGCGTGATTCAAAATGCCTAGCCCAGGAGGCTGTTCATTTTTCATGACGCCCCTACCATATAGCCCAATGCTGGGTGTCTGCCGCATGTTTGGGATACGGTAGGGGCAGCCCCGATTACCCTGTTAGCCACTGATTCAAGAACGGCGTAATCATGCCGATCAGGGCACCCAAAACGAAACCCAGATTGGTAATCGCCTGCAGTTGCTCGCGCATCACTTGTAGTAAAATTTCCTCCACCTGCAAAATATCCAACCGATTTATCTGCTGTTCGACCACTTCTGGTAAGTTCAAGGCTTGCAGCAACTCGGCCCCATGGTTAGCCACAGCTCCTTGCAGCCAGGCATGTACCCGGGTCACCGTAGTAGGTGCGAAGTCTAGCCAGGCTTGCGCTAACATTGGTCCGGGCCTTATTTGTAGAAGACGGTGGAGCAAGCCCTTCCACAAAGAACTAAGCACCTGCTGAGTTGCTGGGGCAGTCGCTACCTGCTGTATAGCACTAAAGGTGAGTTCTTTCAGGCGTTGCGCTAGGAGCGAATCTCCAGCCAAAACCCCATCTGCTGCTGTCAGCTCTCGCCGCAGCGGGCTAATAATCGCTTCGAGACGGGCTGGTTCACCCAGCCAGCCCAAGCAGTTGGCCACTGTTTGCGCCCAATTGGCGCCGTCTAGTTTGATAACTAACTCAGCGACAGGCTGCTCGCCCAAGCGTTTCCATCCTGCCAGCGCCGCCATCACAATTTGAGTCCTCACTTCTGCTTTTCCGAGGGCACTGACCAAAGCGTCGGCTAGTTTGCCGGCATCTGCAAAAGCCGATAACAAGCGGAGCAAAGTGCTGCCCGAAAGGAAGCCATCAATAAGAGATCCTATCAACGCTTTTGCTTCCGGCGTTTCTAGTTGCTCTTGTAGCCAATCTAACCAAAAAGGAGATTTTTCTAGCACCAGATTATGTATCTTCTCTTGTATTTCCAAAGGTAGAAGGTCTACCAGCCGCGTCTGGTTGGTAGCTAACTCTAATAGGTGTTGTTCCAAGTAGTGGCTCAATTTCTCCCGCACCTCTTGGCTGCTTAGGACTAAGGCTGCGGTCTCGCTCAGCCAAGACTGGGATTGGCTAGTAGAATCATTTTCTGCCAGCACCTGTAGCAGCACGGGCCTGCATTGCTCTAACAGCTTGTCTAGCCAGATGTCTTCGGCAGTTAGGTGCAGCACCCACTGTGTCAGCTTCTTAGGTATTTCTTCTACCATTGAAGTTAAGCCCGCAGCTTCCAACCACTCCTCTAAGGAACGCTGATCGTTTGCCAGCCGTTGCTGCAATTGCCCTAGCCCGGTAGCTAGGTTATCTGCAAACTGGGGGTGTTTTAAGGCTTCTTCTAATGTTTCTGGGGTTACCAGATAGTCAGCGACCGTGCCTCCCAAGCTTCTAGCCAGATCTGCCCGCTTTTTCGGTATCAGGCCGGGGGTGAAGGGGAGGCGATAGGGGCCGATATATTTTTCTGTTAAAGGGCGAAAAAGCATTTTAATGGCTAGCCAGTTGGTGCTATAGCCAATAATGCCGCCCACCAGAGCGCTAGTCAGCAAGGGTAAAATCATATCTGCTCACTCCTTCCAAACTGAGGGGACATGCCATCCTCATTATAGACTCATTATAGACTAGAGTGGTCCAGAGTAAAAAACCAAACAAAAAAGCCACCCTACGGGTGGCTTTCGATAAGGTTACCAGCGCTAGAGTATAACCGCCACAAGTATCAGCTATGGTTAGGTTAGAGTCTTAGTTATGGCAAACGAAAGTGGGCGGGAGGGGTGTCGCGCTTTAAGACTTCAAAAGTAAAGCCTTGAGCCTGCAACCCTTCTATGATAGCTGGCAAGGCTTCCACCGTGGTCGTTTTGGCGGGAGCATCATGCATCAATATGATGGCTTGATCACGATTTCTAGCACCAGCCAAGCTAGCCGCGGTAATGACCTGACTGCTAACTACAGGTGCAGTAGCATCCATAGAACTTACGTTCCAATCGAAATATTGCATGCCTTCGCGGTGAATTCGCTCGACCAAGTTGGCTGCCAAGTTGGGCCCACCGTACTTCTTGGCAAACGAGTTGTTGGATCCGCCGGGAAAGCGCAGAATATCTGGCCTTACACCCGTAGTTTCTTCAATCAGATCGCGTAGTTTATACATACTGTTCATAAATGCGTCTTCAGACTGATAGATGTCAGCATAAACATGGTTGTAGCTGTGTAGCCCGATGGCATGACCTTCTTCTACAATACGCCTATATAAATGCTTACCATATTCGGATTCAGTACCTATCACGAAAAAGGTGGCTTTTACGCCATAATTCTTTAAGATATCTAAAATTCGCTCGGTGTTGTGGCTCGGTCCATCATCAAAAGTTAAATAAGCGAACTTAGGTTGCTTCGAATTACCGTTAATCGGTGGCACCTGTGCATCTAGCCGAGCTTGCTCCAGGTCTATATTGAGCGCAATGTTTTCATCTACTAGTTCTTGGTTTTCAGCTTTTAAAGCTTGTACAACGTTATGCATTCTAAAGGAATAAGCTACGGAAGCGATGCAGAAACATGCTAGTATTATAGTAATTATAATATTCTTATTTTTCCTAGCCACCTTGTTTCACCCCTTTTTATTATCATAGCACCAAACATGGCAAAAGGGGACTACAAAATAAAAATATTGTCGAAACGTGTAAATAGGTTGTTTCACTCCATGCCGGCCTAAGGCATAAATTAGCCAAAGGGGGCTGGTTGAAATGAAGGCGATAGATAATCATGCTTTGAAAGATTACATTACGCAAGCAGAGCGAGCTTGGTTGAGGGTTTTTGATTCGGGCAAGCCTAGCCACTTACATAGCCCAGATGGTGCTCCTCTCAGGCGACTTCCCCGCTGCTGGCAAAGTCGGCAACGCATCTATGCCTATTTCCGCCGCTGGTGGGGGCCTCGTTTAGCATCCCATATGCTCTGCAACTTACCTATCTTTGTGCGTCAGAGTTGCCTCTACGTGGCAGCCTACGATGTGCCACCAATTTCGCTCAATGTGCGGGAGGTGCAAGTGGTAAGGGAAAGGGATGGAGTAATAGTAGTGTCTACTACTTTGGTAGGTGGCTTTGACGAGCCCTGGCGGGTGCAACATGTGCTGCGGCGAAATCCCCTCGACAAGAGGCTAATGATTGTTGAACGCAGCGACCCGGAAGATTTTCGCTATCGAGTGCCATATCTAGATGAATAAAATAGCTGGCAGAAAAAAGGTATCGCGCCACGTTTTTGGCAAACGTGGCGCGATAGAGTTTAAGGTCTATTCATCGAGGGTCGTCTTGCCGGTAAAGTGGAAGTTCTTGATCTTCAGCGCTGGCACGTAGGAGTTGCCGATGGCTTGGCGATCGCTTGATATGGCTTCGATGTTTTTCAAAGCCAATAGCATGCTCTCAGTGAAGCGCATGTTATTAACCGCAGCCACGATCTCGCCATTTTTCACATGGAAGACGCCGTCGCGGGTTAAAGCAGTGAGTATAGCCTGTCGCCGGTTGAGTGGGTTCATATAGTGGAAACGGCTGACCAAGATGGCATCGTCGGTATTCTTGATAATCTCTTCTAGTGTCTGTTCGCCGGGTTCTACGATAAGGTGCATCGGCATGCCCCCGCGGCCAGGCCATCCCATAGAGTGCCCTGTCGACTCTACCCCTGCCCGAGTGGCGCTAGCCAAATCATAGACTAAGCCTTTAGGCACACCCTTTTCTACTAGAACTACCTTCTGGCGCGGAGTACCTTCGAAGTCAAAGGGGAGGCTCTGGGTGCTGGGATGGGTGTGATCGTCAATCATGGTTAGCTTTTCGCTAAACACTTGCTCACCCATTTTACCGGTTAAGAAGCTGGCCCGATCCATCACCATCTTACCGCTAAAACCAGAAGCAACGTAGCGCAACAGAGTGGCTACTGCCATCGGTTCTAAGATCACCGTATAGGCCCCGGGTTCGATCTGAATGGGGTTCCTATTCATTTGTGCCTTATTATAGGCCGTGCGGAAGCTAGCCACTACATCCAGATCTCCAGCCCTATGGGCGCTAGCTTGCGTGTAACCAGTGCCGCCCTCTGCGTCAGAAATTAAGGCAGAGAATCTGGCAGAGTTGGAGCGAATGGAACGCTTTATTCCCTTGGAATTCCCTAAGGCCATTTGCGTTGCCGAATAGGTGAGGGCACCGTAAGCCATATATTCGGGAGCAAGCATCTCGAGGCACTCGTTTAGCAGGCGGGCCCGATTAAAGGTGCCGAACTCTTGCTCCAAGTCTGGGCAGAAGGCATCACTTTCCATTACTTCGGGCTCAGACACCAGGGGTGGCTGTTCCTGCCCTTCGGGCAGTAATTTCAGGTTAGAGATCGCTTCTTCTGCCGCCGTCTTCAGGCCAGCAGCGTCGATCAGCTCGGTGCGCACATCACTGCGGCGCTTACCTTCAGTAATGGTGATAGAAACGCTGGTGCGGTCTTCCCACACGTTTTGATGGATTTCCGAATTGGCAAAGCGGGTTAGGGCAACGACATTCGAGGATACTTGTACGCGCGTGTCATAGCCCTGGGTGTGCTTGAGAACGGTATCGATAATTTGATAAGCCTGCTCTTTACTTAACATCAGCCACACCTACCTTTACATTTCTAAAGCGGGCTGGTGCCGAACCATGCCCGACATGAGCTACTTGGCCGGGCTCTCCTTTGCCGCAGTTGGGGGTGCCATACATCTTCCAATACTTCTCATTGGCTACGCCGTCGCAAGACCGCCAAAACTCAGGAGTGATCCCCGTGTAGCTGGGGTTCTTAAAGATCTTACCAGTTAGTTTGCCGTCTTTGATTTCATAAGCTATTTCGCAGCCAAATTGGAAATTGAGGCGGCGGTCGTCGATGCTCCAGCTCCTATTCACCGAGAACAGGAAGCCATATTCAATGCCAGCGATCAGCTCGTCTAGCTCGTAATCACCAGGCAGGAGGTTGATATTTGTCATGCGAACAATCGGAATCCGTGACCAACCAGCAGCTCGGGCTGTCCCGTTGGACCGTTGCCCAAGAACGGCGGCAGTATCGCGAGAGCTGGTGAAGTTGTGGAAAACGCCTTTGGTAATCAGCTCGACCCGCTGCGCAGGCACACCTTCGTCGTCATAACCGAAAGTGCCAAGGCCTCCAGGCACAGTAGCATCAGCAACGATGTTCACGTGTTCAGAACCATATTGGAATTGGCCTGCCATAGACGGATCTAAGAAAGAAGTGCCAGCATAGCCGGCCTCATGACCGAAAACGCGATCGAGCTCGGTGGGATGCCCTACACTTTCATGGATCTGTAAAGTGAGCTGAGCTGGATCGAGGATCAGGTCGAAATAGCCAGAAGGACAAACTTCAGCCTCCAACAGGGCCATCGCTTCTTTGGCCACCCGCGGTGCATTTTCATGTAAGCCCATCTCTAAGATGTACTCGTAACCAGCCGTAGCCCAGTTACCGCGGGCCGAGTTAGGATAACTACGGGCTTGCATATCATGCTGGGAGGCAGCCACGGCTTCGATGCCGCCACCAGTTTCATATAAAGTCTGGGTTATGTAAGAACCGTCGGTATCAGCAAAAATCTTTTCTTCTTTGCGGCAGCCCATATTGGCGCGAGTGCGCAGCAAATTGGGAGCATTGGCGCGCATAATTCTCTCTGCCTCAAACAGGAACTCTAGCTTTTCTTCCTTGGGTACGCTAAAGGGGTCGATCTTTATGGGCGTTTCGTAGTGATCGACAATAACATCTTTTTCTGCCAAGCGTACCGGCTCGCGTTGCACTAGCCTGCTAGCCTTGGCAATTTCCAAGGCAGTGAGGGCTGTTTGTTCCATCTGCGAGAAATCTTGCGAACCAGCAAAGCCGAGAGAACCATCGAGAAAAACCCGTATGCCATAGCCACGGGTACGACCAGTGGACAGGCTTTGCACCTTTTGGTTCTCGGTGGATATATTCTCTTGCAGAATGTCGTGGACGCGGATGTCTGCGTAGTCTACTTGGTGCTTTTCCTTGAGTAGTTGCAGAACGGACAGCAGTTGCTCCTTCAAGCAAATAACCTCCTTTTTGTGAAATATCCCACTACAGAACATATTGGCTTAAAGTGGACACTATTCCTGCTTGCCACAAAAGAAAAAATGAGCCAAACAAATCCTGTGAGAGTAGGGGAGGTTGCAGTCATGCTCGCCCACTTTGTTTTTCGATGGCGTTACCGGTCATCCTTGCGCTGGTAGCCAGCCACTGTTGTGATAAAGTTTTTTCCTGAAACGAGTTTGGAACAGGAAATCATTAGATAATGTGGAAGATATGACTTAACTAATGAAAGCGTAGAAAGGGAGGAAACAGATGCAAGAGCTTTTGAGCAAAGCCCTTAAAAGAGCGGAAGGACTCGTCGACTACTGCGAAATACGTTTCGAAGATAGTCAGCTTCTTTCCATTCGCTTCCAAGGCAAAGGGCTAGATCGAATCAACCATGACACCCAGTATGGTGGCAACGTGCGGGCCCTTTGCCGGGGCGGCTGGGGTTTTGCCTCGTTCAACAACCTAGCCGATCTCGACGATTCCTTGCAGGCCGCCTGCGAACAAGCCCGTTTTGCTGGCGAGGCTAAACAGGGCACCAGCCAACTTGCCCCAGTACCTATTGTTAACGATACCGTCATCCCGGTCTACACCCTCGATCCGCGTGCTGTCAGCCTCGATGAAAAGGTACGCATTCTGACCCACTATAGCGATCTCATCCTTGGTTACGATCCGGCCATCACCTCTGTTAGCATCATCTACAACGAAAAGACTACAACCCTCTATTTTGCTAATAGTGAAGGCAGTTATATCAAACAAGAAAAGCTCGACATCGGTGCTAACCTTGGGGGCCTTGCCCGCAGGGGCGACGTGACGGTTTCCCACGGAATCGGTCGTGGCAGCTCTATCGGCATGGACTGCATCCTCGGGCTCGACGCCGATTTGCAGGAAGCTTGCAACATACTCGTTCAGCTTCTGGATGCACCGCAGGTGCAGGCAGGTGTCTACACCACTATTTGTGATCCAGCTATGGCCGGCCTCTTTGTGCATGAGGCTTTCGGACACCTGAGCGAAGCCGACGATATATTCCGCAACCCCGATATAATCAAGACTATGACCCTCGGGCGTCGTCTCGGCCGTGACATTCTCACCATCTACGATACGGGTGAATACGCAACTGGCCGCGGGCATCTTGTCTATGATGACGAAGGCGTAGCTAGCGAGCGTACCTACCTTATAAAGGACGGTATCCTCGTTGGTCGTTTGCATTCGCGCGAATCGGCGGCTGCGATGGGCGAGAAGCCTACTGGTAGCGCCAGGGCAATCAACTATCAGCATCCGCCCATCTGCCGTATGCGCAGCACCTGTATCGCTCCTGGCACTAGCACTTTTGCAGATATGATTAAAGATATAGAGTTGGGTGTTTATGCCGTCGGCGCTCATGGGGGAGAGACAAACGGTGAAATGTTCACCTTTACAGCTGCCTACGGCTATATGATCCGCAACGGGCAGTTAGCCGAGTTAGTGAGAGATGTTCAACTGATGGGAAATGTTTTCACCACTTTAGCCAATATCGATATGGTGGGGAACGACGCCCAGGCTGACGATAGCGCCGGAGGATGCGGTAAGGGCGAGCAAAGTCCCTTGCCAACGGGCTCGGTAAGTCCGCATATCCGTATCCAAAACGTGATAATTGGGGGTGCTAGATAATATGAGGCAAGCTTTGCAGGTATTGCCCGTAGGTGTACAAGGTGAACTGCATACCCAGAAAAGCACGACGGTCAACGTAACCTTTAAAGATAGCCAGTTTGAGGACATAAAGAATAGGCGCTCGACCAAGGCGACCTTGCGCGTGATTAGGGATGGCAAACTAGCCATGGCCAGCAGTAGCAAGCCGGGAGATCACTCTAGCTTGGTGCAAAATGTCCTCAACATAGCTAAGTATGGCACCCGGGTGGAGCATCAATTTCCAGCAGCCGCTCACTACCAAGAACTGAAGCTAGTCGACGATGCTGTAACCCAGGTAGATACGAAAACCATGGTGGCGATTGCCGAAGACTTGGTGAGTGCCGTGCGCGACTATGACCCGCGTATTCAAGTCATGGCCGGCGTCAGCCGCCAACAACACACGACATCGTTAATCAATACGGCCGGCTTTACCGGCGAATATCAGAAAACTGTTTGGTCTTATTACTTAGGTGGACAACTGGTGCAGGGCGACGATCTGCTCTGGCTTGGTGATGGCGTTTTAGGCTGTAACCTGCGCGAGGATTACGCCGCCCTCAAGCAGGATATCATCCAGCTATTTGATAATGCCAAAACGGTCGTGCCCTTCCAGGCGGGCTCCTATCCGGTGATCTTCGCCCCATCCGAAGTCAGCTATCTGCTGGCACCTTTCCTGGCCTCGTTAAATGGCAAAGCTGTGGCTAGAGATATTTCACCCTGGAAAGATAAACTAGGGGAGCAGCTGCTCGACCCCCGTATTACCCTCGTTGATGACGGCACCTTGCCTTACGCTGCTAGTAGTCAACCCTTCGACCGCGAAGGCGTGCCAACGCGGCGCAATGTGCTAATTGACCAGGGCATAGCCAAGCAACTGTTGCTCGATTTGCAATTTGCCCGAGCCCTCGGGCTCGAGTCGACAGGTAATGGCACCCTCGCCGGGCCAAGCCCCCATCACGTATGTCTGGATCCCGGCAGCCACAGTCTTGCGGACATGCAGCGGCAAATCCAGCGCGGCCTGATCATCTTTGGTACCATGGGTGCCTGGGCTAACAATCCCTATAGCGGCAATGTCAGCGGCACTATTTCCCTCGGTCTTCTGATCGAAAAGGGCGAGGTAGTCGGCCGCGTCAAAGACTGCATGTTCTCTATCAACTCCTTTAAGCACTTTAAAGACCATCTAATCGCCATCAGCCGCGAAACAAAAGACGAGGGCAGTGCTACCTTGCCTTACGTCGCCCTCGACGAAGTCGTCATCTCTACAACATAACACTAGCAAGGGCAGACTGCCAGTTTGATCAGAAGGCGGTTGGCCACGTCCATTGACTCCCAATACACAAGAACGGCGGTTGAAGTATGCCTTCAACCGCCGTTTGGCCTTGTTGTGGAAATTTACGGTGTCTGTTCTAGTAGAGTTTGCAGTTGTTGAATTAACTGTTCTAGCAAGTCCTGTTGCCGTCCATATTCTGCCCAATCGCCACCCTGCTGCGCTCGTTTTGCTGCCTCTAGGGTTTGACTTAACTGCTCGCTTAAAGCCTGTAACGACATCTCTCCACCGATGGGCCCTTCACCGCCAGGGGTAGGTGCTCCCGCATCCCGCCCCAGCACAGCGTTAATAGCTTCATGCAAGGTTGGTCGCATGGCTATGCTATCCTTAGTGGCTACAATCACCCGCTTTAGCTCAGGCAGGTCGTTGCCTGCCGCCAGAATATAAACAGGTTCCACATAGATAATAGTATCGCCCACCGGCACTACCAACAGATTACCTCGCACTACTCGCGATCCATCGGCCCGGCTCCACAAGGTCAGATTAGCCGCAATATCGGTGTCTTGGTCGATGCGGGCGTCGATCTGACGCGGACCCTGCACAACGGTATCTTTCGGGAAATGGTAGAGGCGCAAGTCGCCGTAGTCTCCACCGTCGCTACGGGCGGCTAACCAAGCGATCATGTTGTGCTTCACGTTATCACCTGTCCCGGCCGGGGTGATAGGTAGCACCAACACAAATTCTTCGCTGCCTGCTTCTGCCCCTGGCAGTTTCATTATGGTGTAATAAGGGGGCATGGGGCGTACGTCATCACCAAACTTTTCTAGGGCGATAGCCCAGCGATCTTCTTGGTTATAGAACAGACTCGGGTTCTGTACGTGGTAGGTGGTTAACACGTTGGCCTGTAGTACTAACAAATCTTCCGGGTAGCGCAAATGCTTCCGTAAGCTGGCCGGCATCTCGTTTAAAGGCTTAAACAAGCCAGGAAAAATCTTATTATAAGTGAGCGCAATCGGATCTTCTTCGTCTACCAGATAAAAGTTAACCGTGCCATGATAAGCATCTATCGTGATCTTCACCGAGTTGCGCATGTAGTTGATTCCCCCAGGACCTAGCGGCTCCGAATAGGGGAAGTAGCTAGAAGTGGTAAGGCCGTCGATAATCCAGAAAATACGCCCGTCGGCAATGACAGCATAAGGGTCAGATTCGTACTGAAGGAAGGGAGCGATAGTCTGCACCCGATCCATGATATTGCGGTTGTAAAGAATCCGGCTGTCGGGTTGTATACTATCGGCTAAGAACAACTTAGCCGTGCCGTAGCGCAAGCTAAACATCAGCTTGTTAAAGAAGCTGAGTTTCACACCTTGCCCACCCTCATATACGGTAGTAGCATTGTCCTCGCTACCTTGCGGATAGTCGAACTCCTCTACCGAAGTATTAACGATTGCATAGGTATTGGTAAGTTCTCCAAAATAGATGCGCGGTTGCTCGATCTGCAACACTTCAAAGTCCGTCCGCGGTGGAATATCCCTCACCATAAAAATAGGTTGCCCTTGGGCTGTTACTCGAGTAACAGGGGAGACGACTGCCCCATAGCCATGGGTGTAAACGAGGTGTTCGTTCACCCAAGTGCGCACATCAGGCTGCATCTCTGATAACGTCAATTCCCGCACACCCAGCATCACCTGCTGGAGCTTACCATCGATCTCATAGCGATCGATATCAATATCGGCAAACCGATAGTAGGGCCGAATTCCCTGTAGCTGGGCATAGGTTTGATTTAAGAGCCGCCAATCTAGCAGACGGATATTTTCTATTGTGGTTTGGTTTTCTGCCAGTATCTCCGGCGTCAGGCTGGTTGGCGCTGGTAATTGATGTTCTCGGATCTTATCCAGGCCAAAAGCGATGCGTGTAAATTCGATGTTATGCCTAATATATGGAGTTTCGCGCTCTAGCTGGTTGGGCTCGACGCTGAAACGTTCAATTAGGCCAGGGTAAACCGAGCCTGCCAACACAGCTACCAGCATCAAGACCGCAGGCAGAATAATGGTCAGGCGCCCGCGCCGCAAGCGTACGTTAATAAGAGCCCCAACGGCCAAAATTAACGAGAGAATAAGCAAAATGCGATAAATAGGCAAACTGGCGTGCACATCTGTATAGCCGGCACCGACGACTACACCTCGAGTGGAGTAGAGCAGATGATCGGCCTGCAGTTTGTATCCCCAGGCTCGCACGCCTAATACTAGTGCGAGTAAGCCCGATACATGGCCGATAGCCGCGCTGCCGCCACGCACCCGGTGCGACAGCATGCCACCCAGGCCATAAAGTAGTATGGCTGCTGCCAGCAATATCACTAACAGGCCGATAACTGCTTTATAGCTTTCGCTCAAGAAGGGGAGCTGGAACAAATAATACGACACATCTTGTCCAAAAATAGGGTCGGCTAGATCAAAACTCGTGCGGTTCAAATACATCTGCCAGTCGAGCCAATGGCCACTAAAATTGCTCGACCATACAACAGCAATCACCAAAGATGCCGCCAGCATCAGAGCACCTAGCGAACGGCTACTCAACAGCTCATCCAAAAAGTCGAGATAGCGCTCGGAACTAGGGAAAAAGCGAACGTTGCCGTCGGACTCTTCAATACGTACCCGCCTGACTAAAACACGCCGCGCTATCAACAGGTTCACCCAAATTAAAACAAAGGCTACCCCTGCCATCACGGCCATGACTGCCAAACGAGACGTAATCACCTTCCAAAATAGGGACTCATAGCCAACGTCCTTAAACCAGAGCCAATCAGTATAGAATTCGGCCGTAGCAAACAACAAAGCTACTATTATTACAATAGGAACAAAAAGCAACCACCATCTACGCATCTTTTGCCCTCCAAGTCTAGTTTTTGGCTCATCGTGCCTGCTGGCATTGAGCTGGAGCTGGGCTTCAGCCATCACTTACCAACTACGCACAACTAACCAAAAAGTTGCGCCCGCTTTTTTACTTGCTAACTACTTTCCACAAAACAACTACCATTTCCTGCCCACGTGACGGCAGTTAAAAGTATTCACAAGGTCCGGGTAAGACGACTGTTGCTTATTTGTTATTCACATATTGCTCGCCGCATTATAGAAGTAAATCTTGGCTCTTTTTAAACGTAAGATTATGCTTACTAACGTGATATACCAGCAAGTTGCGTGGTATGTTGATATTGTTAGTCGAGTATAATTATGGATTGGAAGTAAGACATAATTGACGGTAAGTCGCGCCTTAAGGGGTGTTACGTTTATAGCGTATGGCCTTTTAAACTTGATCATAGGGCTGGAAACACCGTTTGATCTAGCGAGAGTAGGGGCTGGAGTTCTTTTTCTGGCTCGAGGCGTCCCCAGCAGTTGATATTCGCTTAGTAATGCGGACGGCATATAACTCCTTATGGGCGTTTTTGTTAACTAGTCTAGTAAAGTATAGTTGGTCAAAAGGGGTGAGCAAGTATCAAGCAGCTGGTGGATAAAGCGCGCGCTTTCGCGAGGCTGCTTTGGGTGCTAGCTAAACACAGTTCTGTGCGCGCCATGCAATACCCAATGACTTTTTGGTCCATTTTCTTTGGCTCTGTTGGAGAACTTCTGGTACAAGTGCTATTCTTTTCACTTATTTACCTCGCAGGCGCTACTAGTATTGGCGGCTGGTCTGTAGCTGAGGTTATATTGCTTCAAGCTATGACAGGGATTGTGGCTTCAATTGAGTTATTCCTTTTTGGAGCAAACATCGGGCAAATCCCCAGGCTTATCCGCACGGGCAGGCTTGACAAGGCGCTGCTGTTGCCCATTAATACCCAGCTGTTGCTTTCTTGTTACACGCTATCGCCAGAATGGCTTATTAGCGGACTTGTCAATGTCCCCTTGTTAGTTTGGGCTGTAAGGCAGCTCGAGATCAAGATGACCTTGGGCCTATGGCTGCATACTTCGCTGCTGGTTTTTGTTGGGGTGACTGTTTCCTACGCTTTATCATTTATCCCAGCGACATTAGCCTTTTGGAAAGAGAATATCTTTTCAGTTCAGGCCCTCGTTTCTGAAGTAGTCAACTTTCGTAACTATCCCATCAGCATTTTCCCGGCAAAGTACCACTGGCTCATAATGCATGTATTTCCCATAGCGCTCATTTCCAATTTTCCTACCCTAGCTATTACATCACAGCTGACAGCCTACCAGTCTGGCGTGGCTGTTATTACAGCTTTGGCACTACTAGCGCTAACCCGGATTATTTTTCACAAAGGCCTGGCTCGTTACACTAGTCCGGGTGGATAATTGTCGGTTGCTACCGATAGGAAGCAAGACATATATAGACCCGGCGCCATTGGCGCCGGGTGATTTGTATCTAACTTATGGCTAATCAGCGTACATGTTTGCTCACTCAAC
Source organism: Bacillota bacterium (assembly GCA_012735505.1). Classification (GTDB taxonomy): domain Bacteria; phylum Bacillota; class UBA994; order UBA5500; family UBA5500; genus JAAYHE01. The sequence continues at coordinate 40,955 of JAAYHE010000006.1, forward strand.
ATGAAGCAAGGGCTCTTTTAGAAAAATGTCTACATGGGGAAGGCTAAGAGGGAACCGAGTAGACTTGGCAGTGAAGCCGTGTTGGAGTTGCCTTGATGCGGTGCGGCATCATCTACTGAGCAGGGAAGTGGCTGGGAGGGGGCGAATTTAGAGGATGACCAACAAAAGTTACGAGGCGTGATTAAATATGGAAGTTAGGGTTGCCATGGCCAAGACGCATAAGTATGCAGTATCTGAAAGTGGCGATACATTAGAATTAACCGAGCGCCCCAAAGGAGGGTTCTCCCTGATCTTGGCCGATGGGCAAGGCAGTGGGCGCGCTGCCAAACAAAACAGCAACTTAGTTGTAGCTAAAGCGGTAGCCATGATCGGAGAAGGTGCCCGCGATGGGGCAGTGGCTCGAGCCGTGCACGATGTGCTGTTTGCCGCTCGTGACGGTAGGGTCTCGGCAGAGCTGCTTATCGTCTCAGCCGATACAGCTACCGATACTCTTGTTATTTCCCGCAATACTGCTTGCCCGGTACTGGTTTATGCCAATGGGGAAGCTACCCCCTTGCCTGGAGAGGCAGGCCCTATCGGCGTGCGTGCTAGCACCAAACCTAGAATCGATATCTTACCCTTGGCGATCGATACAGTCATCGTAGGCTTTTCTGATGGTATTTGGCATGCCGGACGGAGCTACTCTAACCAGTGGGACACTAATACGCTATGTCAATTGCTTGTACAACACGCTAGAGACCCTGAGCGTTTGGTGGAATCGGTGCTTGCAGATGCCCTCGCTCGCGACCAAGGCCGCCCCCGCGACGACATGACTGTTTTCGCCGTCGCGGTATCTGCGCGCTCGGAAGTGAGAAGAATTAGACGTCTAAACGCTAGCTTCCCAATTTAGATAACGAAAGGAACGATAATCTAATGCCTAAACCTACCACCGACTTCTTGGTGGGCGTGGTTGGCAACTGCGCCTCCGGCAAAACTACCTTGGTAAATGGCCTGCAAGAGCTTGGCTATCGGGCCGTAAATATTCCACAAGAACATAGTGTTTCGCCCCGCTTTTGGCGCAAATTTAATCTTGACTTTTTGGTAATGCTATCTTGTACATTGGCAACCGCCCGCCAACGGCGCTCAGTCCCGTGGGGCCAAGAGCGTTTAGATCAACAAGCCCGCAAATTGGCAGATGCTCGTGCTCATTGCCAGCTATATCTGCCGACTGACGACTTAAGTATAGCTGAAGTGCGAGAGCAGGTAATTGCTGCTCTCACGGCTTGGCGGCAGGAAAAAGGGGAGAAAGGGATGGAGAGAGATGAAGTTGGTCAGCCTGAAAGAGGTCAAGCAGCAACCCCAAGTGGAAACCTATCTTAGGCTCGGTAACGAGCACCTGGGGGCGTTAGGGTTCACCGAACACGGGTTTCGCCATGCCAATCTAGTGGCGAGCATTGCCAGGCAGATTATGCAAAGGCTAGGTTTTGGCGAACGCCCTAGCGAATTGGCCGCTATAGCAGGCTACCTGCATGATATCGGCAACGTTGTCAGCCGACAAGATCATGGCCAGACAGGGGCAATTATCGCCATGCGGATCCTTGAGCAACTAGGGATGCCCTATGATGAAGTGGCTACGATTGCTGCCGCCATTGGCAACCATGAAGAAGAATATGGCGAGGCAGTCAACCCGGTAGCAGCTGCCCTCATTTTAGCTGACAAATCCGATGTGCACCGGTCTCGCGTGCGCAATCTAGAACTAGCTACTTTCGACATTCATGACCGGGTCAACTACGCCGCTACCCATTCTTTCGTGCGCGTAGACGAGTCTGAACGCCTCGTTACTCTGGAACTGACTATAGATCCCACCGTGAGCTCCATTATGGACTACTTTGAAATCTTTCTCACGCGCATGGTGATGTGTCGCCGGGCAGCTGAAACACTGGAGGCTACCTTCTCCATCATCATCAACGATTCCAAGCTATTATAATCCTCATCTCGGCGACAAGTCTGACCTAGGCATAAGTTTACTAGAACACGAAATGGCCTTCGCAACTGCGAAGGCCATTTTCTTAATCATTACAATTACTACTTCTGCGCGCCGCGGTCAAACAGCCGGCCGCTCTCGGCGAAAAGGAACAAGGGCAGACCGAAACCGAGAAGGGCAATAAGAAGCTTCATTGAAGATTCACCTCTAATCTGTTCTTTGCTACTTCGAGTATAGGGTAAACATGCATCCTAGTCAATGCCGTGTATACAAAATACAATTAGTAAAATATCTCGTACAAAAGATAACTATGACAATTGTTGCGGGTGGTATATATCTCCTATGTGCCATGTTTGCGCTAATCTATCAACAAAAGTCAACAATGGCTTGCTCAAAACCAAGCGCAGATAGCCTTTGTTGCTGTGCTATAATGATGTAAATAAGAGCTACGACAGTTAGGATGAGGATAAATGACGAAGCAATATACACCCATGATGCGTCAATACCTACGGATTAAAGAACAGCATCAAGATTGCATCCTCTTTTTTCGTTTAGGCGATTTCTATGAGATGTTCTTGGACGACGCGGAAGAAGCCTCTCGCATATTAGGCATAGCCCTTACGGGCCGCGACGCCGGCGCAGCTGGTCGCGTGCCCATGTGCGGTATACCATATCATTCTGCTGATACCTACATAGCTAAACTGATTGTGCATGGCAAGAAGGTGGCCATCTGCGAGCAAGTCGAAGACCCGAGCCAGGCTAAAGGCCTGGTTGAGCGCCGAGTGGTGCGCATCATCACACCGGGGAGCTTGCTCGATTCTTCTATGCTGGAGGATGGTCGCCCCAACTACTTGGCTGCCCTGCACCGCACCGGTCAGGCCTATGGCTTAGCCCTAGTGGAACTGTCAACCGGGGAAGTACTGGTCGGTGCCTACTCGGGGCGCCAACTACCATCCCCGCTGATTGACGATTTTCTCCGCTTTGCCCCTGCCGAGCTAGTATTGGGGCCCGAACTTGAGGCTAATGAGGAAGTTGAGCGGCTGTCGCAACTAGCCGGCACCAATGCTAGCACTGTATTGGCAGCTACCCACTTTGCCCCAGCAGAAGCCGAGCGGGTCCTGCGCGAGCAATATGGGGAGGAGGTAGATCCTAATCTACCCGCTGTGGCTGTACAGGCCCTAGGGGCCAGTTTGCATTATCTACGCCACGTCCAGCAGCGCAATTTGCCGCACTTACGCCTGCCCCAGCGGCTAGGCACTGGTACCTATATGCATTTAGACACGGCTACCTGCCGCAACCTAGAACTACTGCGGGGCTACCGCAGTGAAAGCACCGCCGGCTCTCTCTTGGCCGTGTTGGACCAGACAACTACGGCCCTGGGTGCTCGAGAACTAAAACAATGGATAACCCGGCCCCTTTACGAACTTGATGCCATTAACCGACGCCTTGACGCTGTAGCAGAGTTGCACCAAAAACACTTAGAACGGGAGCAACTGCGCCAGTGTTTGCAGGATTGTTACGATCTAGAGCGCCTAGCTAGCCGTGTGGCTACGGGAGTGGCCAACGCTCGCGACCTACAAGCTTTAGGGTCTACCTTGCGGCGTTTGCCCCAACTATTGTCTTTATTAAACCAGTTTAGGGCCCCGCGCTTACAGGCCATTGCCTCCGATCTAATGCTTTTGCCCGACCTGGCAGACGAACTTGGGCGTGCCCTGCGCGAGGACTTGCCCTTGAGCATACGCGAGGGTGGCATTTTCGCCTCGGGCTATAACCAGCAGCTAGATGACTTGCGGCGGGCTGCTCAGGAAGGCAAACAGTGGCTTGCCCAGCTAGAAGCGCGCGAAAGGGAACTAACAGGCATTAAGTCTCTTAAGGTCGGTTTCAACAAAGTCTTTGGTTATTACCTAGAGGTGACTAAAGCCAACCTCGACCAGGTACCGCCCCATTATGTACGTAAACAGACCTTGGTTAATGCAGAACGCTTTATTACCGATGAATTAAAGTCCCGAGAAGATGCCATTCTCGGGGGAGAAGAGAAGCAGCGCGCTCTAGAATATGAGCTTTTCGTAGAACTACGGGAAAGGGTCAGCACCTATGTGCCTGCTATCCAGAAGAACGCACGCCTTATCGCCGAGCTCGACTGCCTGCAATCGCTGGCAGAGGTGGCCGTGCGCCAGCATTATTGTCGGCCACAAATTGCCGAAAGCGGCACGCTGGAAATCATCGGTGGCAGGCACCCAGTAGTAGAGCAAGTGGTGGGGCGCCACAAGTTCGTTCCTAATGATTTGTCGCTGCAGGCTGGGGAAACGTTGATAATTACCGGCCCGAATATGGGTGGTAAATCTACCTATATGCGCCAAGTGGCCCTCATCGTGATCATGGCGCAAATGGGTAGCTTTGTGCCGGCCGAATCGGCTACCATCGGGCTCGTTGATCGCATTTTCACCCGTGTCGGCGCTGCTGACGACCTATTCTCTGGCCAGAGCACCTTTATGGTGGAAATGGTAGAAAGCAAAGTTGCCCTCACTGAGGCCACGCAGCACAGCTTAATCCTGTTTGATGAGCTAGGCCGGGGTACCAGCACTTTCGACGGTATGGCCCTGGCCTGGGCGATCATTGAATATGTGCAGCACCATCTGCGGGCCAAAACCCTCTTTTCTACCCATTACCATGAACTGACTGGCTTGGCCGAGCGTTTGCCACTAGTGCGCAATGTTTCCTGCCAAGTAGCCGAAGACAAGGGCGAGCTAGTCTTCCTGCACCGCGTTGTGCCTGGCCGCGCCGACCGCAGCTACGGCATTAACGTGGCCAAGATGGCGGGCTTGCCAACGCCGGTGATCCAGCGCGCTCGCCAAGTGTTAGCCCGCATCGAGCAACGCTCGCCTAGCGAGGTGGGGGCCTTGCAGCTCACCTTGGGCGACTATCAATTGGATAGGGCAGAAGCAGAGGCGGCGGCTAGTTCCTCGCTGCCAACCCAGCATCAGCAAATTCTCGACGGGTTGGCCGCCCTAGATATTAACGAGCTCACTCCATTAGACGCTTTGAACCTGCTGGCTTCCTGGAGCCGTTTGTATAAAGAAGGGGTGGAGTAGCATGGGCGAAATTCAAATCTTACCCGAGACGATTGCTAATCAGATCGCTGCCGGAGAAGTTGTGGAACGACCTGCCTCTATTGTGAAAGAGCTAGCGGAAAATGCTGTCGATGCCGGTGCTACCCGCATTGATATTGAAATAGAAAATGGAGGCCTCGAGCGGATAACCGTGAGCGATAACGGGCGCGGCATGAGCCCGGCAGATGCCGAGCTTGCCTTTGCTCGGCATGCCACCAGCAAGTTGCGTACCGCCGACGACTTGTTTTGTATCACTTCTCTCGGCTTCCGGGGAGAAGCCTTGCCTAGCATCGCTTCGGTAGCCCAAGTCGAATTGGTTACGCGCCAACCCAGCAGCGATGCCGCCTACAAAGTAGTCGTTCGTGGCGGGCAGCATCTGGACAGCACACCTTGGGGCGCACCGCCGGGAACTCGCGTTACTGTTACCGACCTGTTCTATAACACACCAGCACGGCAAAAATTCTTGAGTTCGCCCCGGGCAGAAGCGGGGCGTGTACGCGATCTGGTGACTAAGTTGGCGCTTACTGCTCCCAGCATCGCCTTTCGGCTCACGCAAGATGGGCGCATAGTGCTAGAAACGCCCGGTGATGCTAAACTGAAGGATGCTATCCTCGCCCTGTATGGGAATGAAGTAGCCCAGCAGATGATCGCAGTAGAACAGCAAACAGCCAAGGTAACAATACAAGGGCTGATTAGCCGCCCCGACTTGACCCGTAACAACCGGCGCGACCAAGTATTCGTCATTAATGGCCGTTTAGTCCAGTGTCGCTCACTAGCGGCCGTGCTGCAAGAAGCATATCGTTCGTTGTTGCCTAGTGGCCGTCATCCCTTGGCTTTTCTGCAGCTCAATTTGCCTCCTAATCTAGTAGACGTCAACGTGCACCCGGCTAAAATCGAAGTGCGTTTGAGTGAAGAAAGGCAAATTGCGGCTATCGTTTTGCGAACTCTGCGGGAAACTCTAGCAAGTGCAGGCCAGGTGGATGCTGCTGCTACCACCGAATGGCGCCCGTCAGCTATTCCGTCGCCATTTCAGCTGGCACCCGAGCGACAGATGGCTAGGCCTCAGCTTGTCAGTGAGCTTGCAGCCGAACCGATGGCAACTGAAAAACCCCATGTTCCCATTAGCTTTTATCGGCCAAAAACAGATGTTAGGCCCATAAGTTTCTCCAGACCGGAGGTAAGGGCAGAAACAGAAGTAGAAATAGTTGCCGATTCTGTTGGCACTAATGCCATCCCTTATAGGGTGTTAGGCCAAGTGTTACAGAGTTACATAGTAGTGGAGCGGGAAGGCGCCCTCTTGCTCGTAGACCAGCATGCGGCACACGAGCGGGTCATCTATGAACAGCTCACCCAGCAAGATAGCGAGCGGGTGGTCACGCCCTTGCTCATGCCTTATACCTTGGAAGTGGGGGCGCGCGAAGCTGGGGTGCTCGAGAGCGCTCAAGCAGAGCTGTTAGCCCTCGGCTTTGAGGTTGAGCATTTCGGCGGTTTCACTTGGGCTCTGCGCAGTATTCCGCAGGTTTACCGGGGCCGCTTGCTCCCGGAAGAATTCTTTGACTTACTGGCCGACTTGGCCGAAGGCTGGCATGGCCTCAAGCCCGATGCTCAGCGCGAGCGCGTATTGATCCGCCTCGCCTGTACCGGTGCAATCAAAGCCGGGCAAAAACTGCATACAGCCGAGATGATCGAACTATTAGATCAGCTCTGGCATACCCAGTTACCTTTTACCTGCCCCCATGGACGCCCGACTGCTCTACAATTTAACGCCGACCAGCTCTATCGTCTTTTCCACCCGTAAACCTGGAGGTGGTTCTGTGCACAAACTACTCGTTATTGTCGGCCCCACCGCCGTTGGCAAGACTGATATTGCCATCCAATTAGCGCTTAAGCTCAACGGCGAGATTATTTCGGCCGACTCCATGCAGATTTATCGAGGTATGGACATCGGTACAGCTAAACCTACTTTAGAAGAGCAGGCAGGCATTCCTCATCATCTAATAGATGTCGTCGATCCTGGGGAACCTTTTAGCGTGGCCGACTTTCAAGCTTTAGCGCGGGCGAAAATCGACGAAATCTCGGCTCGCGGGCGGCTACCCATTTTGGCGGGCGGTACCGGACTTTACGTGCGTGCTGTCATCGACCCATATAATTTCATCCCGGCCGAAACCGATTGGAAGCTGCGCGAGAAACTGCGGCGGCAGGCACAGGAAGTAGGGCTTGCTTCCATCTATCAGTGGCTGAGCGAAGTAGACCCCGTTGCCGCTGATCGTATTCATCCCAACGATGCTCGACGCATTATTCGGGCTCTAGAGGTTTACCAAACGACAGGCAAACCACTTTCCTTTTGGGAGCAACAAGTTGACACCGATAGGCCCCTTTACGATTTACTCATGATAGGCCTCAATCGCCCGCGGCAGGAGCTCTATCAGCGTATCAACCTACGAGTTGACAAAATGGTGGAGGCTGGCCTTCTCGACGAAGCTCGCCGGCTCCTAGCTCAGGGGTTAGACGAAAAATTTATCGCTAATCAGGCTATCGGTTACAAGGAATTCTTTCCCTACTTAAAGGGCCAAGAAACACTGGATGAAGCTATGGAACGGTTGAAGCAGAACACCCGGCGCTACGCCAAGCGCCAGCTCACCTGGTTCCGGGCTGACCCCCGCATACAATGGGTGCAAATAACTGTCGGCCGTCAGACAGCAGAAATTGTAAATGATATCCTACAAATAGTTGCGGCAAAATGGCAGATAGTATAAAATGGTTGGCAGGTATAAGCTGCTAATTGCTTTGCGATTAGCGCTTAATAGCCGCAACGCTACCAGCGTTGCTAGGAGTAGAGAGAGAAGGGGGCCTTGCTTTGAACAAGCCTAGCATCAACCTGCAAGATACGTTTCTGAACCACATGCGCAAAGAAAACGTGCCAGTGACAGTCTTCCTAGTTAATGGCTATCAGCTGAAGGGTATTTTACGCGGTTTCGATAACTTTACCTTGGTCCTGGAAGCTGAAGGGAAACAACAGCTGGTATACAAACATGCTATCTCTACCGTAGCACCCTTTAGGCCCGTGCAGCTTACGGCACTAGAGCCCAAGACTAACGATGAATAAGAACAAAAATGCTGCCCAATCAGGCAGCATTTTTTCTAAAGACCTTCTGTTCTTGTTTTGTTACCAAGAATCCTACAACTCCTGCTTGATGCATATTCTCGGATCATAAAAGGAGTTCGGCCCGCCACCAGCTATTTCAACTAAGTCTACCGTTAGCCGATACCCCTTGTCCATCAGATGAGTGACGACATCTGCAAATTCCTGCGGGACATAGCCAAGAAACTGCTTAAATCGGACAGAAAAGACCATAACCTCGGCCTCTTTCCGTATCAAAACCAAGGGATCGTGGGGAACCATGCGGGAAAGCATCTCTTGACAGTGAGGAAAGAGTGTAGCAGTAGCAATACGCGTCGTCAGCTGGAAAGGCTGGGTTAGCCGAAAGCGAGGATTCTTGCGCAAGCGAATCCAGTATGCAATAGAATCAGCCCAGATTGAAAGGCAGTAGACCATTTTTTCGAAGAAAGCTGCAGAAATCCGAAGCTCTTCATTCATCTTTTCCACAGCCGATAAGAGTTTTGTCTTATCTAAGGAACCCAACATGAATAGGTACAACCCTTCCTGCACCTTATCTGTGTTCATTACAGCTTTGCGCTTTGCCATATCAAAGACCAAGAGGGTAGCAGCTAATAGACCCATTTCCTCAAGGCTGCTTGTTCTGAAAAAATCTTCTATGTGCTGCCAATAGCCGCTCCATGGAGCAGCAGCAATTAGTTTTTCCAAAGTATCATTGACTACATCACGCGCAAGCCAAGGATCATTTTCAAAAAAATTGAGTAGATCCAAGTCTCCACTTAGGCTTGCATAGTCTTGCAGGGCGGGGGCGATGTCATCATCGGTCATAGCAGCATGATGGCTTTTGCTCACTGGGCCAAGTAACTGTAACTCGTTGATATAAATTCGGAGGCCGTAAGCATCGTCTGCCTTGTCGCGTATCACTTCCGCCACATCCGCAACAAAAAGCTGACCCTTCATCATCAGAGGGCCTAGTACTTCTGCTAGTTCTTTTGGTATGTAGCCTAATCGTTGCCCTAAGCGTAAAGAATAGACTGCGACAATATTTCTCTCCTCTAGACTAATAGGTTCTCGGTTTAATGCTATCGGATCTCCAACAAATAACTGCGACAAAGCCTCTTGATGTTTGCTATATGCAACACCGGCGAGGTCTGCTTCAATAGGGTAATGTAATAGGGGATGCGGCTCCGGCCTAGCTGGTACACCCTTGCTAGGCATAGCTGCCGCCTGCTTTTCGGGTGCTGACCTTGTAGCCGCAGCCGCTCGGGAGAAGCCGCGAAAAAAACTAGGTAAAAAGGAAGTAAAATGATTTGAGCGTTACATAAGTCTGTCTCCTTGTTCCTTTATTAGGGTTGTAGGGAGAAAACCCATATAACCAAATTATAATATCTTTTGATGCGTTATAGCTTTATTTCCTCAAACAATCTCAGAAGCACTTGCATGTTCACCTTGTAGTATCTATGAAGTTCTATTGAGCCTGACGCGCACGTGCATCGCTCGAAGTAATAGGCATTGATAACGTAGTCGAAGAAGTCGCCCGTCGGGCAGGGGTATCTCTTTTGCTTGACAACCGCAGTCGTTGGAGAAGAAAACAGTTAGATAAGGCAGTCACACTGCTCAAGCACATCAGATAGATGCTACAGAATGATAGAATAAATGGGAGCAGTAGAGAAAGAGCGAAGTGGTGTAGAGGAAGGCGGCGGCCGCGATCGCCTGTAAGAGTCATTTATGACGGGAAGGGGTGCTAGTATGAGTGACCATCTTAGCAGTTTATTGGCCAGACTGCAGCAAGCAGCTGACCCAGAGCTCGCCAGGCAAATGGCCGCATATATGAAAAACAGATTTGTCTTTTTTGGTATTAAGAAGCCCGAGCGCGAGGTGTTGACCAAGGAGTTTATCAAAAGCTCCAGACAAATTCCGGTGAGCGACCTACTGGCGATGGTGTATGATCTATATGACCAAACTGAGCGAGAATGTCATTACATAGCCATTAGCCTGTTGGAGCGCAATTATCGGCGCTTTACATATAAAGATTTTCAAATGATGTATCCCCTAATTGATCGCGAGGCTTGGTGGGACTCGGTAGACGCCCTGCGCAAACCTATGTCGCTATGGGTCAAAGAGCAGCGGCAGTATTTGGATGAAGTGATGCATCGACTATTAGCAGCGGATTCTTTCTGGCAACGCCGCGTGGCTATCACCCTTCAGCTATTGTGGAAAGAACAGACTGATACAGCCTGGCTGGAACGTGCCATTTTACAAAACAGGCATGATGAAGAATTTTTTATTCAGAAAGCAATCGGCTGGGCCTTGCGGGATTATAGTAAGACTAATCCCGACTGGGTTCGCTCGTTTCTGCAGCGGCATGAATTGAGTCGCTTAGCGGTGCGTGAGGCTAGTAAGTATGTGTAGGTTTAGGGCCGGGTAAGCCAGGCGCAGTAGCCGTAGAGTCGTCTGTGCCTAGTGGAAAGGAGGGGCAGCATGTACGTCATCGACATTACCCTAGGGCACGGAGGGTTGTTCAACTGGCTAATCGAGGCTGCGGGTACGGTCAGGATTCGGCGTCGCTTTGCTGGCGGACAGGTGTATGTCAATGTCTATAGCAAGGATAAGCTTGACCAGCTCCATGATTTTGTTGGCGAAAGCGAATGGGTCCCTTTAGCTAACAACGTAGAAAAGTTGCATTATGGAGCTGAAAAAGAGGGTTTAGGGCAGTTTCTTAAGGAAGTTCTGCAAATGGACTTGGCTAGTGCCCAAGGCGCCAGCCAGCTAGCAGCCATCTTTGTCAAAGCCAGCGCTTGGGAAGATAATGGCCGCAGGCGAGGAATGGCTTTTCGCCGTAAGCAGTCAGAGTGGCAGGCTGCGCTTATGGCCTATTATAGTACAAGGCTGCAACAGCAAACCGGCATAGCCGCTGGCTATAGCGATGAAGAAGGGGAAGCGGAGGCAGAGCAACTCTATTTTGATTTAGACTCCGCCTTTGACGTAAATCAGCATCCCAGTCCTTCTAGCAATGCTTAGGAGCTTTGATCTGTGAGCCGACAAGTCCTTTTGACAGGGGATGTAGCCCCCAGGCATTCACCCTGGGGGCTACATCCCCTTATCAGTATCCGGA
>JAAYHE010000051.1 GCA_012735505.1 Bacillota bacterium
GTCAGTGTATAATTTGGCCGTAAGAATGTTTGTTTCACAACTATATTCTACAGCAAAAGGCGGCGTCTGGCTTTAACCAGTCACCGCCTTTTGTGTGCTTGAAGGAGCTGTTAGTGCAACAGCCCCTCTGCCAGCGATAGTCTACCATACTTGATGCCCATCCGCAAGTAACTCACTAGCGACGCGGAGTCACCGCCAGCACCCCATCTACGCTAGCTAAACCGGCCATTATCTCTTCTAACTGACAATCAATTGGAAGCTGCAGAAACATCTTAAGCCTCACACTTTCATTCTCATCCTGATTGTGCACATATACACTGCGAATAGAAATATTGTGAGCACCCAAAAATTCCCCAATAGCGCCTAGTTGGCCAGGACGATTGACAACGTCCACAATAACAGTTTGATACTTTGCTCGATGCAACAATCGGTCATCTAAATTAGCAAATGCTGACAATGCTAGAAAAACAATAACTGTTGTAACGACTGCTCCTAAATAAAAGCCCGAACCTACCGCCAGCCCAACACCGGCTACCACCCATAAGGAAGCTGCCGTAGTCAATCCACGTACGCTGCTGCCTTCCTTCAAAATCGTACCTGCACCTAAAAAACCAATGCCACTCACTACTTGTGCCGCCAATCTTGCCGGGTCAGAAAAACGCCCACCCATAGTTTCTGCATTAAACCCATAAATAGAAACCAACATTACCAAAGCTGACCCTACGCTGACCAACACATGAGTTCGAAAACCGGCTGGTCTATTGACGCTTTCTCGTTGTAGACCAATAATACCTCCCAACAACGTCGCCACAACCAACCTGGCAATAACCAGCCAATTTGACGGCATGTCTCCATCCCTCCCTGCCATGCAATCAAAAGAAGGAACTCACCTAACAGACAACTTATTGCGCCAGAGTACGAACGATTTCCCAGTACATACGCAATCGGCGGGAAAAACCATCTATTAGACCGAATTTTTCCTCTTTCATTATCTGCGATACTTCCGGCATAATCACCTCTTCATATGTAATCCCATGCGTCTTGGCGAAACGCGTACTGCTGATCGGCTCACCGGCGTAAAGCACTGGCGGCACGATATCTACACTAACTTTGTGGTTTCGCAAATATTCTCGCAAGAATTCTGGGGTGCCAGCAGCCTTACGACCAAAGCTATAGTTGAACCCGACGACCAAACCCTGGGCCCGGGCTTGCTTGAGCAAAATCGATTCTACGAAATCTGTTGGCGCCATCTGGGCAACCTGTTTAGTAAAGGGGAACAAGAAAAATGCGTCTAATCCTAGCTCTGCCAACAGGCGGGCTTTACCGGCTGAAGTCACAATAGTTTCAATAGGATATCCCAATACCTGCAAGGGGTGAGGTGATAAAGCAAAAGCCACCGCCACCCCCCCTATTTGGCGTGCCCTACTGATAGCTTGCTTTAACAGAGCTTGGTGCCCCAGATGAACCCCGTCAAAATTCCCCAAAGCAAAAATGCGCGGTTCATTAGGCAAAGCCTCAAACCGACTGGTGATTATCATTCTGCCTCAGTTCCTCCCACTTAGCTAATACCTTACGAGGTGCTAGAATCCCTTGGTCGAAACGCCCAATGCCTAACAGATGCTGGCCCCAGAAAACAGCAACTTCTTGTCCTTCTCGCCCAGCGTTTAGCCTTATTCTCTGACCTTGTAGGAAGCGGCGCGCCAATACAAGATCTAGGCTCAAATGAGGCCATTCACGCAAAGCTATAGCTGGCGGTAACAAAAAGTCTGCAACATTCCCTTCAGCAGCAAGCTGGCCTAATTCTTCCAAGGTGAGAGCTGACTGCACCGAAAAATCTCCCACTTGTTCGCGGAGCAAAAAGGTCAGGGTAGCCTGCGTGCCTAAGCGCTGCCCCATTTCCTGCACCAAGCTACGCACGTAGGTGCCCTTGGAACAACGAACCCAAAATAAAAGTTGCGGCCATGGCTCGGGCTTAAAGTCCCTTTGTGTTAATGAATAGATAAATACTTTTCTTGAGCGAACCGCCACGGTCTCGCCTGCACGAGCATACTCGTATAAGGGACGGCCTCGATGTTTTATGGCAGAATATGCTGGTGGTGTTTGTTCCAACGGGCCGACCATGCTTTGCAGCACAGATTCTAAGGCTGCCGCTGTAATTTGTGGAGGAACATCAGCCTGCCAAACAATCTGACCCGCTTGATCAAGTGTATCAGTTGCTACCCCAAAAGTAGCTTCACCTACGTAGATTTTTTCTTGTGCCACTACATACTCTAGCAATCTAGTAGCCTTGCCTACGGCTAAAGGCAAGACCCCACTAGCAGCCGGATCGAGGGTGCCTGCATGTCCGACAGCTCTAGTGCCCAGTATCCGGCGCACGCGATTAACAACTGCATGGGACGACAATCCTGGTGGTTTCAATAGATTGATGAAGCCATGCCACGTCATTGTAACAAAACCACCTCGACTGTTGCAGCCGTTAGCCTTTCTATACATTCTTCGAGAGTACCTAGCAAAGTACAACCTGCTGCTTGGCTATGGCCACCTCCACCTAAAGTAGCAGCTACAGCGCTAACATCCCACGGCGCGCGGGAACGTAAGCTGACTTTAAATTTGCCAGGCTCGATTTCAACTAGTAGAGCAGCCAGTTGCACACCCATCAGGGAGCGTGGGTAGTCAACTAAACCCTCTAACTCTGAGCGATGCAAACCGAGGCGTTGTAAGTCTGCTGCTGTTAAGAAAGAATAGGCCCCTTTTCCCCCCAAGAAACTACTTAAACGCTTTAACACCAGATTGAGCGCTTGCAAAAAGGCGGGGGTTTTGCTCTGTAAGTTTTCCACCACTAAAGCTTGGTTAGCTCCGGCCGCTAGTAGGCGAGCTGCCGCTTCATGCACCACAGCTGTCGTATTGCTATGTTGAAAAAAGCCAGTGTCGCCAGCGATAGCCGTATATAGACAGGTGGCTACAGGCCCATCTATTTCTACCTGCCAGTAATCGCAGAGCTTTAATATTAACATCCCAGTAGCTGCGGCATCACTATCCAAATAATTGGCATGCCCCAAGCCCTGTGATGTACGGTGGTGATCAATATTGACCACCAGCTGTTGCTGAAAACGCTCGGCCTCTAGGCCGGTTCTGTCCCATTCTCCGCAATCTAGGACTACTACCGTATCCAGCCTAGTCGGCAAATCGGCAAGATCAGAAATGATGCTATCAGAGCCAGGCAGGAATTGATAGCGAGCAGGACACCCCTCGGCAACAAAAATATGGGCTGCCTTACCCTGACGCAGCAAAATCTGCCTGAGAGCGGTTAAAGAACCAAGACTATCACCATCGGGAGAAACATGTCCCAACAAAAGCAGGCGGCTCGCCTTTTGCAAGGCGGCCGCAACTTGACAAAGCCCATTATCATTGGCCATTTTGGACATCCTTACCGGCTCCCGACTGCAATTTGCGCAAAAGAGCATTAATGTTGGAGCCATGCTCGATAGATTTGTCTA
>JAAYHE010000007.1 GCA_012735505.1 Bacillota bacterium
CCTGGAGGACCATCAGCTCCTGTACGGGCTGGAGCTGGTTGGTGAAAACTCTAAGTATTATTTCTGCATCGCCCGCCCGACCGACGTGCAGGTCCCACCTAATGCCTCGGAGAAGTTGCAGTCTCGCCATCGTGCCTTGGGAATCGAGTTTAGCGAGTTAATTAAATCCCTCACTATCTTCGAAGGACATTAAAAAACAAATGGACCAGTGGGATAGCCCCTCTGGTCCATTTGTTTACAACCAACCGCGCGACCTCAGTCCAGTTGCAGCTGATGCGCAATGCCTACTACTTTGGTCAATTCTACAACAAAAGCGATGCCAGTGTTGGGTTGGTCGAGATGTCCCTTTTCTACAATAGCCTTTAACACCTGATCACTAATTTTCTTGTTGACCACGATCAAGATGATGTCCTTTTCAGGCTCAATTGCGATACCGAGGATTTTCTTCTCGTGGATACCACTACCACGCCCCTGCATGATAGTTGCTCCCGTCGCACCAGCCTCTTTTGCGGCTTTTACTATGTCAGGATTAAACCCCTTCCTGACGATCGCTACAATGAGGTCGTTCTGAGTCTGTGGCATCAACATCATCCTTTCGGTTATAGATTCTCCCAAGCACCATGATTGAGAGTATAGGGGCTAGGGCTACCAAAGCGACTAACCCGAAACCGTCTTTTACAGGGTCACGTCCAGCAGTTACCTGCGCTAACCCAACACCGACAGAAAGTACCAAGGTAGAGACCATTGGCCCAGTAGCAACACCCCCCGAATCAAAAGCGATGGCACTAAATACAGGATCAGAAACCTGCAATATAATTAAGGCTATAATATAGCCTGTGTAAATTATCCATGGAAAAGGAATGCCATAGACGAGGCGGGCCATCCCTAATCCTACCAAGATAGCGGAGCTGCCTGCCAAAGTAAAGAGGATAGGCCTGCGGGTAACGGTGCCACTAGAGGCCTCGTTTACTTGATTACATAGCACTTGCACAGCTGGTTCAGCCACTACTGCTACAAAGCCGATCAAGGCACCGATAGGAATCGCTATCCACTTATATTTGAAGCTACCGATTGCAGCTCCGATACTGCGGCCGGGCATGATAAACCCAATATGTACACCATGCAACAACAAGGTGATCCCGGCAAAAGTAAGGAGCAGTCCTTTCATTATGGCTAGTAACGTAGACTTGGGAGGACGAAAAGCGAAGTGAATGATAGGAAGTAGTATGGCCATGGGTAACAAGGCAAAAAAGACTTCAATAGCGGTTTCCCACATACCACTAAAGATGACTAACTTACTCATCCGATCAACACTCCCAGCAGCATGACAGCGATAATTGGCCCTAACGATGCTAACCCTACTAGGCCGAAGCCATCGGCCATTACCGAGCGCCCCTGTAAAACGGCGGAAGCTCCCGCCCCGAGGCTAAGTATAAAGGGAGTTGTCATCGGCCCGGTTGTCACGCCGCCCGAGTCGAACGATAGAGGGAGAAAACGTGCTGGTGTGAACAAGGAAACAACTAACATGAGCAAATAGCCTATGGTGAACACGCGACGAATAGGGGTGCCACGCACGATGCGATAAAGGGCAATGGCGACGAAAATGCCAACACCTATGGCTACCATACCTATTAAAACATTCTTACTAACCGCTCCACCAGAAAGCTCGTGAAATTGCGCGGCTAAAACCCTAACGTCGGGTTCGGCGACTGTGATGATTACGCCCAAAGCAAAAGCTGAGAAGAGATAAATCGGCAAGCTAGTGCCCGGCAGCTCATTCCCTAGTAGGCGCCCGAGTAATAGCAATCCCGTTTCAGAGCCCAGCAAGAAAAGAAACATGCCGCTGATGACAAAAGCAGCACCGACGAGGAACTGTAGAAATTCGATGGTAGGCAAACGCACTACTGTTATCTGTAAAAATACTACGACTAGGGTCATGGGCATAATTGCACCTAATGCTTCCTTCCAAACCTTAGAAATCTCCTGCAAAAGCATACCTCCAATCAAAATGAAGACTCAATATACATACTTTTACTCATATAAGTTATGGTTTTACTGTACCATAAATTCACCACAATAGAAAGATTTTTCTCCTTGTCCGCAAGCTTTCCTTTCCTGGATTGCATACAAAAGATCGCCAAATTGGGAGGGATTTGCCGTCCAGCAGCTAAGCCTGCTGCAAGAGGCGAAATGTAGGTGGTTGTTTTTATGTCGTTTCATGTATAATACGATTATGGATTAAAGATGAGGGGGATATTTATGAGCCAAGTTAATATTCTCGGGTTTGCAGGTAGCTTGCGTCAAGCATCTTATAATCGCGCAGCCCTACGGGCAGCGCAAGAACTTTTGCCAAAAGGAGCTAGTTTAGAGGTCGTGGACCTTGCCCCTATTCCATTTTTCAATGAAGATTTGGAAGCAAAGGGAATGCCAGAGGCCGTATTAGAGTTTAGGCAAAAAATAGCGGCGGCCGATGCCCTACTGATTGCTACCCCCGAATATAATTATTCTCTTCCACCAGTATTGAAAAATGCGTTGGACTGGGCATCCCGGGGGGCAGATTCCCCCCTCGTTGGTAAGACGGTCGGCATTATGAGTGCCTCCACGGGCATGTTTGGCGGGGCGCGAGCTCAATATCATTTGCGGCAGGTATGTGTGCGCCTTAACGTCCTTCCACTCAACCAGCCAGAAATGTTTATTACTTTTGCTGCTAGGAAATTCGATGAAGATGGTAAACTGACTGATGATAGAACCAGGAGTCACCTAGCACGCTTATTGCAGGCTTTGGTGGTGCAGGTGAGGCAGTAGCTAAAGGCCTATGGCAACAAACTGATAGAAAAGTGCGATTAAGGATGGTGCAAGAGATGGAGAAAAATCATGTAGAGGTCGAGGCATTTATAGAAATACCCAAGGGTAGTAGCAATAAATACGAATACGATGTGGAACGGAAAGTTTTTGTATTGGATCGCCCGCTTTTCTCGCCAATGTTCTATCCAGCCGACTACG
>JAAYHE010000052.1 GCA_012735505.1 Bacillota bacterium
CCGTGCAGGGCGATATTCATGACATTGGCAAAAGCATCGTTGGGCTTTTGCTCGAGAACCACGGTTTCCGCGTGGTCGACCTGGGTAAGAATGTGCCCAACGAGCAAGTTGTTGACGCAGCCATTGCGGAACAGGCTGACCTCATCGCCTTGAGCGCTCTCATGACGACCACCATGCCGGAAATGGCGGCAGTAGCTGAACTCATGCGGGCTAAAGGGTTAAGTATCCCCCTTCTAATAGGTGGTGCAGTAGTCACCGACGAGTTTGCCGCCTCTATTGGCGCCCATTATGCGCCCGACGCCACCAGTGCAGTGCGAGTAGCAAAAAGTCTAGTAAAGGGAGGTAAGAGCTAAATGCGCGGATTCCGGGAACGTCTAAATGCCGGTGAATTTGTGTTGACGGCGGAACTGGAGCCTCCTAAAGGCACCAGTCTGCAAAGGGTTATTAAGTATGCGAAAGCTTTGCGCGGCAAAGTAGACGCCATCAATATTACCGACAGCCCCATGGCCAATGTGCGCATGAGTCCGATTGCGGTAGCCCACCGCCTACGTCAGGAAACCGGCCTCGACACGGTTTTTCACCTTACTTGCCGCGATCGCAACGTGATTGGCCTGCAATCAGAGCTGTTAGGCGCAGCCGCCTTGGGGGTGCGTACCATCCTGGCCTTAACAGGCGACCATCCGCGCCAAGGCGACCACCCACAAGCTCACGCTGTTTTTGAAGTGGACGCAGTCGGGTTAGTTGACATAGCGCGACGGCTCAATGAGGGATACGATCTGGCAGGAAACGAGCTAAAGGGCAAGCCCGAGTTTTATATCGGCGTAGCAGCCAACCCTTGCGCCCCAGATTTAGAACGCGAAGTAGACCGCTTAGCCCAAAAACTAGAGCGTGGCGCCCACTTTGTGCAGACCCAACCGATCTATGAAGTTGAGGCATTAGCTCGCTTCCTAGATAAGATGCAGGGGCTGCAGGTTCCGGTGATTGCAGGGGTATTGCCGCTCAAGAGCCATAAGATGGCCTGCCATATCCGGGCTAATATTCCGGGCATCCATGTGCCCGACTGGCTGGAAAGAAGGATGGCCCAAGCAGGCAGGGCCGCCGGCGTGCAGGTAGCTAGGGAACTATTAGCCCAGCTGCCGCAAGTAGCACAAGGAGCCCATATTATGCCGGTGGGCAGTGCCAGCATTGTGCTAGAAGTCTTGGCAGACTCCGATGCTCCCGCAGCCCTGGCGGAGCCGGCAACGATACCCCTCAGGGCGGCAAATATGAATTGATAGGAAGATAAGCAATGCGGATCATCGTACAGAAATTTGGAGGCTCATCTTTGGCAACCCAGGCTGCTCGCGAAGCAGCTATAGCCAGGGTATTGGCTGCCCGCCAGCAAGGCTTGCAGGTGGTGGTAGTCGTTTCGGCGCTCGGCCGCCGGGGCGCCCCCTATGCTACCGATACGCTGCAAGACCTAGTAGGAGGCGCGAATGGCCTCCCTAGGCGCGAACTAGACCTAATACTTAGTTGTGGAGAGATTATTGCCGCCGGAGTACTTGCTAGCGAGTTACGGCGACAACTGCCGGCTGTAACCTGCTTAACCGGTGGCCAGGCGGGGATTATCACCAACAACGAGTATGGGGCAGCCGAGATCATTGAGGTGCGGCCGGACAGGATACGGACCTTGCTGGAGGCAGGCTACGTGGTCGTGGTGGCAGGCTTTCAAGGCTGTAGCCCTACAGGGGAAATTACTACCCTCGGGCGCGGCGGCAGTGACACTACAGCAGCCGCCCTTGGTGCCGCCCTGGGAGCTTGCCGCGTCGAAATCTACACCGATGTGAATGGGATTGCCACCACCGACCCGAAACTAACACCCGACGCGCCGGTGTTAAGTTGGCTCGATTATTCTACTGCCTTAGAGTTGTCCCAGCAAGGGGCCCGGGTGCTACACCCCCGCGCCATAGAGTGGTTGCAAAAACATGACATCCCCTTGTTGGTGAGAAACACCAGGGGAAGCCACCCCGGCACCCGCATTATCCCTTGTTTCTGGACAAAGCACGGATGCCAGCCTGAAAACACCGTGGCAATTTAAGATATCTCACTAGCGTATGTGTCATCCTCGCACGCTTGTAGCCAGCGAGTGTTGGTAAGAGCTTCGTCGCCAAGGGGAGCGGCCAGAAGTCTAGGAAGCCTAAACTTACTGCTGGCCGCTCCCTTTTTCCCTGGCACCTCCGCTCTTTTGATTTATGGCTCCCATGCGCTTTACGGATGACACGCCCGCAGCTGCATAGGGCGTTTGTTGCACGATACATGTAATATATTGCGACACCAGGTAGGGGCGCCATGAAAAATGAACAGCCCCCCTAGGCTGGGCATTTGGAATAGCGCCCGCCCGGGAGGCCGTAGGCCGACCAGAAAGCAGTTGCCCCAGGCCGTTTACGGGTCGGAGCCGACGTGAGGTCAACCCCTGCGAATATCGCATGGTGGCAGGTACAAATCGCATTACCGAATAAGGCTAGGGTCGGTGGTGAACGAAGCTAAACCGTAAACAAACATCACATCGCTAATGCTGTGTTGGCTGGCATACTGCACAATGTCTCCGCCAAAATGGCGTAGGTCCACGATGTGGATAGTCTCGTAATGGTTAGCCAAGAAAGGGATCAAGCAATTGGCATAAGAATCTTTCAGCAGTAGCAGCTCCTTACCATTTTGCACCTGCGTGGTGAGAATGGCTAGTGAATGATTGCCACCGAGCCAGACAGCATATTTATCGTTTCCTACCAACTTCCCCCGATCGTATAGGCCCTCTAGTTGGTAATCTTCATAAGGAAAAGCGAGGGCATAAGCCACCGGAAAACGCGGGTGCCACAGGGTAATGCTGTCTGGTTCGAGCCGCTGGTCTAGCACCCGATAATAATAGCTGCCGTAAAAATCTTCGGTAACCTGCTCGTGCACAAAATCATCCATCCCATAAGCCGTCTCGCCCTTCCAATCCATCACCATTTGATAGGCATAATAGGCACCAAGGCTAGTCCAATGGTGATCGGTCTTATAGTATATATACTCCTCCGCATGGGCCTGTAGATGCTTCAATAGATCGGGAAAAGCTACATGGTCAGCTAAACTTTGCTCGATCTGTTGGTAAATCAGGGCCTGGTCAAGGTTGGGAGCCCGGGGCGGTAACTTGTCTGCATGCACCGCGGCTGAAGTCGGCGCCAGCAGGAAATATAGTCGCAAAGATGATGGCAACCGTTGCACTAGCCCATTCAATTTCTCTAAGTTATGCCGCAAGGCTGCTTCCGGCCCCAGGTATTTGGCCAGCAAAAAGCCATCCTTGCCAAAATAGATCCCGTTGCTTTCCTGCTTGCCTAATGCCCGCTCGACCCGTGTCTTCACAGCCATGAACATATTCCGCCCCGGAAACTGATCGGCAAAGAACCTCTCGAAGTTCTGCATAAAGCGGCCAGAGCTAAGACTGTTCACGGTGAGGGCAGGAAACTGGGCCAGCATGCGGTTTTCAAAGGGCGAAAAGGCTTGGACCGGGGTGAGTAATTGCATGCAAGCAGGTAGCACTAGAGCGATACAAAAAACTATTATCGTTAGTATCTTATATTTGTGCAACTAGTTCACCGCCTAGAATCTAAAATAAAGAAACGGATTATAAGTATCGGCCACCAGATAGGCCGTTGTCAGGAACAAGATGATAACCAGCACTATGGGTTGCAACCAGCGCAGTCTGCTTTTGGGCTTTACTCGCCGCGCTAATTGGGCAAAAAAAGGCGTAGCAGCTAATAGCAGAATTGCCCCGAGTAGGGCATTATTGCCCAGGTAATAAACAAAAACTGGATCCACGAGGCGTGCACCCCCGAGCCCTAGCATGATTCCGAGATAGGCTCGCAGCTGGGTTAGATCTTCAATAGCGAATAGAGCCCAGCTCGGCATGAGGGCTAGTAGCACGTACAGATGTCTTAGGGGTCGGGACACACGCCGCAACAACTTAGCCAGAAACAACCTTTCCACAGCTATCAACAGCCCCATATAAAGACCCCAAAGAATGAAATTCCAAGCTGCCCCATGCCAAAAACCTGTTAAGAACCAGACGAGAAAAAGGTTGCGCCAGTATCTAAAGCCGCTGACACGGCTACCTCCCAAGGGGAAGTAAACATAATCTCGAAACCAGCTGCCGAGGGTAATATGCCAACGGCGCCAAAACTCAGTGATGCTTTGCGAGATATAAGGGTAATTAAAGTTCTCGGGGAAGTTAAAGCCTAGCATTCGTCCCAGTCCGATGGCCATATCCGAGTAACCGCTAAAGTCAAAGTAGATCTGCAATCCAAAAGCTGCAGCGCCCAGCCAGGCAGACGCTAGCGAGAGGCTGGTTTGCCGAGAGATTTCTTCCCACAGTAGGCCAATGTTATTGGCCAAAAGCACTTTCTTGCCAAGGCCGATCAGCAATCGCCAAATGCCCGCATAGAAGCCTGGCCAGCTAATAGTGCGCTCGTCTATTTCCCGTGCAACCTCGCTGTAGCGCACAATCGGGCCGGCGATTAACTGGGGAAAGAGGGTAACGTAGGTGGCAAAATTGATCAGGTTGCGCTGCACCGGTACGGCATCCCGATAGACGTCTATGGTATACGACATGGTTTGAAAGGTGAAGAAAGAAATGCCGATGGGGAGCGGCAAATCGAGCAATGCCAGATTGGTGCCTAGCCAGGCGTTGAGATTGTGTAGAACAAAATCAGTATACTTAAAGAAAAAGAGTATTGATAGATTGATGCAAACCGAAGAAAGCAAAATCAATTTGGGCAGCCAGGGATGCTGTCGGTATTTTTCTATCAGCAGCCCGTGGGAATAGTCTACCAACGAGGAAAACAGCATGATGGTAATGTAAACTGGCTCTCCCCAGGCATAAAA
This sequence comes from Bacillota bacterium, assembly GCA_012735505.1. Classification (GTDB taxonomy): domain Bacteria; phylum Bacillota; class UBA994; order UBA5500; family UBA5500; genus JAAYHE01. The sequence continues at coordinate 4,900 of JAAYHE010000052.1, forward strand.
GAGCAAGCTGGCGATAAGCAATATCATATTTTTGAGGCCTTTAGGGGCCAGCCAGTAAACTAGCAATACGACTGGCAAGAAAACGTAGAGGAATGTGAGACTGCTGAAAACCATGTCTATCTCCTTGCGTATAAGATAGTGTTAGAAAAAGCGGCTTACTAAGGCTGCCGCAAAAAATAGACTACTCGTATTACGCCCCCGTGAGGCTACAAGAGCCCACGGGGGCGATTGTTAACAGGCCGACGCTGCTGGCGTGAGGGCCAGAAATAGCACTAGCGCAAGAGCTTCACCTTGTTACTTAAAGGCGTTATTAAAAGCGGTGACGATGTTTTCCGGAGCGCCGTAGGTAACGTAGAGAAAATATAAGCCCTTTTGCTCGATTATGTTGTTCTTTACTTTTTCATACTGGTTGGGCAAGTATTGGCTCCAAACTTGCTCTTGGGCTTCTAATGTTGCTTCCAGGGCTGCCTGCACACCTTTGGCGCTAGCCTTGTCTTTAGCTTTCAGGACGATGATCTGGTCGGCATTAATATTGAACATGGCTGCTAAAGCATAGCCTTCGGCCAGTAAGGATTTATCGATATCGATCACATACTCGGTGTTCTCATCCTGCATCAAATCCAGCTGCAGGTAGCCAGGGATAGCCCCGTCGGCAAAGGCATCGTCGTCAAAATTACCGGTAGCTTTCAAGTCGGCAATAACTTGGTCGTTAATTGCCTTTACCAGCTTGTCAAAGGGAACATTAGGTGAGCAGCCAACTAGGGCGCTTACAGCTAAAGTTAGCACTAAGACAATAGATAGTTTCTTCATGGTCTACCTCCTCAGGTGTTGTCAAGAAGTAAGACGTAACTTAGCCAAGTAAGTTCCCTAAAAGGAAAACAGCGGAAGGCTGTCTCCCGCTGTTAGCAGCAAAGAAGCTATTATTTTCTCGAGCGTGCTTGCAGCAATAGGCGTTCAAAAGCGCGTTGAAAGCGAGCGTCGTCGGCATCGGTGCGAGCAGCCGGACCCTTGGTGCGCCCGCCGCCCCGACGGTGGCGGGCCAAAAGATTGCGCTGCTCCAGCATGAAGGGCATGCGGTCGTTAGTATAGATAAAGCCTTTGGGGGATATGGCGTAGGCCTGTTTGCCTAGGATGATGGCAGCCAAGCCCCAGTCTTGGGTAACCACAATGTCGCCGGGCCGCACCTGGTTAGCTATCAGCAAGTCGACAGCCTGTGGCTCGGGGTCTACAGTGAGATGTTGTTCGCCAAACAACATATGATTGCTAGTTGACACTGTCCATAAGTCATAGCCTAGTTGATCGCTATGGCTTTGCAAAAAGCGCATTATCCTGCGCGGACAAGCATCGGCATCTACCCAAACCTGTAGCACCCAAGCCACCTCCCTCCCATCAACTGTTGGCTACCCAGGGCAGCACTCGGGCTGTTAGCTGAGGCTCCCTAGCTGCCTAATCTAATCTAAGTAACCTTTGGCTGCTAACAGCTCGGCGATGAGAACAGCACCACCGGCAGCACCACGCACCGTGTTATGGGAAAGGCAGATGAATTTATAGTCAAATACCGTATCTGGACGCAACCTGCCCACTGTAATACCCATACCTCCGGCATAAGCCCGGTCTAGCTTAGTTTGCGGGCGATCGTCTTCCAGCATATATTTAATAAACGGCTTGGGCGCGCTAGGCAATTGCAAGCGCTGGGGTTCGCCTTGGAAGGCTGCCCATTTTGCTAGTATTTCTTCCTGGCTAGGTTTGCGCACGAAGCTAACAAAAACAGCAGCCATATGGCCATCGCTAGCTGGCACCCGGATGCATTGGGCTGTAATCTGCGGGCCGGCACTCGGTACGATAACGCCATCGGCAACCTGCCCCCAAATCTTTCGGGGTTCTTGCTCACTCTTGGCTTCTTCACCGGCAATGTAAGGGATAACGTTATCCACCATTTCTGGCCAAGTAGCGAAAGTCTTACCTGCGCCGGAAATTGCTTGGTAAGTACAGGCCGCAACCTGCCGCGGGCCAAATTCCCAGAGCGCGTGCAAGGCAGGAACATAACTCTGAATGGAGCAATTAGGGTTAGTCACTATGAAGCCACGTTTGGTACCTAAGCGGCGCTGTTGAGCAGGAATTACCTTCAGGTGCTCAGGGTTTATTTCGGGCATTAACATGGGCACATCAGGCGTACCTCGATGTGCCGAGTTGTTGGAAACAACAGGCACCCCGGCACTAGCATAAGTATCTTCCAGAGCTTTCGTTGCATCCTTATCCATCTCTACAGCACAGAAAACGAAATCTACCTGGCTAGCCACTGCTTTCACGTCGGCAGCGTCATAGACCATGAGCTCGGCTACCCCTTCGGGTATAGGAACAGGCAACATCCAGCGCCCGGCCACTGCTTGTGCGTAGGTCTGGCCCGCCGAACGGCTACTAGCAGCTACAACCGTCAGCTCAAACCACGGGTGCTCCGCCAACAAAGTGACGAAACGTTGCCCCACCATGCCGGTGGCTCCGATGACACCGGCTCTTAATCTTTTCGCCATGCCACTTCCCTCCCTATTAATAAATGCTTCCTAATAGTTTATGCTGTTGTGGCTGCAGGTTCCACGTCGTCTCGCCACAAAAGCCAATTCTTCTTGCCTTTGGCCTATTTTAACCTGCTGGCCAGCATGGGACAAGCAGATATGTCTGCCAGCTTTCCCGGTCGGCCTGTGCATGTTTCATGATGTACTATTGATATACCCTAATGTTTTGGATTAACTGAACAAGGCAGGAAATTCCCTTCATTATGACTAATATATGGCTATAGTTACCTCCCAGCAACGCCGTAGGCGTTGCGGGTCCAATAAAGTGATGGTTGCGCAGCAACTATCAGCCTGTACCTCCCAGCAACGCGCAAGCGTTGCGGATCCAATAAAGTGATGGTTGCGCAGCAACTATCAGCCTGTACCTCCCAGCAACGCCGTAGGTGTTGCGGGTAATAAGTGATGGGGGGAATTAGCTTGGCTAGTTATGGTTTGAGACTAACAACCGACGCTGCCTGACGCTGCTTAGATTGGCTGCGTTCGCCCACAGAGGATTCGCTGGCAACCCTTTTGGCCCACCCTGGTTACCAAGCTGTTTTGCGTCACAGCCGCACCCTCAGCTTCGCTCCAATAACTGAACAAGA
>JAAYHE010000053.1 GCA_012735505.1 Bacillota bacterium
TAAGTGTATACTCTGGCTGTAAGGTAATGTTTTTCACACATTATATCTTACAGCAAAAGACGGCTCCTGGCATCATCGCCAGGGGCCGTCTTTTACTTTTTCAGGAGCTGTTAGTGCGACAGCCCCTGTTCGTTGTTTTTGAGTTCTAGAGTAAAGATCAGTTCTCCCCTGGTAGTAATGCCACGTTGGCAGCTGGCCTTTAATTGACGCTGGAATTCCTCATGTGCCCCTATCTCGTAGGGGGTAAGCAAGGGCCATTCGCCACTAGGTTCATCTGATTGAGGAGCCATTGTCACCACAATACGCATACCTGCTGGCGAAGCATAACCATTAAAATTTAAACTGATCGGTCCAGATGGTAATTCAGCCAGGCCTTGCCGACAAATTGTCAGTAGGAGTGCGGCTAAGGGCAACTGTTGTTCGCTTGCGATGCTCGGATTATCAGCGAATTCGATCGTCGCTATGATTTGATCATCATTAGCGTTGGCCTGAGTGAGGTGAACAATCACCCAGTAGCAAAGGGTTCGCAGCGAGATTATCTGTTTCCCAACTTGCTTGCGCAGTGTGCTTGCTTGTTCCTGCTGCCAAGCCTGCAACTGCAGACGTACCTGGTGAATGGATTGAGCTGCTGCTAACAGACGTGAGGGTAGCGTTTCCGGGAGGGCGGGGTTAGCCCGCGCACCAACTTCTAGTTCTTGGTAGACAGCATAAGTCTGGTCTATAGAACTGATTAACTCTTGCAGTAAAGGCCCTATTTGGCCGATATGTTCCCATTGGGCGATCCCTAGTGCTAGTCGTTCGGCCCCTTGTTGGTTGTGGTATTGTTGCTGCAAGTTGTCCAGTCGTGATCTGACGTTCTTCTGTAGGGCTTGATAAATCAGTAGCTGGCAGAGGGCGCTAGCTATACTAATGCCAACGGTGGGATAGCTCCACTCTCCTATGAATATTTGGTTAAGCAGAAGGGGAAGCACGATAGCCGTGGCTAATAGCCCTCGCTGTTGTCGCTTTTCTGCCCAGTGCCACAGAGCGAAATGCAGAATAACGGCTCCCAGCAAAGCATAATCCCCACTATACCAGCCTAGTAAGGCACTCGCTAGAGTTGCAACTAGAAGGCCCCAGTCTGAAACCGGCACTAAGGGGGCGAGGCCGAACAGGAAAGCGGGCCCTAACATGAAAGGTAAGACTGTGCCTGGCCAAGTTGCTTGCTCTAAAATAACGCCGGCTCCGATCAAGAGGAGCTGGCTTTTTAGTTTCTGCTTCAATTTTGCGACACCACCTTGTTGTCTTCCCTCGCAGTAGCGGTTTCTGCTTAGCTTCGCTTCTTTGGGTTAAAAAACCTGCTATACCCTTCTTGTTGGTTTAAGCCACACAAAGAACGGGTTGCTTTCTAGCAGCAAACCCGTCGACCCTTCTTGCTTTGAAAAAATGCTATATTGCTACTGAATTTGTTGGGAAGAAAGGTGCTTCTGCAAAACATGGCCTAAGGCTGTCTCGATGGCTGGCTGTTTAACCGACCAAGCATTGCGGAAAGTCAAATATTCGGCAGCCGCTTGGCTGCTGTCTTTGGCTTGCGGTGATAAAATTGCCCTAATGAGGAGGTTTTTGGCGGTATGTTCGGTTTCCACAAACTCTAGAACTTGCACATCGTAGCCCATAATTTCTAAGGCAGAAGCTCGTAAGCTGTCGGTGATCAGGGCCGCTAAGCGTTCCTTTAAGATGCCATGCCGGAGGAGAGGGCGCATCTGCTCGTTATCTATTTGCCTGAATAGCTCGTGTTGGCAGCAGGGAGCGGCTAGAATAACTTTACTGCGCCAGAGAACGGCTTTGGCTAAAGCAATATCGGTGGCTGTATCGCAGGCATGCAGGCTAACCATCATGTCTACAGGTTCTGTTTGTTCGTAATATTTGATGTCTCCCGCCCAAAAGCTAAGCTGAGACCAACCCAGATCTTGTGCAAGGGTATTACAATAGTGCACAACATCTTCCTTGAGATCGATCCCTCTAATACGAACCGCAAGTTGTTTTTGTTCATGTAAGTAATGGAAGAGCGCAAAAGTGAGGTACGATTTGCCCGAGCCAAAATCAATAATCTGCAATTCCCTGTCGGTTGGTAGATGCTTAACTATATCATCAACCATTTCTAAGAAACGATTGATCTGTTTGAATTTTGCCATCCGAGAAGGCAATACTTGTCCCTGCTTGTTCATGATTCCTAGGCGATGTAAAAAAGCACAGGGCTTATTTGCTGGTATTATGTAGTTCTTATCGCGGTTATGACCAGTCGGGCCCATATTCTCTTGACGACTCGGCGGGCGTGTCAGGATTTTGCTCTTGCCTTTAGCGCTAACAATAATGTGGTAGTCGGCTGTCTGGGAAAAGACTTGAGCTTGGCGAAAACTGTGGCCGACTAGAGCCTTGAGCTCGGCTAGGCTATCTTGCCTGGATAAGTTGCGGTGTTTCACCTGTTGTCCTTGGTGGTAGGTAAATTGATAGTGTAAGTGACCTCGCAAAATAATTGGCCTAACGCTCACTTTTCTTACGCTAGATTTCTTATTGACAGGTCTGCTCACACTCACTGCTATTAGTGACTCGTCTGCTAGCATTGCTTCGAATAGATCATATACTTTTTGCACGATGATCCTCCTTACCTCTATTCGAGCCCAACCTACAACAGAGATATCGACACGTCAATTATCTCTACCCCTGGCGCATTTTCAGCCAAAGATTCGGCTTGGCGGAAGACCTTGTGAACAACAGCTTCACTGAGATTTACAGTAGCCAAGGCAATTACCGCCAGGTTCCATACGTCATGTGCGTCGACCTCTGCAACTCCAGCGTTTAGTTTGTTGCGCATACGATCTAACAACCCCTTGATAACGGCACGCTTCTCCTTTAAAGAACGGGGTCCGTGTAAGCGCAAGGTGATGGTACAGATTCCTATAATCATACTAGCCCCCAACAGTATTCTAGTTTCGTCTAATTTTAGCATAAGCGCTTGTTCTATGCGCACCGACGAAAGGGATTATTGCTAGAGCTTGCGAACGGCTGCCGCGGCTCGAGCATAGCATGTAGAAGAAGTTGCTGCTTTAAAGGAGGTAGGGCTGGTGGAGCAGGTCAGGAAGATGTTTCTCGGTGGCAATACCGGGTATGGTTTTTATTCATTCTACGAGCAGGTAGTTAATGGCGAACAGGCGGCAACCTATATTCTTAAGGGTGGACCTGGTACAGGCAAGTCGTATTTCATGCGTTGGATAGCCGAGCGAATGCTGGCTCTAGGGTACGGCTTAGAGGAATTTTATTGTTCTTCTGACAGCAATTCGCTAGATGGGTTGCACATACCGGCTTTAGGGGTAGCCCTAATTGACGGCACAGCTCCACATATGGTTGATCCAAAACACCCGGGAGCAGTTGAGTTTATAATCAATTTGGGAGATTACTGGGATGAAAGTGGATTGCGGCGGCAAGGCAGTGCCATTCAAGCTGCAGTAGCCCGCAAAGGATTCTTATTCCGCCGGGCCTATGGCTACTTACATTTGGCCCGTAGCCTTAACGACGAAATAGAAGCTCATATGAGGGAACTAGGGGCGCTTGATTACGTTGGCCTCAATAGGGCAGCTGACGGCATAATAGAAGAACTACTTGGTAATGCACCGTCACGGGATATCCCAGCCCGAGAGCGACATTTGTTTGCTAGTGCCATCACACCTCAGGGTATAGTAAATCATCTGCCTAACATCACCAGCAATATCCAGAGGCGGGTGTTGTTGAAAGGTGAGCCCGGCACAGGGCGTACTACTATCGTGCAGAAAGTTTATCAGGCGGTGCGGCAAAAGGGATATGGCGTTGAAGTTTATCACTGCGCATTAGATCCCCAGCGCATAGACCATGTCTTGATTCCTGTCTTGGGAATTGCCATCTGCAATGCTAGCGAGCCCCATAGTTGTCCCGCCAGGCTCTCAGATATAGTAATAGATACGGCTCATTACGTGGATAGTCATAAGTTAAATCCTTATGTAGACGATATAAGACGCTTGCAAGATATGTATCAAAGAGCGTTAGATACAGCTATCGAATTGATTGGGCGTGCAAAAGAAGCTCATGATTATCTCGAGTCGCTATATGTTCCATTTATGGATTTCGAGCAGGTTACTAAAAGGCAAGAACAAGTATTGCAACAGATTTTGACGTTAGCAGAAAGATAATAAAAGAATTCTATAACAAGCGAGGGCCGTCTTGGTAACAAGACGGCCCTTGATGATTACATTAGCCTTGGGGCTCCTCCTCGCAAGGAGCTTCCTCTGCTTGTTCGTCACATTCTACATCCGCTTCTTCCGCGCATTCTTCCGCGCACTGGCAATCCTGTGCTTCCGCCTGTTCACATGCTTCCTCTTCCTGGCAGCAGGGCTCGGTTTCAGCACAATGGCAGGTCTCTTCACATTCGATTACAACTTCCTCTACTTGCTCCTTGGGGCGGCACTTTTTCTCTTGGGCTTTCTCGACCAGCTGCATGATGGCAGGTGCAGCACTAAGGGCCATGCCTCCGATAATGAAATACTTGGCATACGGCCTCATTTTCTTCGAGGCGAGCAGGCCCAGGCCGAAAAAGGTCGCTTTGGTGCCGATGTCAGTACACAGTCTTACATCCATTAACAAAACCTCCTCCTTATACTTTAGTATCCTTATGAAAGTAATTACGGATTAATGTTGAAAAAGTTTCCGTGAGGTTCCCGCAACTCCAAAGGCGTTGCTAAGGGGGGTTAGCTATAATTCTTCGCGCAGTGTAAGGCATTTTCCTGCTAAGAGGGCTTAATATTCTATGTCTTATGACCTCCAACCTTTCAATCGTTATCCAACACGAGAGGGTCTGCTTATGCATACCCTGCAGTAATGGAGGTGAGCCCATAAATGAGCAAGCCGCTGGAACTATACTTTTTTCCCTTGGGGAGCCGCACCTTAAGTTTGTCTTATCCAGCCAGTAAGGGCTACGATATTTGGCTCTTACAGCGTTGGCTCAATCGAGCCCGGTCTTTGCAGCCTGCCTGGAGTTGGCCTCAAGTACTAGAAGACGGTCGTTTGTCAGGCAGGCTCCTGCTCAGCTTACGTCAATTGGCTAAACACCTCATGGTTTGGCAACCATGGCAGGTTTGTGATATGACCTATCTTTGCTTTGGACAGTTGAGCGGGCGCTTTTTGCCAACACAGGTTGCCTTTGGAACTAGGGCTCTTATCCCAGGCGACGAAGGTCATGATGTCTGGGTGCTACAAAACCGATTGGTGGGGGCTAACCGTCGTTTGGCTATCATATTAGGCCGGCCGGCCGACGGAATTTATGACCAACGTACAGCCCGCATGGTACGTGCTTTCCAGCGCGATAGTCAGCCTGCTTTTCCAGGCTTACGTGTAACAGGGCATGTGTTAGCCGATTCTTTTGTGGCCGTCTGGGATCGGACGATCATAGGAGGGCGAGAGTTACACGTTGGCGCCCGCGGGCTAGATGTGTTGTACCTGCAAGAATTGTTACAGGGCATGGGATATGCAGTAGAGTTGACCGGAATTTTTGATCAGGTAATGCAAACTGCTTTAGCTAGATGGCAAAAGGACAACGGTTTGCCGATTACCGGGCGCTTTGCGGCAGTCGATTGTTGGCGCCTGGGTCTAGAGAGAGGTTATTAGGAAAAACCGCATTTTCAGCAGGCTCGGTCCCAGTCATGCGCGCGCGCGTGTGGTCCCCGCAACGCTTGCGCGTTGCTAGAGAATGAGCTCAGTCAGCAAGAAATCGGCCAGAAGTCGAGGATGCCGAGATTAACTGCTGGCCGATTGTATTCTTGCTTCCTTCGCCCTTTGATTAGGGCCCTAATGCGCTTTACGCATGACATGCGCCCTCGCTCGTGAACGTTTACAGCTAACATATTGCAGTATCTGGTAGGGGCGCATCGCGGAGTTCTGTCCGTAAGGCGATTTACTTTAAGACGCGCCCGCGGGGGAGGCCACAGGCCGATCGGGAATAGTGTTTTACCGCTATCCTACAAGTCTGGGGTTACAGCATAGGCCCGTTGGAGCCTGCTCTAGGGCCCAAGCGGTTGCCCCTGCTGAACAAACATACGACGAACAAGCACACGGTGAGGATAACCGCAGCGCTAGCGGCTAACACTTAGAACACGACCTCGACCGGCTGCGTTCGAGGCACTGTTGTTAGCTTATGGGGCTGGGCGCGGTGGACAAGCGCTGGCTTGCCAGTGGGGATGAACATTAGTGCCGTGGGCGGTGATCTGCACTGGATTTCTATGTAGTCCTACTAGCGTAAGTTGGGGTAAGCGACCGAGGCAATTGGGATAGGCGATATAAAGCCCATCGGGAGACCAAGCTATGCGTTCGCCAATACAGGCAGTATCTGTTAGGTCATCAACCAATTGTCCTCTGCGATCCACGAGGCGGATTTGCCCCATAAGCCCTGCCGCCGTAGATACCGTCGAGTTGTAGGCCAATAGTTGACCGTTGGGAGACCAGCGGGGGAAGAAATCCCGGCGCGCTTCGGTGATAGGCGTAGGGATGACTTGGCCTGTGGCCAGATCAATAATGCGTATTTCCGATGTAACGGCGCTGGTTGCAACTAAGGCTACAAGCTGCCCGGTCGGGTCTACTTCCAATTGGGATAGAGATTCGGTCTGGTCAAAGGTGGCGATGGTACGTAAGTCACTACCATCGGTGTTGATCGATAATAGCAGATGTTTGTTATCGGTTAAGGGCTGAGTAAAGACAATTGCTTGCCCACTAGGCAGGTAGGCGGGAGAATTACCTGGTGTTAAGAAGCGAGTGGCGCCTGTAGTTACGTCCACGAGAATGATTTGCCCATTTACGTCGACCGCGATATTGTCTCCAGAGGGTGCCCAAGCAAAGGGTGCAAATTCACCTAGGCCGGTGAGAAGCGCACGACTTTGCCTAGTTGTCATGTCTATGAGGTATAATGTCCCTCCAGGGCTGACAAGGGCAATAAATCTGCCGTCGGGCGACCAGGCCGGCACAGTAGCCGGACCGCCTAAGGAAAAGGAAACACGTTCCGAGCCGGCTTGGCTGGGGCTGGTGATCCAAGTATCCCAAACTCCTCCGGCGCGTGTAGATTCGTAAGCTATACAACCTGGCACATCTACTAAGAGGAGGGGGATGCGTAAGCATTGACCAGGGAAAATAGTATATGGTGGTGTTAGATCGTTGGCCGCTGCTATTACTGCCAGGGGTAGATCAAACCTTTGGGCTAGCTGATAAAGGGATTCACCTGCTTGGACGCGGACAGTAGTGCCAATAAGTATGGGCACTAACAGTTTTTGTCCGGGCGTAATCTCGTCTGGATTAATTGTTGGGTTTGCGGCTACTATTAGAGCAGTAGAGCTGCCTAAACGCATGGCGATGCGGAAAATGGTGTCGCCTGGGCGCACGGTGTAGATAAGCAACAAAACACCCCCTTGCTCAAGTGTAACTAGCCGCTGTTTGCGGTACAGCGGCCTGCTACATTATATGCAAGGGGGATATTATCGTAACTTGTCCGTTAACTGCTACTTCCAGCCCGGCGGAAGGGACTATAGGGCTCGAATCGACCTAATACTTCGCTGGTATCCGAGATCGTCATGAAGGCGTGGGGGTCTTCTTTCAATACAATGTCCTTAAGCTCGGAAATCTCAAAGCGAGTAAGTACGCATAGAATTACCTTGCGTTGGCCGTGCTGGTAGGAGCCTTCTCCTTGGAGAAAAGTTACACCGCGCTGTAAGCGACGATGAATTTGCTTAGCTATTTCATCATGCTTGCTGGTGACAATGAGGGCCGTTTTCCTATCTCTGACGTTTTGCAGCGAGTCAACTGCCCGAGAAGTAACGAACATGGTTATCAGGGTATACAGTGCTCCCATGAGATCGAAAATCAGGGCTGAGGCTAGCACGATCAGGCCGTTAAAGGCTAATAATACTTCTCCTATAGATAAATAATAGCGGCGGTTAAGAATTACGCCAATAACGTCGGTGCCACCCGTTGAGCCGCCAGCTTTCAAAACTAAAGCTAAGCCCAGGCCGTTGAGGGCGCCGCCAAAAACAGAAGCCAATAACAGGTCGTCAACAGCAGCCCTGACAGGGATGATATCCAATAAAAACGAGAAGTTAATAACGGCAATAATAGTTAGAGCGATAAACTTGCCGCCAATTTTTCGGTAGCCCAGATAAAGAATAGGCAAGTTAATTAAAAACACCAGGGTACCTGTTGGCCAACCAGTCAGGCGGTTTATGAGTATACTGAGACCACCGACCCCTCCAGACAGCATGCGGTTGGGAATGATCAATTGAGTGTAGGCAATGGCCGAAATACCTGTTCCTAAAAGAACCAGCGCCACGGCGCCCAATATTCGTCTGGCTCGCTGCACCCTTTTCATCCTTTCTAAATCTTATCACACCCTTATTATAAACAATAAGAAAAGGACCTTAAAGCCGCCTAGTGCCGCTAAGCTTATAGTAACTAAGCTTTAACATATGAGGCTAAACAGCCTATTTAGGACAAAATAAGCATGGGTGATGGGCATGTATAGACGTTATCTGTTTTTTTTCATGCTGTGTCTCTTAAGCCTTCCTTGGCCAGTCGCGAGCAGCTTGCGGGAGGACGTTACGGTTTATCGTCTGGTTCGGCCCGACGGAGTAGTAGTCGCTTATACTGAGCTTCCGCCGGCGGTAGGTGATATCTATTGGCATGCTGAGGAAGATGTTTGGTATCACGTCGTAAGGGTGGAAGGGAATATTGGATGGGTAGAGGTCTCGCCAACCCTAGAAGCTAGTCCTCAACAGCCTGTGTGGCCCTATATGATTTTGTTTATAGGGGGGTTATTAGTTGTTTTTTTGTTGCTAAGGAGAAACAAATTGCGCAATTAGCGAGCTTGCTAATCGGACAAGGATTGGCGGCTTTTTTCTCGAATATATTTAGGTATGCTAATGTCTAGTGCTAGCGGACTAGGAATAAGGAGGCCTTTAGTACGGATGAATTATTGGAGACAGCAGGCCAACAATCTTAGCCAACGCCTGATTGAGATACGACGCCACCTGCATCGTTATCCCGAATTGGGATACAAAGAATTCGAAACAGCTCGCTATTTGGCTCAGATTTTGCGGCAAGAAGGGATAGAGGTGCGTGAGCATGTTGGTGGTACAGGCTTAGTAGCTACCATACGGGGAGCAAGTTCTGGACGGACTATTGCTCTGCGGGCTGATATGGATGCGCTGCCGATACAGGAAAAAACGGGGATGCCTTATGCGAGTATCGTGTCAGGCGTCAGCCATGCCTGTGGGCATGATGCTCATTCGGCCATATTAGCCTGTACTGCTATGCTATTACAGCGATATCGGCGTAAGCTAGCAGGTACAGTTAAGTGTATTTTTCAGCCCGCAGAAGAATGTCCACCCTTGGGAGGAGCTAAGCCGATGATAGATGCTGGGGTCTTGGCTGATCCCCCGGTAGACGCAATTTACGCCTTACATACTGCTCCTAATCTGCCGGTCGGCACCATTGGGATAGCGTATGGTCCTATGATGGCTGCCAGCGACCGAGCCAAAATAAAAATCTTGGGAGAGGGTGGGCATGGTAGTGCGCCCCAACAGAGTGTTGATGCAGTCTTAGTTGCTGCGCACACTGTAGTCGCTCTGCAGAGCATCGTTTCCCGCAATATCGATCCCCATTCAGCAGCGGTGTTGACCGTCGGTCAACTGCAGGCAGGGTATCGCTACAATGTCATTGCAGATATGGCTGTGCTGGACTGTACTATTCGAACTACCGACGTACACTCGCGCCAGCTGATTCAGGATAAAATCGAGCAAATTGTTGATGGTGTTACCCGAGCTATGGGAGCACGGTATGAACTGCGATACACCTTGGGCTATCCGCCGGCAATCAATGATACGGTAGCAGTAGACCAGGTGATTAAAGCCGCCGAGGTGGTACTTGGTGAGGATTCCGTTAGAATCCAGGAAAAAACATCACTTAGTGGCGAGGACTTCGCCTATTTCTTAGAACAAGTGCCCGGGGCCTTTTTTTGGATGGGTAGCCGCTTAGAAGGGGACCGCAAACAATATCCGGCTCATCACCCTGCCTTTGATTTGAATGAGGCTATGCTGCCTCTAGGGGTAGCCATGTTTTGTCAAATAGTCGAGCAGGAGCTTTTTAGAGAGCCGCTGGCAGGGGGTGAGTAGTTTGCCGCCAAAAGAGCTCTTAGCACAGGAGTTGGAGCTAAAAATCGAACACGTGGCTAATGCTATTGAGCTGTTAGATCAAGGTAATACAGTGCCTTTTATTGCCCGCTACCGCAAGGAACTAACCGGCGAAATGGACGAGTCTATGCTGCGTCAACTGCAGGAACGACTACAATATCTGCGTTCGCTAGCGGCCAGGCAACAGGAGGTAAAACGCCTGATTGCAGAGCAAGGGCTTCTGACAGCCGAATTAGCAAAATTAATCGATCATGCTACCACCCTGCAACAAGTAGAAGACGTATACTTACCTTATTGCCCCAAACGACGCACCCGTGCTACGATTGCTAAAGAAAAGGGCTTAGAACCGCTGGCAGATTCTCTTATGGATGAAAGGTTAGGCGATGCAACAGCACAAGAGCTTTGCCAACTTTACGTCGACCCGGATAAGGGAGTCGAAAGTGCTGCAGACGCCATGGCCGGTGCACAGGATATTATCGCCGAGCGCGTGAGTGAAAACTATTTTGTGCGAGAGTTGTCGCGTAATTTTTTCCGCACCTATGGCGATTTAACGGTAGTAGCTAGTGATCAGAATGTCAGTTCTCCTTATGAAATGTATTATGAGTATACCGAGTCTATCCGGCGCATTCCACCCCACCGGGTGCTAGCTATTAACCGTGGCGAAAGAGAAGGTTTGCTGAAGGTAACTATCCAACTGCCGCAAGAGCAATTAATAGAAAGGATTCTGCTACGCTTTACAGGCAGGCAGCTAGTGCCCCAGTTCTTGCGCGAGGCTGTTACAGATGGTTGCAGACGGCTGCTTTTCCCGTCCATAGAGAGGGAAATTCGCAACAGCCTCACTGAAGTTGCCGAGGAGCAGGCAATTAAGGTTTTTGCCGAAAATCTGCGCAACTTGTTACTGCAGGCGCCAGTCAAAGGTAAGATAGTTTTGGCTATCGACCCTGCCTACCGCACTGGTTGTAAGTTGGCCGTACTCAACCCCGAGGGGCGGGTCTTAGATACAGCAGTAGCTTACATCACTCCGCCGCAGAACAACTTAGCCCATGGACGGCAACTCCTGTTAAGTTTGATCGAGAAGCACCGGGTAGACCTAATAGCCATCGGTAATGGAACAGGCTCCCGCGAAACAGAAGAGTTTGTGGCCGAACTCATCGGTGAGCAGCAGTTGCCGGCCAGCTATACCATTGTTAATGAGGCAGGTGCGTCGGTTTACTCGGCCTCACCACTGGCGGCGGAAGAGCTGCCCCAGCTCGACGTGACTCTGCGAGGAGCTGTTTCTATCGGACGCCGCTTGCAGGATCCCTTGGCCGAATTGGTGAAAATAGATCCTAAATCGATCGGGGTCGGCCAATACCAACACGATGTCAATCAGAAGCGTCTGGCCGAGACGCTGCAGGGTGTAGTAGAAGATGTGGTGAATAGTGTCGGCGTAGATTTGAATACAGCTTCGCCTGCCTTACTTAGTTATGTAGCAGGCGTCAGCAAAACTGTTGCTAAGAACATAGTTTCTTATCGAGACGAACATGGTCCTTTCAGCTCAAGGCAGCAACTGTTGCAAGTGCCTCGTTTGGGCCCAGCCACCTTCCTGCAGTGTGCAGGTTTCTGTCGTATTCCAGAAGCTACTGACCCCCTTGACAATACATCTGTTCACCCCGAATCCTATCCTGTAGCGCGTCGCTTAATGCCCCTTATGCAGGAAGGAGTGCAGGAGTCCGACTTAGCTGCATTGGCAAAAGAGTTGGACGCCGGCTTACCGACCTTAAGGGATATTTATGCGGCCCTGCTGCGTCCGGGGCGGGATCCGCGGGAAGACCTGCCAGGGCCTGTCTTTCGACGGGATGTATTAGAGATGGAAGATCTGACTGTTGGTATGATCTTGCCCGGAGTGGTGCGCAACGTCGTTGACTTTGGTGTTTTTGTCGATATTGGTGTGAAACAAGACGGCTTGGTACATATCTCCGAAATCAGCGATAATTATGTTAAACATCCTGCCGACGTCCTACAGGTGGGTGAACAAATCATGGTGCGAGTTTTAGCTGTAGACTTAGAACCCCGACGCATCTCCTTATCTGCTAAAGGGATGTCCAAGAGCTAATTGCTTGACATCGCAGTCGCTAGGAGGTAAATTAAGTATAATTAGCGCGTTGAAGGGAAAGAGTAGCCGGCAATCTTTGCCTCAAGCGAGCCGCCGATGGTGGGAAGGGCGGTGGCAAGTACCGGTGAAATGGGGCCTGGAGCGTCCAGAATTGGCGTAGCCTGCGTTAAAGGCATACTAAGAGGGCATCGCTTTCGCGATGAACTCGGGTGGTACCGCGGATGATTAAACTCCGTCCCGAGCTGGGGCGGAGTTTTAGACTTTATAAGGAGGCGATAGAATGCAGCGTGTATTTTCTGGTGTAAAACCGAGTGGCATAATTACTTTAGGCAATTACCTAGGTGCGATGCGCAACTTTGTGGAGATGCAAGCAGACTACGAGTGTTATTATTCGGTCGTCGATTTGCATGCCCTGACAGTTCCGCAAGATCCCCAAGCCTTGCGTCAGCAAGCTCTAACTCTGGCTGCCCTTTATTTGGCCATAGGGATCGATCCGCAGCAAGCAACTTTATTTGTGCAATCCCACGTGCCCGCCCATGCTGAATTAGGCTGGTTGTTACAATGCAGCAGTTATATGGGCGAACTAAGCCGCATGACTCAGTTCAAAGACAAGGCTGCTGAGCAAGAGAGCGTTACCGCAGGTCTTTTTACCTATCCCACTTTGATGGCTGCTGACATTTTACTCTATCAGGCGGATGTGGTTCCGGTAGGCGAAGATCAAAAACAACACTTAGAGTTAACCCGAGATATTGCTATCCGTTTCAATAACAGATTTGGCGAAACCTTTACAGTGCCCGAACCCGTTATCCCTAAAGTTGGGGCTCGCATAATGTCATTAACTGATCCAACCAAGAAAATGAGTAAGAGCGATAACCCGGCTAGCTACATCTCCCTCTTAGACGAACCTAATGTCATCAAAAAGAAGATCAATCGGGCAGTCACCGATAGCGAAAGTGTAGTCCGTTATGATCCAGATAACAAGCCTGGCGTAAGTAACTTGTTAGTCATCCATGCCCTTTGTGCAGGGGAAACAGTGACCAGCTTAGAAGATCGTTATTCTGGGCAAGGCTATGGCGTTCTCAAGCGGGACACTATCGATGCTATCGTGGCCGTACTAGAACCAATTCAGGCTCGTTACCGGGAGCTCATGGCTGGAGATGGGGAGCAGGTATTAGCAATTTTGCGGCAGGGAGCCGAGCGAGCTGATGCTGTAGCGCAGGCTACTTTGCGGCGTGTGCAAGCAGCTATGGGGCTAATTCTTCCCTAGTCTTTCTGCCTATGGTATCATGGGATAGAATGTTTTTTTTCAATAGTAAGGAGTGAGGGTTTTGGGCGAAGCTATAAAAAGAGAGCTTTGGGAATGGACTAAAGCCCTCGCTTTTGCCATAATACTGGCCTGGGTTTTGCGTACTGTAGTCATCCAGACTTACCTTGTTGATGGACCATCGATGGAGCCGACCCTACATCATTCAGAGCGGCTGTTACTGAATCGCTTAGGTTACTTTTTGCACCCGCCTCGCAGGGGCGATGTGGTGGTCATCGAGTTACCTAACGAAGGTATTTCTATCGTCAAACGCATTATCGGCTTGCCAGGTGAGATAATTGAGATCAGTAACGGCAAGGTCTTTATCGACCAAGCGCCCCTAGAAGAACCTTATTTAACGCAGCCAACGCTAGCAAACTATGGTCCGATCCAGGTGCCAGACGGGCATTACTTTGTTATGGGAGATAATCGGCAGAATAGCCGCGACAGCCGCAGTATCACGATAGGCTTTGTAGCGCGCGAACAAATTAAAGGGCAAGCCACGCTAGTTTATTGGCCCCTGCGCTCCCTGCGTTGGATAAGACGCTAGTATTTTGCAGGCAATCGAGGTCACCCTAAGAGGGTGGCCTTTTTTTATGCTCAGACCGCTATCAGGACAAGCTACAACTGCAGGAACTATCTAGCAAGGTA